>NZ_JBICLH010000033.1:0-50102 GCF_043105125.1 Acinetobacter sp. TYF_19
CCCGCTCGACTTGCATGTGTTAAGCCTGCCGCCAGCGTTCAATCTGAGCCATGATCAAACTCTTCAGTTAAAATCATTAGTAGCTTATGGCTACAAATCTTGGCTCATCAATTTTCTGACAAATATTTCTCAAATAAACTTCGAGTAATTTCTACCATCAATCAATGAAATATTTTCGATCGATCAATTAGTAAAAATCCACACAAGTTGTTCTTCATAATCTCTTAATGATCTTTCTAACACCTCGTCAGTGCTAGAAGCTGGACTCAATATACTCAACAACTCAGCACTTCGTGCTTCGTTCGTTTCCGTCTATCTCGTCGGTATGGGGTGCATTCTAGAGGATTTCTAAAGCTTTGCAAGTGCTTTTAACTAGTTGTTTTATCGGGTGTTGTATTTTTATGCACTAAAAAGGTTCAAAAACATACAACCTTACGCCTAACTCAATAATTTTAAAGCAGAAATATAGATTTAATATTTCTGCTCTCTTTTTTCATTACTTTTGCACTGCTGCTGCTTTAATATTCACACTGAGAATTTTAACAGGTTGTTTCGGTACATCTTGATGTGGCCCTGCACGTCCTGTCGGTACTTTAGTGATTTTATCTACCACATCCATACCTTTAGTGACCTGACCAAAAACCGCATAACCTGCGTTATTGGTACTTCTATCTAGAAAGTTATTATCCACCACATTAATAAAGAACTGACTGGTTGCAGAATGCGGTAGGTTGGTTCGTGCCATCGCCAAAGTGCCACGTTTATTCGATAAACCATTGCTTGATTCATTTTGAATGGCTGGTCGGGTTGGCTTTTCCACAAGGTCAGCAGTCATGCCCCCACCTTGCACCATGAAACCCGGAATGACGCGATGAAAGATCGTGCCGTTATAAAACTTAGCTTTCGTATAGTCTTCAAAGTTTTTTGCTGAGATTGGTGCTTTATCATTAAACAGTTCAATTTCGATGTTGCCCATTGATGTTTTCATTTCAACAATCGTGTTATTTGCCATGACCGCCATACTCATACATGTAGCCGCCACTGCAACTAAACTCTTCTTTAACATTTCGTTACTCACAGCATTCAGATGTTATTAGATTTCGGTATATTAATCGTTCAGTATAAATAAAACACTACTTCTTCTAAGAAAACGAGAATAACGATGAATGAAGCTTTAGCCCTGTCTCAATTGAGTCAATTTCCGCCTTGGCATTTACAAGGTGAAGCTTTTATTTTGAATTATTGGATCAGTCCGCAATTTATCCGGCAATATAAAACGTTTCGTATCGCTCCTTCCCCGATTGGTCGTGTGGTTCAAGTCATGTTGGTGCGTTATCATCAATCTCCTGTTGGACCTTATGATGAACTGCTTTTGCTTGACCATCCTTTACTGAGCAAACGGCGTTTAAGCTCGATTCCTAAAATTTATGTGTCTACACAGATTTCAGTTGAACATGGTCAACAGCTTTGGGGTATTCCGAAAGAGTTCGCTCAGTTTGACTGGCATACGCAGCACGAAACAACACAATGTCAAGTCAGCACTCAAGACCAAACCTTGTGTTTAACACTCACCCAATGTAAAAAAGCACGTCCGTTTTATATTAATAGTCATCACATTCCACGTTCCATGCTCAAAATACAGCAAGCGTGGCAAGGTCAACGTTATGAGTTTTCTCCACAGTTTCGCGCGAAGCTAATGAAACTGAAAAAATTTGAATGGCAAAACCATACCACCCTCTTTCCAGACTTTGGACAGGCCAAGGCTCTACAAAGTTTTTATGTCCCAAGCTTTCAGCTTGTTTTTCCAGAAGCCAAAATCCGCTCTAAATAAAAAAAAATGTTCCACGTGAAACATTCTTTTGAAAATTCATGCATCTTTATTTGGCATTCTTATCCCAAAATTTTCTAAAATTCTTTGCCATTTCTATGGTGATTTTTTTTGCCCGACGAGAAATGATGGTGAAGTTCACAAAGCCATGGGGTTGATCTAGATAATTCTGATAATAAACCTTATTGCCCTGCTGCTTTAATTTGATGGCATAAATTTCACCTTCATCATGCAATAAATCATGACCTGCGGTGATGACAAAAGCGGGTGCGACACTTTTTAATACGCCATAAGTCGGCGAAACAATAGGATCATCCAGAGCTACCTGATGTTGTTCAGCATACAACGAGGTCACTCTATCGACATCTTGCCCCGTTAAGGTCAGTCCATCTTTATAAGCAAAGAACGATGGATGGCGACTTTTGAAATCGACTACAGGATAAATTAACAGTTGTGCACTTGGCGCATAAGCTTTTGCAGCAGTTCGCTGCGCCACCACGGCACTGATATTGCCACCTGCACTATCGCCTGCCACCGCAATTCGGTTTTTCAAAATTTTGAACTGACGACGGTTTTGATAGACCCAAGCCAAAGCATCTTCACAAGATTGAATCAATAAATGCGGGCCAACTTCTGGTGCCAAAGGATAGTCAATACTGAGCACCTGTACTTTGGCATGGATCGCCAGTAAGCGACAGACTTCATCATGACTGTCGAGACTGCCAACCACAAAGCCGCCGCCATGATAAAACACCAGCATCGGAAGTTTCTTATTCGGTGCAGGATGATAATGCCGTGCAAACACAGTTCCACTTTGTAAAGGTAGACGTAAATCTTCCACTTGTTTTACCGCGCTGGGTTTCGCGGTCAACATTTGAATTTGATGATCAAACAATTTACGCGAACGATGGTAGTCTTCAAAAATAAAGCCCGATTTGCCTTGCTTATATTGAGCTGCCATTAAGCATTTAATAAAGGGATCTAATTGTTCAAACTGGTGAGGATAACCCAGCGCTTTCACCAAGCCTTCTTGTGCTACTGTCGGTAAGCGATCAATTAATCGTGCCGCACTGCCTTGGCCTTGTTCCGTCCATTGTTGTAAAGTGCGATTCAACACGCCCATGTCAATGATATCCTTTTATCGTTCTTCATATTCTCTACATGATCAGCACTTACGTGACCATTCTCTTATATAAGTCTTCACATCAAGATACATAGCAATACGTCCTATAAGCTAATCTTCTTTTAAGAGCTTGTCATTGACAATTTTTATGCCGATTTAGGAGTGTTTTGCTACTCCGTTTTTATGAAGGAGACCTGCGATGACTAAAAAAATAATATTCCTCTCGCTCATCAGCACCTTGTTTGTTGGTTGTGTGGCTTTTCCTGAGGATGGCTATCATGACGGACGCTACGACCACCGCTATGATTATGATGATCGACGCTACGACCAGCATGATCGTTATGAACGTGAACGAGACCGCCAACGTTGGGAATACCAACAACGACAAAACCGCATTGAACGCGAACGTCGCGAGGCAGACCGAAACCGCCAAAGACATGCCGAATGGGAACGCCAAAACCGTGAACAAGAACGGCAACGTATTGAAGCTGAGCGCAAACGGATCGCTAATCAACGTCATCAAGACTGGCAACAGAAAAAGCATGATCAAGAGCGATTAAACCAAGAACGTAACCGTTATGCTACTGAGCGTCAGCAACGACAAAATGCCGAACGCCAACGTCGTGAGCAAGAGCATAAACGGACTGAAGATCGACGCAAACAATCCCATAACGATCGTAAGCAACGTACTGATGATCAACGCCGCGATCAAAACAAAGGTTGGGATAACTCCGGTCAAGAACGATAAAATCGTCATCGCACTTCAGACTGATGAAATAACACGGCTGAGCAGCTTTAGTGATTTACCCTTAAAAAAAAGACCTTCACGGCATCCTGTGAAGGTCTTTAACAAAGCGAGTGTAAGAGAACGTTCTCTTTTAAGCTTTATTGTTGTGTGGTCGCAGGTGCAGATTGGATGGGTTCAATCTGAGCCGCAGGATCTGCTTGAACTTCGACTCCAGCACTTCCCTCAACGGTTGCTGCTGCATCTGGTGCAGTAGTCACTTGAGCCGACTCAGGTGCTGTACTGGTTTCATTTGAGCTACAGCCCACAATGGTAAATGCTGAACCTAAAAGCGCTAGAGACAATAATGCAGTTTTCTTATTTAACATTCTTTCATTTCCTTTTACGTCATACAAAATAGCAAAGCCAAACTTTGCCCTGCCTATCTTTGTCAAATCTGAAAACTTTTACACACGTACTGAGTTGTAGTTTTTGCAGACTCGAGTACAACTTGTGCAATTTTTTATTAATTGGACCTAAATACCGCCTTAGCACTACATCTCCACAGCAGCTCAAGTTAATATGCTGATTCTGCATTATTTCTTTCTTCGGTGAGCAGCATAAATAGGAACTCTATGCTTAGACCATCAACTCTTCAGTATTGCAGAACTCTTGTATGCTGATACACGATTAAATAATGTTATTTTTAAAGTTTAAGCAAAAAAAAGCTTAACCCAAAGCGGATTAAGCTCGAGAAAGCATACAAAAATAAAGAAACCACAGCCTTAAAAATCGAATTTTGAGTGCAAAGCTCGAATCACTCTGACAGCATTATACCTTTGCACCGAATAGAGTACTTTTGGGAGACGTACTATTCAAAAACCTAAATCTCTAAATTAAGAGGGTTTCCCCAAGCTATGCAAATAGGTCGCAGTCACCATACTTTGCTCTCTCCACAAAGTATGATCACCGCTGATGAACTCATTATGTGGTCAAGCGAAAAATTAGTAAAACAGATAAATTTAATTAAAATAATTCAATGTAACGATTAGCCTTTTTCAACATAAAAAAACTCAAGCAGAATTGGAAATGGACCTTCGGATAGAATAAGCACCTAGAAAGCCTGATTTCAGCAATTTTTTACCAAAAATACATGAATTAATCACTGAAGCCGCTTGAATTTTTGGCTGTTGCCCCGATCTTTTGTAGTAATCCTGAATTCAATAACGCATGGCAGTTCAGATTAACCCAGTTAACACTGATGCCTGAAGGACTGTACATGTTTAAAAACCCATTTAAACGGAGTAAATCAATGGCGACTGAGCACAATCAAGAAGCTCAAGATCTAGGGCAAGAGCAAGCGGATTCACAAACAGCGCAAACTCAAGCTGAAGCGGAGCAAGCTGAAGTTTCAGTTGAGGATTTACAAGCTCAAATTACCAATCTTGAAGAAAGCTTAAAGCTTGAAAAAGCCCGCACTGCAAATGCTGTATACGAAGCACAAAAAAGTGTAGAGCGTATTCAACGTGAATCAGAGAAGCATAAATACACCGTTCTCGAAAAATTCGCAAAAGAGTTACTGGACTCAGTGGATAATTTAGAACGTGCCCTTAGCGCATCGGGTGAGGAAAAAACACCAATGTTTGAAGGTGTGGAACTGACGTTGAAATCGTTACTGACTGCACTGGAAAAATTTGGTGTGGTCGCAGTTGATACAGCAAATGGTTTCAATGCGGACTTGCATCAAGCAGTCGGGATTGATCCAAATGCGAAAGCCAACGAGATCGGAACGGTATTACAAAAAGGTTATACCTTAAATGGTCGTTTGCTTCGTCCAGCAATGGTCATGGTTGGCGCATAAACTCTATAAATTCGAGAGTTTGTAAAATTTTTTCTTGATTATCACTTGAAAAAAATTGAACGGCTCTCATATCGAATAACAAGCAAAAACATTGCAAAAATTTTTGAGGAATCATCCAAATGGCTAAAATCATTGGTATTGACTTAGGTACAACAAACTCTTGCGTCGCTGTACTTGAAGGCGACAAAGTTAAAGTGATCGACAACGCTGAAGGTGCACGTACAACACCATCGATTATTGCGTATAAAGATGGCGAAATCTTGGTGGGTCAGTCTGCAAAACGTCAAGCAGTGACTAACCCTAAAAACACATTATTCGCAATCAAACGCTTGATCGGTCGTAAGTATCAAGACCAAGCGGTTCAAAAGGACATCGGTCTTGTCCCTTACAAAATCATCAAAGCTGACAATGGTGATGCTTGGGTTGAAGTAAACGACAAGAAACTTGCACCACAACAAATCTCTGCTGAAATCTTGAAAAAGATGAAGAAAACTGCAGAAGATTACTTAGGTGAGACAGTAACTGAAGCGGTGATTACCGTTCCTGCTTACTTTAACGATGCACAGCGTCAAGCAACTAAAGATGCGGGTAAAATCGCAGGTTTAGAAGTTAAACGTATCATCAACGAACCAACGGCTGCTGCACTTGCGTTCGGTATGGACAAAAAAGAAGGCGACCGTAAAGTTGCAGTTTATGACTTAGGTGGTGGTACTTTTGACGTATCTATCATTGAAATCGCTGATCTTGATGGCGACCAACAAATTGAAGTGTTATCAACTAACGGTGATACCTTCCTTGGCGGTGAAGACTTCGATAACGCTTTAATCGAGTTCTTGGTTGAAGAGTTCAAGAAAGAACAAAACTTCAACTTGAAACAAGATCCACTTGCATTACAACGTTTGAAAGAAGCAGCTGAAAAAGCAAAAATCGAGCTTTCTTCGTCAAATGCAACTGAAATTAACCTTCCGTACATCACGGCTGATGCGACTGGTCCTAAACATTTAGTGATTAACGTAACACGTGCAAAACTTGAAGGTTTAGTGGCTGATTTAGTTGAACGTACAATCGAACCTTGCCGCATTGCGCTTAAAGATGCTGGTCTTTCAACAAGCGACATCTCTGACGTAATCTTGGTGGGTGGTCAATCTCGTATGCCACTTGTACAACAAAAAGTACAAGAGTTCTTCGGCCGTGAACCACGTAAAGACGTGAACCCTGACGAAGCGGTAGCAATGGGTGCTGCAATTCAAGGTGCGGTATTGTCTGGTGACAAAACTGACGTACTTCTTCTTGACGTTACTCCGTTGACACTTGGTATCGAAACCATGGGTGGCGTGTTAACAGCAATTATTGAGAAAAACACCACGATTCCTGCTAAGAAATCTCAAGTGTTCTCAACTGCTGCGGACAACCAACCTGCTGTAGACATTTCTGTGTTCCAAGGTGAACGTAAAATGGCACAGCAAAACAAATTGTTGGGTAACTTCCAATTGGGCGACATTCCACCTGCTCCGCGTGGTGTGCCACAAATTGAAGTATCGTTCGACATTAACGCTGACGGTATCTTAAAAGTATCGGCGAAAGATAAGAGCACTGGTAAAGAGCAATCAATCCAGATTAAAGCAAACTCAGGTTTGTCTGATGCTGAAATCGAAGCAATGATCAAAGATGCTGAAGCGAATGCTGAAGAAGACCGTAAGTTCGAAGAACTTGCGAAAGCACGTAACGAAGCGGATGCATTGGTATCTTCTGCTCAAAAAGCAGTAAAAGATCTAGGCGAGCAAGTAACAAGCGATGAAAAAACTGCTGTTGAAACTGCAGTCGCTGAGCTTGAAACTTCAACTAAAGAAAATGATGTAGAAGACATCAAAGCGAAAACTGAAGCACTTCAAAACATCATCATGCCAATCACGCAACGTGCGTATGAAGCTGCGCAAGGTCAAGGCGGTGCTGAAGGTTTCGACCCGAATGCATTTGGCGGTGACGCTGGTCAACAACAAAAAGCGGACGATGGCGTTGTAGATGCTGAGTTCACTGAAGTAAAAGATGACAAAAAATAATTTGTCTCTTTAATAAAAAACCGCGCGAAAGCGCGGTTTTTTATTACCTAAATATTGTTGTTTCACAGTCCACTTTTACATTAGGCTGATAAAAAATTTAGATCTTAGCCACCCATGAAAACTTTACAATTTGGATTCATCGCCCTCATTACAACCTTCAGTTCCGCATGTACCACAATAAGCCCCTCCGTAGAAACAGCTAAAAACCAACAGCAACAAAGTGCGCAGCAGCAGATCCAACAGGCCTTCGATCAACTCCAAACCACTGGGG
Organism: Acinetobacter sp. TYF_19; assembly: GCF_043105125.1. Taxonomy (NCBI): domain Bacteria; kingdom Pseudomonadati; phylum Pseudomonadota; class Gammaproteobacteria; order Moraxellales; family Moraxellaceae; genus Acinetobacter; species Acinetobacter sp. TYF_19. The sequence continues at coordinate 7,868 of NZ_JBICLH010000033.1, forward strand.
TGATTGTCATTAAGGATAAGCACGGCTTACACAGCTACGGCAATGACTTGAGCCGTGCTCAGACACCCTATGTACCCGCCTCTACCTTTAAAATGCTGAATGCCTTAATCGGACTAGAACATGGTAAAGCAACCAGCACTGAGGTGTTTAAATGGGATGGTCAAAAGCGCAGCTTCCCTGCTTGGGAAAAAGATATGACTTTAGGGCAAGCCATGCAAGCATCTGCCGTTCCCGTTTATCAGGAGCTAGCACGGCGCATTGGTCTAGACCTAATGCAAAAAGAAGTACAGCGCATTCGATATGGCAATCAACAGATTGGCACCGTTGTCGATAATTTTTGGTTAGTCGGCCCACTGCAAATTACGCCTGTTCAAGAAGTCCTTTTTGTAGAGAAGCTGGCCAATACCCAACTCGCTTTTAAGCCCGACGTGCAACATGCAGTACAAGACCTGCTGCTGATTGAACAAAAACCGAATTATAAACTTTATGCAAAATCAGGCTGGGGCATGGACCTAGAACCGCAAGTCGGCTGGTGGACAGGCTGGGTCGAAACAGCAACAGGTGAAAAAGTGTATTTTGCTTTGAATATGCATATGAAAACAGGAATTTCAGCCAGCGTGCGTGAGCAACTGGTCAAACAAAGTCTGACAGCACTGGGGATAATTTAAGCCCACAGAGAAGACGCATTTTTTATGTTGCAAAGGTATTTTTTACGCTAAAGTAGCTAAAAATAAAGATATATGAAGAAATATGCGTCAAAGTCTCTTGTTTGCTTTACTGGGCTTTTTAGGGTTGATTCTGTATCAAAATATGCAACAGCCCCAGCTGCGCCTCAATCCCCTGCTGGATCGACTCACCCATCCTTTCGATCAACGTATTCGCTATCGTATTGCGGAAGTCGATCCACGTTTTGCTCTTAGTGAACATGAGTTAAAGCAGATTAGCCAGCAAGCCACAGACATTTGGAAACAGGGTTTGGGCCAAGACTACTTTGTCTATGACCCTAATGCTCGGCTCAGTATTCGACTCATTTATGACCAGCGTCAAGATGAGTCGTTACAACGCCGCGATCAACTGTCTAAACTGACACAAAATGAACACGGGTTGAGTCAAAAAAATAATGAACTCAAAGCCATGCAACAAAATCTGGCACGTCACTCAGGGGCCTTAGATGTGCAAAAACAGAGTCTACAAGAACTTAGCCAAAACTATAATGCCATGATCCGTCAGTATAACCAGCACGGCGGAGTTCCTGCTTCGCAGCAAGCGGCCGTACAACAGAGTTTGGCGCAGCTGCATCAACAGCAACACGTTTTAGACCAACAAATTGCCAGCTTTAATCTGCAAGTGAATGCCTACAATCAAAAGGTAGATGAACTGAACCGCTTAGATCAAGGCCATAATCTGGCCATCGACCAGTTCAACCAACGCTTTCAACCCCGTCTATTTGATAAAGGACTGTTCAATGGGCGTGAAATTCATATTTATGAGTTTGAATCCAAAGAAGACTTACGTCTGACTTTAGCGCATGAATTTGGCCATGCCCTCGGCATGAAACATCATAATGATCCGAAAGCCCTGATGTACCCAATGCTAGAAAAGCAAGATATGCAGCATTTCCGTTTACAAAGTGCCGATATTGCGTTGTTTAATGCCCGTTGAAGTGATGGATTACTAAAAATAATTCCCTAATTTTAATGTGTGTATAAAATACAATCACAGCACATCTTGACTCGGGTTCGTGTTATTGTAAATAATTGAATATCCACTAGAAGCTTTGGAGACGAATGTGAGTTACTACCATATCTTAATCGAAGTAAATGACCACATCAGTACGATTGAAGAAACTCGTGATATCGAAATCTTTGATATTGTTGAGATTCAACCTTATCTCCATTCTATTCTATTGCCCTATTTTAATGAGCAGCTGTTAGAACTTGAAGATGAAAATTTAGAGTTTAAGGATGTTTTACATCTGGAAGTGAAACAGACGCTTTTACCAATCAATGACTTGATCGAAGAAGAACAGAAACTGTTACCGAGTGACACCGATGTCACCATTACTGCCTATGAAGTTTTTAATAACCGTGACTTAAGCCAAGATGTCACCACGATTATTTTTGACTTACTCGATGCGATTAAACTCGATTGAAAACGAATGATTGCACATAAAAAAAGCCCTCATCATGAGGGCTTTTTTAATCAGATCAGGCTTAGATCGAGAAAGATGAACCACAACCACAGGTCGTTGTTGCATTTGGGTTTTGCACGATGAAACGTGAACCTTCTAAACCTTCAATATAATCCACCACTGAACCGACCAAATATTGATAACTCAATGAGTCAACCAACATTTTCACATCACCATTGATAAATTCTGCGTCGTCTTCATTTTGGTTTTCAGCAAAGTTAAAACCATAAGAAAAACCTGAACAACCACCGCCCGTGACATATACACGAAGCATTAAATCTTGATTACCTTCACTGTCACGTAATTGACGTACTTTATTTGCGGCATTGTCGCTTAGTTCAAGTGCTTGGGCATTCATCTTAGATTCCTCAGTTCGGTTCAGCTGTCTTTCAAATCAAAAAGACCATATTTCGAGTATAGCATACTCAATATATGGTCCCTATTTGAATATTTAAAGTCAAATCAGACTAATTTTCTCAAGATTATTTGTAATTTTCATCCTGTAGTCCACATTCAAAGTTTTTCGCCGCTTGCTTACAACGGAATTGCCATAACAGTTTCATCATTCGCTTATCGTAAATACCGCGGTTGGTGAGATCAATTCGTGCTCCCGCATCATCTTTTGATAACCGGGTTGATCTGCTGCGGGCACCTGCATCCAATATTTTTGCGGAATTTCGGCTTTCATTTTACCCAAGATACCGAATGCACGCGGCAGCTGACCTTTGACCCATTCCCGTGATTTTTGTCCATAACCTGCAGGGAATTTATCTGGACGAATGATGATATTACCTGTGACCTGTAAAATCGGATAATTCACGATTGCCCCTTTTGAGCCTAAGCCTTTATGTAGCTCTAAGGGTTTAAAAACCGCAGCAGGCGCACCAATAATGTCGACTTGACCGTTATTAAACTTTGCACCAAAGTTCGTGACATCGGCAGTCACAGCTTGCGCACCAATTTGTTGAACCATGACCTTTTGCGCTTGATCATAGTCTAAAACCGCGATTTTCTTGCCCGCGGCTTTCGCTACGGTATTGATGCTACGGTCATTCACCAATAAAAACGCATCCCCTACAGGAATCACACCTGCGACCTCGTACCTACCATTCAACATATATTTGGCAAAAGCGGGGCTGGCTAAGCCTTGCATCACTTTAACCGCTAAATTGAGATCGGGAATCGCACCAATCGCGTCAAGTGAACCTGTAAACGAATTAAATTGACGCCCACGCATGCCTGTAACACTAATGGCATCGCATTTTCCTGCTTTAAAATCCTCAGCAATCACGGCTTCATTTTGTCCGACCCGCAGTTCAATATCCGCGCCCCAGTTTTTAGCCGCCAACTGATAATCTTTCATCAGGCTATACACATCACCATTTTTACCGACCAAGTCGAATACACAAACCACTTGTTTGGCCTGTGCCATCGCTGTTGCAGAAATGACTAATGTCCCGACACTGAGGCTTTTCATCCACTGTTTCATACATCTTCCTTTTGACTTATTGTTGTTTATTGTGATGAGCCTTTCACTTGTGCTCTTTGTTATTTTTTAATGCCCCGAATGAAACTTCACTCGGTCCAAAACTACTTATTTCCTACGCGCTATACAAATTAGCTGCGTCAAAACCATTTAAATCGGTCGTTTAAAAGCAAAAAAGAAAGCCCAATTTAAACTGAGCTTTCTTTGATTACACTCGGCAAATTACTCACCGCCCAGTGAGCATTCAAAGTTGGCTTTATCCACCGAGCAACGGGCTTTTTTCAACACCGACATCATTGCTGGATCATAGATGCCTCGTTTGGTCATATCCATCCGGCCATCGCGCAGCATTTTTTGATATTTGGTTTTGTCTTCTGCTGTGAGGTTCATTTTGTATTTTGCAGGAATGCCTGCTTCTAAACGACCAATCATCGCGATGCTTTTCGGTAGGTTTTTCACAAACCAATCTCGCGATTTTTGTCCAAAGCCTGCGGGGAATTGATCTGGGCGAATCACAAAGTCAGCTGTCACTTGTAGTACAGGGAAGTTAAACATGGCGCCGTTCGTGCCTAAACCTTTATAAATTTCTAAAGGTTTATAAGCATAAGCCGGTGCTCCGACCATATCAACTTGACCATTATTAAACTTCGCCACAAAGTTAGACACATCGGAAATCACCGCTTGCGCACCGACACGTTGTACCATGATTTTTTGAGCATCGTCATAGCCCAAGACTGCAAACTTTTTACCTGCTGCTTTTTCAATGGAATTAATACTTTTATCGCGTACAAAAATAAAAGCTGAACCTAAAGGTGCAATCCCTGCCACTTCATATTTTTTACCACCAAGATTGGTCACCATTTTTGCCGCATTACGCTGATCCAATGCAAAAGTAATCGCACGTTGTGCAATGGCATTGCTTGGCGCTCCGCCCAAAGCATCAATAGAACCGACAAATTTATTGTACTGGCGCGCACGCATAGCGGTCATAAACACGCCATCACACTTGCCTGCTTTAAAGTCGTTGTCGGCAACGGCTTCATCTTGACGAGGGATTAAATTAATTTCAGCCCCCCAGCCTTTTGCCGCCAAAGCCCATTCTTGCGCCATTTGGTACGACTCACCGGATTTGCCAAGCAAGTCAAATACACAGATGTCCACTTTAGCCGCTTGTGCTGTCGACGCTACACCCAAAGCAGAAAAAGCAGCGAGTGCGAGGGTTAATTTTTTCATTCTTGTGTCCTTGTTCGTTTTGTTATTTGACAGGTGTCCATACACATGCAAAATATTAAGCAAGTTAAAATTAAAAAAATAGAGCATTTACTCAAAAATTACTGTCAATTGGGCAAATTTTTTTCTTTTCTCTAATTTTTATTGTCAGATGATTTATAAAAGTATTTTAAATTCATTATATTAAAATAAAAAGCCTGCATCATTCGTTTTACATGAATGATGCTTAATATTACAAAGAAATATAGATTTTCGCCTTATTCACCACCCAATGAACATTCAAAGTTGGTGCGTTCGACCGTACAACGGGCTTTTTTTCAGCACGCGCATCATGCCTGGGTCATAAACCCCTTGTTTGGTTAAATCAATACGCCCATCCCGTAGCAAGCGCTGATATTTTTCTTTGTCTTCCTTGCTGAGCTGCATTTTGATTTTGCTTGGAATCGCAGCTTCTAGTCGTTGCACCATAGCAAAGGATTGCGGAATTTTTTGTAAAAACCATTGCCGCGATTGCTCGCCAAATTGAGCAGGAAAACGCTCGGGTCTTACAATTAAATCTGCAGTGACATTGACCACGGGAAAGTTAAGCATAGCCCCTTTAGAGCCTAGACCTTTTTCAATTTCTAAGGGTTTATAGGCATATGCAGGTGCAGCAACCACATCGACTTCGCCTGTATTAAACTTTTTTATAAAGTTGGAAATATCCGACATCACAGGTACAGCGACCACTCGCTCTACCATCACCCGTTGTGCCCGGTCATAATGCAGAATGGCAAATTTTTTACCTTGTGCTTTTTCGATGCTATTTAGACTTCGGTCTTTTACAAAAATATAGGCTGAACCAATCAAGCCAATACCAGCCACTTCATAGTTTTCACATTGTAATGTGGTGGTCATACGCTTGGTATTTCTAGGATCCAACACATATTCCACCGCCTTTTGTGCAATTTTATTGCTTGGCACTCCGCCTAAGGCATCAATCGAACCTGCGAACTTGTTATAGGTGCGCGCGCGCATCGAGGTCATATACACCGCATCGCATTTATCATTTTGAAAGGCTTTATCGGCCAAATCTTCGTCCTGAAACGAAATCAACTGTACCTGTGCACCCCATTTTTTACTGACCAAAGCCCATTCTTCTAAAAATTTATAAGACTCCCCTGCTTTACCCAGTAGGTCGAAGACACACACCTGCTGCTTCGCCTGCACCATACTTGAGAAGCCGCACAGTGCTAGCGTCGATAAAATAAAAAATCCTTTTCTTTTCATTATTATCCCTTCATATTTTTGTTTTACTGGGGAAATATATCTGTGTGCTATTCCTCAATATAGGTCAAAAAAGGTCAACTTTTAGCTTTCCGACCAAAGGTCAAATGGTTTCATCCTCCCCTTAAAAGAAACGCTTAGAGATTTCAGTTCAGATAAATTTTGAATGTTTAGTCTTTTGCTGACGCATCCATTAGAATAGGCGCACCTTTTTCTGATATTTGATAGTTTCATGATTCAGCTTGATCAAGTTTCATTGCGCCGTGGTGGACGAGTGTTATTTCAAAAAGCCTCCATGCAAATCCATCCAGGTTGGAAAGTTGGTCTCACCGGTGTCAACGGTGCGGGAAAATCAACCCTGTTTGCTGCGCTCTTAGGCTCGATAGGTCCTGATGATGGCACCCTAAGCCGCCCTGCTGTATGGACAGTGGCGCACATGGCGCAGGAAGTAAAAGCCTTAGATATGGCCGCGATTGATTTCGTCCTGACTGGTGATGAAGAATATTGGAACATTCAACAACAGCTCAACCATCCTGAACAGTTAACTGACACTGAACTGGCTGATTTACATGGCCGATTCGACGAAATTAACGGTTATTCCGCACCCGCTAAAGCCGCTCAGCTTATGGCGGGTCTGGGTTTTATGGAACATCAAAACCAACTCTTGGTTTCGAGTTTCTCTGGTGGATGGCGGATGCGTTTAAACTTAGCACGAACCCTGATGAGTCGTTCGGATCTATTATTACTGGATGAACCGACCAACCACTTAGATCTCGATGCTATTTTATGGTTAGAAGATTGGTTAAATGTCTATACGGGCACCCTAATTTTAATTTCGCATGACCGCGATTTCTTAGATGCGATTACCAACCGTATTTTGCATATCGAAAATCAAGAACTCACCCTCTATAGCGGTAACTATTCCACCTTTGAAACCACTCGTGCAGAACGTTTAGCACAACAACAACAAGCCTATGAAAAACAGCTCGAAACACGGGCACATATTCAAAAATATATTGACCGTTTTAAAGCCCAAGCCACTAAAGCACGTCAGGCACAAAGCCGAATTAAACAATTGGAACGGATGCAGCTGCTTGCGCCTGCGCATGTCGATACCCCATTTACCTTTAGCTTCCGTGAACCCACTAAAATGAGTTCACCACTGCTGACTTTAGAACAGGCTGATATTGGTTATGGCGATAAACTGATTGCCACCAATATCAACATACAAATCACCCCGACGAGCCGAATTGGCTTATTGGGGATGAATGGTGCAGGTAAATCAACTTTAATCAAATCGTTGGTCGGTGATTTACCTTTATTGGCAGGACAACGCAAAGCCTCAGAACTGCTGAATATTGGCTATTTTGCACAGCATCAAATGGACTCACTGGATGAGTCGGCCAGCCCAATGCTGCAATTGGCACGCATTGCGGATAAAAAAATCAGTGAAGCGACCTTACGTGCCTTTTTAGGCAGTTTCGGTTTTAGTGGCGAGCGAATGGATACCCCTTGCGAGAGCTTCTCAGGTGGTGAACGTGCGCGTTTGGCATTGGCTTTAATCGTGTGGTTACGTCCTAATGTGTTGATTCTAGATGAACCGACCAACCATTTAGACTTAGATATGCGCCATGCGCTGACCATGGCTTTACAAGACTATGAAGGTGCTGTGGTCTTGGTTTCACACGAACGCCAACTGATTGCCAGCGTGTGTGATGACCTCATTTTAGTCCATGCTGGAAAATCCACCGAATTTGAAGGCGATCTTCACGATTATGCCAACTGGTTACGCCAAGCGCGCCTAGAAATGATTAAACAAGGCGGAATCGTAGCGCCGATCGTATCTAAAGTCAGCACTCAAAAAACTATCGTTTCAAAGGTTGATAAAGAAGCGCAACGTAAATTAGCTGCACAGCGCCGTGAACAAACGCGTCCGATTCGTAAAAATATCGAAAAATGTGAAAGCCTGCTGGCAAAACACCAGCCACGTTTACTCGACATTGAACGTTTACTCGGTGATGCTGGCCTATATGACGCTGCACGTAAAGATGAGCTCATGAAACTGATGAATGAGCAAACCGAACTTAAAAACCAAGTCAGTGAAGCTGAAGAACAAATGCTAGAGCTGATGATGGAACTTGAAGAGCTCGAAAGCTCATTCGAAAACGAATAATCTTTCCCCATACATCCTGCCCGCTCTGTTTATGCATGGCGGGCATTTTTATGTCTTAAGCATTTTGATTTATTTACTTTGCTGCAACACCAATCGATCTCGAAAAACGTGCCTTTTCGGTCTATGCATATAACTCAATAGGAAATGCACCCAAATAGTCTGAGCATTTTAAGAAATCATAAGTGATTGAAATTAAAATTATTTCTTAATAAATAAAGCGATAAATTGATTGATTTTTATTGTTTAGATATTCTTAAAAAGCAAAAAATTAGATTGTTTAATTTAGCTTAATTAATTGAATATTCAACTATATACAGCCCTATTTCCATGCATTTCACAGCTTAAAGCCAAATATAACCTTCACAACAGACAGCGAATATCCATCATGTTCAGACATGCACCTTTCAACACAATAAGTTTTGAATTTAAAAAGAGGGAATAAATTTAAAAGATCCGATTTAAATTTAAAAAATAACGTATGGTTTTAAATTTAAAAACCATACTTAAAGCAACTGTGGATAAAATTATACGTATTTTAGCAACTGATATAAAGTGCTATTTTTATTTATCCACAGGCTAATGTTGTTTATTTATTCAGTTGTTTTAGGCAAATCCATCCTCTTTTTTGCGCTCTTTTTCCTTAATTTAATACAGCTCTTTGCGCCTTTAAAAACCGTAATTCTTGTATTTTCCATCCCTGATCAAAGATCCATGTTTCTTCGATTTGTTGGCGATTTTCAACCAAACCGATCAAGACCTGACAGCGTGTTTGGTCACGATCAAACTCAAATTCTTCAAATTCGACGTCGGGTTTTTGAGGTTTCCAAACGCCATTTTTCACAGCATGCGCGATCTTTTCATAGCGCGTATAGTTACTCTCTACACGATCAGCTTGTTCATAGACCACTTTAAAATGCTCATCTTCATATTGAGCTAAAACTTCATAATTGCCCGTAAAAAATGCATTCACCCAAATGTCGCGTACTTGTTCTAGTTGATTATCCATCATAATGACCTCACATTTTGCACTGTGCAAAAGACTTGATACTCACATCATGACATCGCTATAAGTCAGTTTAATAACAGTGTGCACTGCTTATATTTTATTCAAAATCATAAAAAATGCTGTAAAAAAAAAGCACCCCGTAGGGTGCTTTTATGGCTTATTTTGTAAAGCGCTTAGGCATCAATATCCGCATTCAATGCATTTTCTTCAATGAATGCACGACGTGGTTCCACATCGTCACCCATCAAACAAGAGAACATACGATCGGCTTCAATCGCATCCTGAATGGTAACTTGCAACATGTTGCGGTTTTCAGGATCCATAGTGGTTTCCCAAAGCTGGTCCGCATTCATCTCACCCAAGCCTTTATAGCGCTGAATCATCATGCCACGACGTGAATCAGACAAAATATGCTGCCATACCTGATGGAAGTTGGTGACTGCAATCTTGCGATCACCTTTTTGTAGGTATGCGCCATCTTCAAGCAGCGTAAACCAACTCTTGGAGTTTTTCAACAAACGTGCATATTCACCAGAACCCAATAAGCCTGCATCTAATAAATAGCTGTGCGGCAGATTGTGTACATAGATGGTGATACGAGGCAAGTAAGTCTCGATCTTTTGGCCATCCGCCAGTTCTTTTTCAAACGTTTCTAAGCTTAACTCAGGACGCAAGCTCGGTTGAATCTCTGCCACAGCACTGCGCACATGTTCAGCCCACTGCTCAACATAAGCTCGGTCATGGTTTTGATCAAGCTTAAAGCCTTCAACCGAAATCAACGCATCTAAGACACTGGCAGGATAACGTACAGTTAAACGCTGTAAGCTCTTCTGAGACGTTTGATAGTCCGCAATCACCTTCGCCAAAGCTTCACCACGGATCGCAGGTGCAGCATCGCTGATGTGCAATTCAAGCTCATCAATCGCGTTTGAAATTAAATAGGTTTCAAGCGCATCATTATCTTTCAGATACTGCTCTTGTTTGCCTTTTTTCAGCTTATACAGTGGTGGCTGAGCAATATAAATATAACCACGTTCCACTAACTCTGGCATTTGACGGAAGAAGAAGGTCAACAATAAGGTACGAATATGCGAACCATCCACGTCAGCATCGGTCATGATGATGATTTTGTGATAACGCAATTTGTCTGGATTGTACTCTTCACGACCAATACCACAACCCAATGCCGTGATCAGGGTGCCGACTTCTTGAGATGAAATCATCTTGTCAAAACGCGCACGTTCCACGTTTAGGATTTTACCTTTCAACGGTAAAATCGCTTGCATCTTACGGTTACGGCCTTGTTTAGCTGAACCGCCAGCAGAGTCACCCTCGACCAGATACAATTCAGATAATGCAGGGTCTTTTTCTTGGCAATCTGCGAGCTTACCTGGTAAGCCTGCAATATCCAACGCACTTTTACGGCGTGTCATTTCACGCGCTTTACGTGCCGCATCACGGGCACGAGCCGCATCAATGATTTTGCCTGCAATCGATTTTGCAGCTTGCGGGTTTTCAAGCAAATATTCAGAGAATGATTTGTTCATTGCCTGTTCAACCGCAGGTTTCACTTCACTTGAAACCAACTTTTCTTTGGTTTGTGAAGAGAATTTTGGATCAGGCACTTTCACTGAAACAATCGCGGTTAAACCTTCACGGGCATCATCACCAGAAACGGCTACTTTCTCTTTTTTGAGTAAGTTTTCGTTTTCCATGTAGCTGTTTAGACCACGCGTTAATGCCGCACGGAAACCCGCTAAATGCGTTCCACCATCTTTTTGTGGAATGTTGTTGGTAAAGCAACGTACATTTTCTTGATAGGTATCATTCCACTGCAACGCCACTTCTACACCAATGCCATTTTCAGCCTGTACGGTGAAATGGAAAATGTCGTTCAGATGGGTTTTGCCTTGGTTAATATATTTCACAAACTCAGACAGACCGCCTTCGTAGTCAAACACATGTTCTGCATGAATACGCTCGTCACGCAAAACAATGCGCACGCCCGCGTTTAAGAAAGACAATTCACGTAAACGACGTGCCAAAATATCGACATTGAAAATGGTTTGGCTAAAAGTTTCAGCACTTGGCCAAAAACGCACAGTTGTCCCTGTCATATCCGTATCTCCCACAACAGTCAGTGGGTAAACCGGATCACCGTGTTTATATTCTTGTTGATGAATATGACCTGCACGATGAATGGTCAATTCCAACTTACGTGACAAGGCATTCACTACAGATACGCCTACACCATGTAGACCACCTGAAACCTTATAGCTATTGTCATCAAACTTACCACCTGCGTGCAGAATGGTTAAAATCACTTCTGCGGCAGAAACCCCTTCTTCAGGGTGAATATCGGTCGGAATACCGCGCCCATTGTCCGATACACTTACAGATTCATCTTCGTGAATCGTCACCAAAATTTCATCACAGTGACCTGCAAGCGCCTCATCGATCGCATTATCCACCACCTCAAACACCATATGGTGTAAGCCTGAACCATCATCCGTATCACCAATATACATACCCGGACGTTTACGTACTGCGTCCAATCCACGTAATACTTTGATACTAGAGGAATCATAAGCTTTTTCTGTGGTTTGTTCCGTTTGAGAAGCAGCTTGTTGATCTTCTGAACTCATGGTTTCTCCCTAGCGAAAAATAGGTCTATCCCGTGATGGGTAAAATCTAAAATCATTGTGCGACAACTTGAACTTGACCGTTTTCAACACAGAATAATTGATAAGAAATAGATAAATCATGTAAGTGATTTTTGACTGATTCATACTCTAAAGTGGTAATAAAAACTTGACTACCCAGTTGGCTCAATCGCTCAATTAAACGTTGTTGTGCTGTTAAATCTAATTCTGCTGTCAGATCATCTAATAATACCACAGTTTCCTTATTACAAGCATGCAGCATTGCAATCTGTGACAGTTTTAAGGCTATGATTAACAGCTTTTTTTGTCCACGTGACAACACTACATCGGCATCGCCAAGGCTTGTTTTTAAACGCAAATCTGCCTTGTGTGGACCATACTCGGTATAGCGCCGTTCAAGGTCTTTTTGATGATGACTTTGCAGGTCATTCAGTAATCCTAACTCGGTATGAAAGCCAGGGCTATATTCTAACTGAACCTCGATATCAGGCAGCAAGTGTTTTAAATCTTGCTCAAAAAAACCCTTCCACTGCTCCACAATGCTGACGCGCTGTGAATGCAGCATTTCACCATAATCACTGAGCATTTTGTTCCACGGCTCCAAATCTGCCAGACTTAGATTCCGTCGTGTTTTTAGTAAACTATTACGCTGTTTTAATGCTCGTGAATAATATTGCCATGCATGATAAAACTCAGGTTCCACGTGGAACATCAGCCAATCTAATAGTTGCCGTCTAGGCTTGGCACCATGATCAATAATATCGGTACTTTGCGGATCAATCAGTTGCAAAGGAAGAATTTTAGCCAACTGACCTTGAGTGGCAATGTTGTCACCATTGACCTTGATGAGCTGTTCACCAGACAACAGCTTTTGCATCCCTATTTTTTCAGAACTGGATTGGGCAAAGACAATCGCGTCTTGAGTATCAGTTTGAATATAGTGTTTCGGAATATGGGTACGAAAGGAACGTCCTGTCGCCAGCAGATGAATGGCTTCTAAAATAGAGGTTTTACCTGAACCATTTTGTCCATAAAAAACATTAAACGGTTGCAATCCATGGAGAGCAACCGTTCTGAGATTTCGAACACGTTCGATGTTTAAACGCGTGATTTGCATGCCTGAACCTAGGGCTTAAACACGCATTGGCATGACCACATAGGTCTGATCTTGGTGGGCTGGGTCTTGCAATAGAACCGATTGATTTGCTTCAGTCATCGTCATTGACACATCATCACCATCCAATGCACCTAAGACTTCCAAGATATATTGGGCATTAAAAGACATTTCCATTGGCGCATTATTGTATTGAATCGCCAAATCTTCTACGGCTTCGTCTTGCTCTGGATTATTGGCACGCAGCTGCAAAGTGTCTGCGGCAAAGTTTAAGAACACACCACGTAGTTTTTCATTACTTAAAATCGAAACACGTTGTAAAGATTGCTTAAAGACATCATGTGCAATTAACACATTTTTATCCCCACCACGTGGAATCACACGGCGATAATCAGGGAACTTACCGTCAATCAGTTTTGTGGTGAAACGAACCGTGGTATTCCCTTGTTCTTTGTCACGACTGGCAATAGAAATGGTCACATTCAATAGTTCACGACCGATTAACAACGCCAATTGTTCATCTTCAATGCTCAATAAACGTTGTAATTCGCCCACTGCTTTACGTGGAACAATCGCTTGAATCAATTGAGTCGCATTTGAGCTAGCAACAGTTTCACACAGAGCTAAACGGTGGCCGTCTGTGGTCACTGCACGCAGTTGATTATTATCAATTTCAAGTAAGGTTCCCGTGAGATAAAAACGCACATCCTGCACCGCCATAGCAAATGCAGTTTTTTCAAATAGGCGCTTTAATTCGCGCTGTGTCACTGCAACTTGCGTGCCTTGCGTGTTCTCTGTGGTCAATAACGGGTAATCTTCAGCCGGTAAAGTCCCCAACACAAAACGGCTATTACCAGACTTTAAAATACAACGTTGATCTTCAGTAATTTGTAAGTCTATCAGTGCTGCAGTCGGTAAAGATTTGCAAATATCCATCAGCTTGCGCGCAGGAACTGTGGTTTCACCCGCTTGTAAACACGCCCCTTCCGCAAGCGTGGTACTTGCAACCAATTCGACTTCTAAGTCTGAACCTGTGATCGTCAACGATGCTTGGCTCACTTGCACTTTAACATTTGAGAGAATATTTAAAGTATGGCGACGTTCAACCGCTCCTACGACATGTGATAGAACATTAAGTAAGCTTTCTTTCGCGATTTTTAAACGCACGATACATTCCTCGAAAAACTGAAGATAAAATAATAAATAAATGTGTTTTTAGCAGTGTACTATGCGTCAGAACATGCCGCATTGCAAGAATAGAATTTGAGCAATTTTGCTTAACTTTGCAGCAAGCGTTGCAAGTTTTTATAGTCCTCATTGAAGATCGGATCTTCATCGCGCAGACTTAAAACTTTTTCACAAGCATGCATGACGGTACTGTGATCTCGACCGCCAAAGGCCATACCAATTTCAGGGAAACTGTCCCCAGTTAACTCACGTGCCAAGCCCATTGCCAATTGGCGTGGACGAGCATAAATACGGGTCCGTTTAGGCCCAACCAACTCTTTGAGTGGGATTCTAAAGTACTCACTCACCACACGTTGAATATTTTCAGTACTGATGGTTCGTGCACGAATGGCCAAGACGTCTTTTAATGACTCACGCACAACATCCAAATCAATAGCTGTACCCTTAAAGCGTGAAATGGCCACCACTTTATTCAGCGCACCTTCCAATTCACGTACGTTTGCAACCACTTGTTGCGCAATAAATAACGCACAGTTTCGCGGTAATTCCACATCATTGCTTTCTGCTTTTTTCAGCAAAATTTCAATACGGGTTTCAATATCTGGTGGCTCAACTCCAACCGACAAGCCCCAAGAAAAGCGTGAAACCAAACGTGGATCTAATTCCGTTAATTCTTTTGGATAACGATCAGAAGTCAGAATAATTTGCTTAGATTCATCCAAAAGTGCGTTAAAAGTATAGAAAAACTCAACTAAACTCGCCTCTTTACCCGCCAGTAAATGAATATCATCGACCAACAATAGATCTAAAGATCGGCAATTTTTCTTAAATTCTTCCACTTTGCCTTGTTGTAAAGAACTAACGAAGTCTTGAACAAAGCTTTCTGCCGTCATATACATGACACGTGCATTGGGTTTGGCTTGCAACAAGGCATTGCCCACTGCTTGCATTAAGTGTGTTTTACCTAAACCAGTCGGACCATATAAAAATAAGGGATTGTGCTGAGAAGCACCTAACTGGGTTAAAACCTTACGGCACGTTTCAGCAGCCATTTGGTTTGAACGACCTTCCACAAAAAGTGAGAAGGAAAATAAAGGATTTAACTGGCGTTTACGGCTGTTTTTAGAATTCCCTTCTTCTTTTTCTTTTTTCGGACGTACAACAGGTGCTGGAGCAGACTCTAAAGCTGCAGTCGTGGTTGCAGGTTGCTCACTCGCAGATAAAATTGCACCCGGGCGTGAATCGACTAAAATTTCAACTTTACGTACACGCCCTTCAGAGAGCTGCTCCACTAAAATTGTAATCAGCTCTAGGTGATGTTCTTGAATGTAACGTGTCCAATAGGGATTGGGAGCATAAAGACGTAGTGTGTCATTTAACTCTTCTGCAACTAAAGGGCGTATCCACATTGTAAAGACATTCCCAGAGAGCTCTTGTCGCAAGCGAGTTAAGCAGTCCGTCCAAAGCATGTGAAACCCCTATTCATTCCATCGATAATTAATAAAAACACTATGTACCCACCGAAGCGGGTCGCCATTCTAACCAAGTTATCCACATCTGTCATGGAAAATTCTGCAGATATTGCTCAAAAAGCCTGCTTATGAAAATAAATTTAAATTCAAATACTGGTGTGGATAAGTTTATCCGCAAACTGTGGATAGAATATAGCACAAAGTTATCCACAAACTATTAATTTTATAAAAACAATCTTATCCACACCATATTTTATTGTTTTATAATTAAAAAAGTGTCATTTCCACAGAAAAAGACCACCCTAATAGTAATAAATTTAAATTTATAAATTTGAATTTATTTATAAGAGATCTGTTTTCTGGGGATAACTAGAGATCCAAAATGAATTTAAATTTAAAAACATGCACAGCAAGTGAATTTAAAGACTTGTGGATAATTGTGTGGGTAATCTTGTTGGTAACTTATATCACTTTAATAAACAATAATCTAGGTTGTGTATAAGAAAAAAGTGCAGTTGTTTAAATGTTATCGAGAAAAGAGCAAGCTCAAGCTGCTGTTACAAATAAAAAGGCTTAATTTCACAAGAAAATCGGTTTTCCATTGACAGCTCAAGCAATGAACACTAAACTCGCGAACCTTCATTGAATGATCATTTTTGGAGTTTCGATATGAAACGTACATTCCAACCATCTGAATTAAAGCGTAAGCGCGTTCATGGTTTCCGTGCTCGTATGGCTACTAAAGCTGGTCGCCAAGTATTAGCTCGTCGTCGTGCAAAAGGTCGTCACAGCTTAACTGTTTAATTAATAGTTAAGGCTTAAACGATTTTGGGTGTTATGACTACACTTTATGGCTTCAGCACAGAGGTTCGTATTCGCTGTGCTGCCGATTATAAAAGTGTCTTCGATGGTGCGCTTTTTAAAGTGCATCAGCCCCATTTCTTATTTCTAGCAAAACTGACCGAACAACCTCAAAGTCGTTTGGGTATTGTTGTTGCTAAAAAGAAAGTGCGTCGTGCACACGAAAGAAATAGAGTAAAACGTTTGGCTCGCGAAAGTTTTCGCTTGCATCAACAGCAATTAACTTTAGATATTGTGGTTATGCCTAAAATGGGGATAGAAACAGTGCCTAATGCAGAGTTGCACCAGCAATTACAATTTGCTTGGCAAAAATTACAACGTCTTGCCAAAAAGCATCAAAAAATAGCTCCCTCCCTGCAAAAGTAGAGATGGCCAATGGTCCGGTTACTGCATTGGTTAATTCGATTTTATCAAATTGCGATTAGTCCTTTACTTGGGCCGCGTTGTCGTTATATCCCTACATGTTCTCAATATTCATTGGAAGCAGTCCATACACATGGTGCTGTGCGTGGTGTGTGGTTGGCTACTAAACGTATTTGCCGTTGTCATCCTTGGGGTGGATCGGGGTATGACCCTGTTCCAAACAAAAGGATTCGTTTTATCTCTTTTCAGCAAATAGATTCTCAAAAGCATCTGGTTGCTGTACCCTTTCGTGATTGTTTCTTGAACCAAAATCACTCTAACCACTTGGGGTAATCGATATGCAACAATGGGCCAGGTTTGCCATTCTCGGGGCCATGTTTGTTGTCGCTTATTTGCTCATCTTGGCTTGGCAAAAAGATTATGGACATGCTGAGACTCAGCCACAGCCACAACAGGCTGCAGCAGTTTCACATGAAGTATCTGCAGATTTGCCAAATGCTCAAACGGCTTCAGCAGCGTCTGATATGCCACAAGCAAATATCGCGACTCAGCAACCAGCTACAGAAGCAAAAGCATCTGTAAATCAACAGCTTATTTCAGTACAAACTGACCTTTATCATCTTTGGATTAATCCTAAAGGTGGTGATATTGTTCGTATTGAATTGTTAAACCATGACAAGAGCAAAGACAGTAACGAAGCATTTGTCATGCTTGAAAGTGATGCAAAACGTACTTATGTGGCGCAGTCTGGTTTAATTGGTCTTAATGGTCCAGACAGTAACCGTAGCGGTCGTCCAATGTATGAGATTGAAAAATCTGCTTATACATTAAATGATGCCAAAGCGGTTCAAACTGAAGATGGAAAAAGCATCAAAGTGTTAACCGTACCGATGGTACTGAAAACAGCTGATGGTGTGGAAATCATTAAAACCTTTACCTTTAAGCAAGGTGAATATCCTGTTGTTGTGAACCATAAAGTGGTGAACCGCAGTGGTCAAAACTGGCAGGGTCAAATGTTTGGTCAACTCAAACGTGACAACTCTGATGATCCAGGCAAATCGGATCAAGGTATTTTCACGCTGGGCACTTTCTTAGGTGGTGCTTGGGGTTCGCCTGAAGAACATTATAACAAGCTTAAATTTGCTAACTTCAATGAAGAAAAATTGAATGTTGAAGCGAAAGGGGGCTGGGTTGCTATGGTTCAGCACTACTTTGTGAGTGCTTGGATTCCAGGTGACTTAAAATTGACGCAAGCCAATGGTCAACCTTATGTTGCGAAATTAGAGTCGCGTAAGTCAACGGATGATATGAATATCATTGGTTTTACTTCGCCGACGATTACTGTGCCTGCTGGTACAGTGGCTGAGATTGACGCGACCTTCTATTCAGGTCCTAAAGTTCAATCTGAGTTAAAAGAGCTCGCAACAGGTTTAAACCAAACTGTTGATTATGGTTGGTTATGGCCAATTGCGAAATTATTGTTCTTGGGTCTTGAGTTCTTCCACGGTTTAGTGGGCAACTGGGGCTGGGCAATTATTTTGTTAACGGTCTTGGTGAAACTGATTCTTTGGCCATTGTCGTCTAAGAGCTATCGCTCAATGGCGAAAATGCGTGTCATTGCACCTGAAATGCAGCGTATGAAAGAAGAGTTCGGTGAAGACCGCATGCGCTTCTCTCAAGAAATGATGGCACTGTATAAACGTGAACAAGTCAATCCGCTTGCGGGTTGTTTGCCATTGTTATTACAAATGCCAATCTTCCTTGCGTTGTACTGGGTGTTGATGGAGTCAGTTGAGCTTCGTCATGCGCCATGGTTACTTTGGATTCAAGATTTGTCAGCGATGGATCCGTGGTTTATTTTACCGCTGTTAATGGGCGCAACGATGTTCATTCAGCAGTCTTTAAACCCCCAACCTGCTGATCCAATGCAAGCGAAAGTTTTCAAAATCATGCCGATTGTTTTCACAGTCTTTATGTTGTTCTTCCCTGCGGGTCTCGTGTTGTACTGGATTGTCAACAACAGTATCACGATTATTCAGCAGACCTTGATCAACAAATCTGTTGAAAAAGACCGCTTGAATAAGGAAAGTGCGTCGAGTTAATCGAGGCAACTTTTCGCGAAAAGCTGAATAAATCCGCTTAAGATGGTAATCTTAGGCGGATTTTTCATTGTGTGACTTTTAAGATTTTAGGTGAATGTTATGTACAACCGAACCACGATTGCTGCCATTGCAACACCACCTGGGCGTGGTGGTGTGGGGGTCATTCGCCTATCTGGTCCCAAGTCTTATGAGATTGCACAGGCCTTGATTCAAAAAGAATTACCGAAAGCGCGTTTTGCTGGTTTTCGCCAGTTTTATGATGCCTCTGGCGAAGTGATGGATGAGGGCTTAGCGATTTGTTTTCCGAACCCGAACTCGTTTACTGGTGAAGATGTGGTTGAGTTGCAAGGTCATGGTGGCCCTGTCATTCAAAATGCTTTACTGGAGCGTTTGTTGGAGCTCGGTGCGATTGCAGCAAAAGCCGGTGAGTTTTCCATGCGTGCTTTTGAAAATGGCAAGCTGGATTTGGTACAGGCTGAAGCGATCGCCGATTTGATTGATGCGACGTCTCAAGCCGCTGCACGTTCTGCGGTACGCTCATTACAAGGCGCATTTTCAACTAAAGTAAATCGCGTGTTGGAGCAATTGATTCATCTACGTTTGCATGTGGAAGCTGCGATTGATTTTCCTGAAGAAGAAATTGATTTTCTTGCGGATGGGAAAATTTTAAATCTTTTAGATGGTGTTACAGCTGCTGTGAACCAAGTACAACAATCGGCTCGTCAAGGACAGTTGCTGCGTGAAGGTTTACAAGTGGTGATTGCAGGAAAACCGAATGCGGGTAAGTCATCACTGCTCAATGCATTAGCGGGCATTGAACGCGCCATTGTGACGGATATTGCAGGTACGACGCGGGATGTATTACATGAAAAAATTACCCTGAATGGTTTACCCATTACCTTAACCGATACTGCGGGTTTACGTGAAACCGGCGATATTGTAGAAAAAGAAGGGATTCGTCGTGCCATTAAAGAAATTGAGCAAGCCGACCTGTTACTTTTAGTCTATGACTTAAGCCAAGGCGAAGACCCACTCAAACTGGCGCAAGAATATTTTGCTGAGCATATTGAACCGAAACGTTTAATGCTGATTGGTAATAAGTGTGATTTGGTGGAAACAACATCGCATATCGAAGATTTTAATGGCTTCCGTCATATTATGGTTTCGGCAAAGCAAGAAACTGGCGTTCAAGCACTCATAGAAGCGATTACAGCGCATGCAGGCTTCCAGCCAGAAGAAGATACCTTTATTGCGCGTACACGCCATTTAGACGCAATGAAACGTACTCAGCTTTACCTTGCTGAAGCTCGTGAACAATTGGTGGTGTATAACGCAGGTGAGTTGGTCGCAGAGTCGCTACGTTTGGCGCAAAATGCCCTCGGTGAAATTACAGGGGACTTTAGTGCGGATGATTTGCTTGGGAAAATTTTTGGATCATTCTGTATTGGAAAATAACACTGCTATTGATGAAAAAGCCCTCTGATCAGGGCTTTTGATCTTTAAGCCAGACGTATACTGCCCTTATGCGCAAACCACAGATAAAAACACAATAAAGCGATGACAATGCAAAAGCTAATGACCCCGAAGCTTAATCCAAAGTGATCTGCCAAATAACCCACAGCTACAATGGGTACAATCGTACCCAAATAACCAATAAAAAGATAAGTCGACATCACTGCAGCACGATTCTCTAAGGTGGTCATGGCATGAATGAGACCAAAGGAACCAATCAAGGTCAGGCCATGTCCGACACCAACGAGAAAATCACTGATAAAGAAAAATGCACTCAGTTGAAATAGTATACACAGCGCCAAAATGCCTAAGCTTGCAATCAAGGTGATTAAGCCATAGTTAAGGCACTTATAAGCAGGAATACTTCTGGCAAAATACTGCACCACGGCAGAGACAATGAGAATACTGGTAATGGCAGAACCGCTAATGAGGGGGCCGTGCCACGGCAAAATATCCCGCACAAATGAAGGAGATAAGGATGCAAACAAGCTAAACGCGGCAAAGGCACTAAATGCGGTAAATCCAACAATCAAAAACAACTGATGATATTGCACTTCTGGTCGGAGTAGCTTTGGGGCGATACTAAAGGGCTGTGCGGTAAACGTGGGAGATTGAACCCAAAATAAACCAAAGAAACACAGTACAGCGCCAAGAATAACGGGTAGATAAGGACTGACCAAAGGGTATTCTGAAAATTGAGCAATCAGGCCGCCAATCAGCGGGCCTAAGCCAAAGCCTACTGCGGTAATAATCGAACTGAGCTGCGGCGCAATCTGTTGATGGCTTTTGGGCACGGTATACATCAGTCCCAGTAAGGCTGAAGTGGTCATCAAACCAGATGCAATACCAATAATAAAGCGCCCCAAAGATAAGATGAGAGCATCAGAAGCATAAGCGGAAATCACTAACCCGATGCTAATAAACACTAAACCCACTTGTAAGGTGCATAAATAGCCAATGCTATTACTGGTCCGACCAAGAAACAGTAAAGTAGCGAGACAACCAAACATATAAGCCACAAAAATATAGGTGATTTGACTCGGCACCAGATGCCATAAGGCTTGATACAGTGGGTAAAGTGGACTGGCTAAAGCAGTCCCCATCGTTCCCATCATTAAGGCGAGGCTGACCATACAAAATGGACGCCAAGAAGTGGTTGTTGTCATGCAAATGCCATGCGGCTCTCTCAGTCAAAACAAGAATATTTTGATGCCCAAGAGAAAAAGGATAGAGAGCAACAGTGTATCGGTTTGTGGAAAAAATGGTCAACTAAAAACTTGAAAAAGAATGCAATGAAACTTAGCCATAGCGTTTCAGCAGTTTTAAGAACTCAGCCAACTCTTCTTCATTGACCTGTTCAGCTTGTGCTAATACATGATGGCGTAAGTGTGCTTCAACCAGTTCATTCATCAGTCCATTGACCGCGCCTTTAATAGCAGCGACTTGTTGTAAAACGTCGATACAACTGGCATCGGGATGTGTAATCGAGAGTTCAACGGCGTTGACCTGCCCTTGTAAGCGTTTCACACGGTTTAAAATTTTTTTATCTTCATGCAAATGACTCAACACATTGCTCCAAAAATAAATATACTAAGGGGGAGTATATTGGTGAATGATTTTAAATGCAAAATACCCCATCACGTCAGCATACGCATCATTTTGATGACGGTAATCCACTGGCACAAAAACGGATTTTAATGGCGACCATTTTAACGGCAGTCATGATGTTATTAGAAGTGATTGGTGGATGGATTTTCCAATCAATGGCTTTGCTGGCGGATGGTTGGCATATGAGTTCGCATATGTTGGCACTGGGTTTGGCTTATTTTGCCTATCGTGCTGCACGGCATTATGCCCATGATCAGCGCTTTAGTTTCGGCACATGGAAAATTGAAATTCTTGCAGGTTACAGCAGTGCTATTTTGCTGATGGTAGTAGCAGGTTCTATGGCTTTTCACTCGATTCAGCGTCTATTCTCGCCTGTACAAATTCATTATAACGAAGCGATTCCAATTGCGATTTTAGGCTTATTGGTGAATTTAATCTGTGCATGGTTGCTGCATGATGGTCACCATCACCATCACCATCACCATCACCATCACCATCACCATCATGATCATGCATCAGAAGCACATAGCCATCATCATGATTTAAATCAGAAAGCTGCATTTATGCATGTAGTGGCAGACGCAGTGACTTCCATTTTTGCCATTATTGCGCTGATTTTTGGTAAATATTTGGGCTGGGATTTTCTCGATGCTGCCCTTGGAATCGTGGGATCAATACTGGTAGCCAAATGGGCATTGAGCTTAATGCAAGAAACGGGAAAAACCTTGTTAGATGCTGAAATGGATCATCATGTGGTGGATGAAATTCGCGAAGTGTTGGCAGAACTACCGCAGACGACCTTGACTGATTTACATGTTTGGAAAGTAGGCAAAGGCAAGTTTTCCTGCATTTTGGCTTTAGAAACGACGGTAGACTTAACTGCGGATCGCGTGCGGGCAATGCTCTCGATTCATGAGGAAATTGTTCATGTCTCGGTGGAAATTAATAGCAAGGCTCTAACTGTTCCACGTGAAACTTTGGCCAGTTCATAAGCAAGGCGTGTTGGGTTTCGGTAAAGCCGTGGAAAAAATGATTCAATGCTTGAATAATACGCTCTACACTAGCGCCGTGGTTCTCCGATTGAAAGAGCAAAAAGTGATGATAAAAAAACTGGGTTTGGCACTACTCACAAGTGCAATTGCAAGCATGAGTATGGCCAACGTAGAAAGTGTTCAAGCCAACTTAAAAAAGAATTACCCAAATATTAATGTTCAAAATATTCAAAAAACAGAAATGTCGGGCATTTATAGCGGATCTTTAGATGGCGAAATTGTGTATTTAGGCGAAGCGGCTGAGCATGTGATTGCAGGTTCGATGGTGCGCTTAAAAGATCAGAAAAATTTAAGTGCTGCCTTATATGTGCAACAAAACTCGCTTGATTGGAACAAGCTGCCGCTAAAAGATGCCATTAAAAGCGTTAAAGGCAACGGCAAACGCCAATTGGCGGTTTTTTCAGACCCAAACTGTCCTTACTGTAAGCAGTTAGAGGCTGAGCTGAATAAACTGAATGATGTGACCATCTATACCTTTATTTATGCCATTAAGGCGCAATCGATTGCACCGTCGAAACAAGTGTTTTGTGAAGCAGACCCTGCCCTCGCATGGAAAAATTTGATTGCGAAAGGGACCCAACCGACGTCGAAAAAACCGTGTGCCAATCCAATTGAGCGCAACATTGAACTCGGTCGTAGTCTGGATTTACAAGGGACGCCTGTAGTTATTTTCTCAAATGGCTTTAAAGTGAATGGTGCTGTGCCTTCAACCACCATTGAAAATATGTGGCGTGAACTGGGCTTATAAGAGTTCAAAGATATAGATAAAAAAGCACCTGCAATGGTGCTTTTTTTAATGGATGAGTTTAGCTTTTTTTGGTGACCATGTTGTAGATGAATAAAATAATAATGGCACCAATAACTGACGCAATAAAGCCTGCGGTAGAACCTTCACTATATAGACCGAGTAAACGACCACCATAAGTGGCTACGAGAGAACCTGCAATCCCCAGTAAAGTGGTGACAATAAATCCCGCTTTGTCATCGCCAGGATGGATAGCGCGTGCGATGAGACCTGCAATAAAACCAATCACGATTGCAACAATAAGTGACCACATGAGCCAGCTCCTTTTTTATCATGTCTTTGTTTTTACATCATTTGCAAAAATATCATCGGGCATAATGCGACTGTGCAGTAGAGCGAATCTGCTAAAAACTGTATGTTTTATGTACTTAGCTAATAGTAAAAATAAAAAAAGTGGCCTTCGGCCACTCTTTTATCGATTGCTCTTAAAGACCAATTTCACCAATAAATGGCAAATGACGGTACTTTTGGTCGTAGTCTAGGCCATAACCCACAATGAATCGATCTTCGACACTAAAGCCTAAAAACTTCACATCGAGTTCAATTTCACGGCGTGAAGGTTTGCTGACTAAGGTACAAAGTTCAATTGAGTTGGGAGAGCGTGTTTCTAAAATTTCGAGTACTTTGCTCAAGGTGTTGCCTGAGTCGATGATGTCTTCAATGACCAAAACATCTTTACCGCGAATTTCACCGTCTAAATCTTTTAAAATTTTTACATCACGTGAAGATACCGTACCGCTGCCGTAGCTCGAAACCGTCATGAAATCGAGTTCATGGGGTTTTGAAATCGTACGACATAAGTCTGCCATGAAAATGACTGAACCTCGTAATAAACCAATCAGTACGAGTTCCTTATCACTGTTTGCATAATGCGCATCGATTTGTGCACCAAGCTCTTTTACTTTCGCTTGAATCTCTTCAGTAGAAATCATTACGCTCATTTGAACGGTCATGGGTAGATACCTAAAAATTTAAAAAAATCAAAAATAAAAAAGGCGTTGACCTGCAACACCTCTATATATGCATTAATTTTAATATATCTCTAAACGAGATGCACCCCCTTTTGCCCGCTGGAAATGTAATCATTTCATTGCAGGCGGGATGCTGCTTGGTTTAGAGGCGAAAATCAAAGTTGTTTCAAAACTCGATTAGCCGCTTAAATTTTCGCTATTTGCTACTTAGTTTTGCACATAGGCTTTCTGACCAAAAATATAAGTCGCATGAATATTACGGTCATCGCCCATGGTCATTAGGGCAAATAGCGCATCTTCAATCCCTTTTGCACGTTGTTGACGTAATACTTGTAACGCAGTTGCTTTGAGGTCGAGTACCACAAAGTCCGCTTCTTTGCCCAAATTAAAGTTACCGAGTTTATCATCCAAACTCAGTGCTTTGGCACCGCCCAGCGTAGCGTGATAAAGCGATTCAAATGCAGATAGTTTATCACCCTGAAGCTGCTGTACTTTATAGGCTTCATTCAGAGTTTGTAGTTGGTTAAAAGAGGTCCCTGCACCAATGTCTGTACCGAGCCCAACTTTTACCTGCTTTTCCCAAGTCTTATTCAATGGAAATAAGCCACTGCCTAAAAATAGATTGGAGGTCGGACAGAAAGCAATGGCAGAGTCAGTTTGATGCATGCAGTCCCACTCAGCCTCTTCTAAGTGCACGCAGTGGGCAAAGACCGAATGTGAACCAGTTAAACCAAAGTGATGATAAACATCGAGATAACCTTGCTGCTCAGGGAATAAGTCTTTCACCCAAGCGATTTCATTTTTATTTTCACTTAAATGCGTATGCACATACACATCTGGGTATTCAGCTTTGAGCTGCCCTGCTTTAGCCAATTGCTCTGGTGTCGAGGTTGGAGCAAAACGTGGCGTAATCGCATACAGGTTACGGCCCTTGCCATGCCATTTCTCAATCAGTGCTTTAGAGTCTGCATAAGCACTGTCAGGCGTGTCGCACAGGTCTTCAGGTGCATGACGGTCCATCATGACTTTACCTGCGATCAGGCGCATCTGGTGCTGCCCTGCTGCTTCAAATAAAGCATCGACTGATTCGGTATGCACAGTACAGAAGACCAAGGCTGTGGTGGTGCCATTTTTTAGCAGTTCTTGCACAAAGAATTGGGCAATCTGGTCGGCATAGGCTTTATCGGAAAATTGTAATTCAGTTGGGAAGGTATAGGTATTGAGCCATTCGAGTAGCTGTTCACCATAGGCCCCCACCATTTCTGTTTGTGGAAAATGAATGTGGGTGTCGATAAAACCCGGCACAATCAATTGTTCAGGATAGTGCTGAACCTCGACGCCAACAGGAAGGTGCTGTTGCCCCTCCTGCCAAGATCCAAACCATTGGATTTTGCCATTTTGGCTAATCAGTAAACCATCTTCTACGTAACGCACTTGGTCGTGAATTTCACGCGCTTGGGCAACCGTATTCTGAATATCTAGGAAGCGACCGCGAACCGCCATCGTTGCAACTACAGAAGACATTTTAAACCTGTGTTTTGACTTTTTTTCGATTGATTGTACCGTAAACTGGATTTTTTTCACGGCTATTTAATGAAGTTTTTATGTGTGTTGTGAACGCTAGATTTTAAATGAAAGACTGGAGCAGTATTTTCTAAAAAATTGAACTGTTTTGAGGCCAGACATGTATCCATGCCATCGATAAGATCATGATTTTTTATGTCATACATAAGCACAAGCTTTGCGCTTAAATGATTCAATCTATTCGCAAAATTTTGTTGAGAAAGTCTTTATCTTTAAATGCTGAATCAGTACAGTGTCGGCATTGATAAAATAAGAGACAATGACCGGCATGTATTTTTGGAATACCAAAGCATTAGCACATGAATTATCTAGTAATACCCTCGATAAAAAACATTATAAAAATTACTACTTAGTCACAGCGTTACTGGTTTCAGTGGTGTATTACTACGGCATGTATTCACCCTATGGGGATGTCCGTGTGATTGGTATTGAGGGACTTCTGACTTTATTGATTATGTTTATCGGGATTCAAAGCGCTTACAAAGCCAATGGCGGTGATGAGGGTGAGCATTTCTTAGGTCGAATCACAGCGTTGTCTTTTCCCATTTTGGTACAAACCACTGTGGCTGGTGTTGTATTTGGTGCAGTGTTATTGGGGCTTTATTTTGCATTTAATCTAGAAGGCACGGCGTTTGACGATTGGTATGAATGGACTATTTCGCTGTTTACCATCTTCCTGCAAATCTTGTTTTTCACGCGTTTAGTGTCTTATATGAAGCGGGTTAAAGCGCATACCATTTAAGCTTGAAAAAAATATTGTCTTCGAATGTATGCCTGCCAGTTTTAGAGTTGACAGGCATTTTCTTTTTCAATTTAAACTTTATTTGATACACGGAAGCGTCATCCGCAACCTGCGTAGTGTTTGGAATAGATTGTTTTTGCAACACAAATTTTTTAATTATAGAAAGTGAATAGGTTTTGCGGAGGACAAATGCGTTCCTTACGAAGCTTCGCTTCTCATTTGGCGAAACAAAAGAATAATTGAGCTCCCAGTATCGAACTTAAAAAAGATAAGACTCTGTCGTGAATAACCTAAAAGTGATGGTGCTCCTACTAAAACGCCTGAACAGATCCGCATTAATCTTTGGACACTTATTTTAAATAGGTGATTTAGAGCGCCACTTTATTCCACAAAATAATGCGCAGCAAAATGCGCATCATTGCCGATCACATCAAACACATCTTCACGCAGTGACATCCCCGCACATTCATCTCCGACCATCCAAAGTCCCAAGGTGGGCAGCATGCCTTCATGCAACGGAGTTTTTACCCAGCGTTGCATGACATAGCCATATTTGTCGTAGTCATCAAAGTAAAAACTACCTGAAGCTGCGCCACAATCGACATTGTTTTGTAGGATATGAATATTTGCGCCTTCGCGCGCTAAGATGGGCTTACGCACCCATTTCCCTGCATAGTGGGCGTGTGCATCATAAGCATGGGTTTCTAACAACAATGGATGATTTGGAAAGCGTTTCCATAGCTCGATCAACAGGGCTTTATTGGAGAGTAGCATTTTCCAACACGGTTCAATCCATTCGGTTTCGGGTTTGAGAAACTGCGAAAAACTTTCTTCCCAAATCCATTCCCACGGATACAGCTTAAATAAATGCTGAATCTCTTGCTGATGCAAATCGACAAAGGCTGTGCCATTCCAACCGATGTTTTCCATGGACAGTTCGCTGACATTTAAGCCCGCCTGAAAAGCAGTATCCATGAGGTATTCTAAATTGCCCCAATCTTCACGCCCTGCTTCTTGGCAGGCTGCGAAATGGACACGGCTACGCGCAGGATAGAGCTGTTTCCAGCGCTCAATCAGCTTTTCATGAATGCTGTTGAACTGATCGCGGTTTGCAATATTTTCGACCTGTTCAATCCAATGCCACTGTGCAACAGAAGCTTCGAGTAAACCCGTTGGTGTATCGGCATTATATTCCAGCATTTTGATGGCTTGACCATCATAGGCAAAATCGAAACGGCCATACAGCATCGGCGTTTGGTTTTTCCATGAATGCTCAATCAGAGGAATCGCTGCTGGGGGAATTTGAAAATATTCGGGATAATGACTGCGTTGAATCATATCCCCTGCCACTTCTAGGCACATCTGGTGTAATTCGTTCGAGGCATCTTCTAGCTGTTCAATTTGCTTGAGACTAAACTCATAAGCCACCCCTTCTGACCAATACATTGAACCATCGCGCGACGGCAAGTTGTAGTAGTCAAAACCAATCTCTTGATGCGCCTGTTGCCAGTTTGCACGCTCAGGCAGTAGAACTCGTTTCATGTATTAACCTCCGAACGAGCCTCCGCCACGGCCGAAGCCTCCACGAATGGGCTGGGATTTGGCATGGCTAAAAACGTGAGTTGAGATTCTAGGTGTGCCCGTCGAATGACGTCCGCGAGCTTTCAAGATTTGGCCCATGTAACGGACTTTACGGTTGTTTTTATAATATTGTGGGCCGATATAAACCCCAGTAGAGCCACTATAGCTCGATTCACTATTTTCGTTAGCAGGTTCGCACAGTTCAAAATGCCAGTCTTGGTAGCAGTTGTATTGGTTATTGTAAACATCCTGTTGTAGGGTTTTAGAGCCGCTACATGCCGTGAGTAAAACGGGCACCACAACAAGAGTTAATTTTTTGGTACGCATGGATGAGCAACCTTCGGGTTCTTTTATTTTTACAGGTAAAACCAAGGGTTTTAAGCCCGCTTATCATAGGGAGCTGTCTGCATAAAGTACAGTACATTTGCACAGAAAATCATAGGATTAAGTCTTGAGCATACTAAAATTTAGTCATAAAAAAGCCTTCACAGTGGAAGGCTTTTTTAAAACATTAGAGGGTGGTTTGATGATGTTTCTTACTGTATCGAATCGACAAGATCGCAGTGATGGTCAGCACCAACACAATAAAGCCCAGTGAAATCCAAATTGGCATATGGAACACATCCAGCATGAGCATCTTAAAGCCGATAAACACCAAGATAATACCTAAACCATATGGGAGATAATGCATCTTGGTTGCTGCACCAGACAACAAGAAGAACATCGCACGTAGACCCAAAATTGCCATTAAGTTTGCAGTCAACACGATAAACGGATCAGAGGTCACCGCGAAAATTGCAGGAATGGAGTCCACCGCGAAAATTACATCCGACGCTTCAACTAAAATTAACACCAAGAACAGCGGCGTTGCCCACAGCATCCCATTTTGACGCACAAAGAACTTATTGCCATGCATTTGCGGGGTAATCCGCATATGTTTACGCAACCATTTTAAGATCGCCATATCTTCGATATTGGTTTCTTCTTCGTTTTGCCCTTTGAAGAATTTGAAGCCCGTATACACCAAGAACGCACCGAAGATATACAGAATCCATGAGAACTCTTGTACGAACCACGCGCCAATAAAAATAAAGATGGTACGTAGAATAATCGCACCCAAGACACCGTAAAGCAGTAATTGGCGTTGTAATGCAGGTGGGATGGCAAAAGCAGCAAAGATCATCAGCCAGACAAAGACGTTGTCAACGGCTAAAGATTTTTCAAGTAAATAACCTGCAAAATACTCCATGACCTTTGTATTGGCCACAGTAACACCTGCAGTTTGTTGTAAATACAGCCAGAGACCTGCACCAAAGAGTGATGCGACGGAAACCCACGCAATACTCCATAACGCGGCGGTTTTGATTTTAACTTCTTGACCTTCTTTTTGTTTAAAGCCTAAAAAGTCGATTAGTAGCATCACGGTAACAATGCCGAAAAAAGCAATGTATAGCCATAAATTGCCGATAGATTCCATGAAATCCTCCACATCCAGCAATCGGCCACAAAAAAACCTTGACCTGCTGCCAGATGAAATAAAACATCTGTGACAACATGATCAAGGTCTTGCCTACATTTTAGCGTATGTATTTTGTGCGCTAAAATGCTCAGATACCGACTTTTTGCAAAGTGTAATGACGATAATCTGACACGTGAAAGTGATGCATGGCATTGATTTTTCACGTTTGGAGGAGGCTACTCCCCTTGTTCAACATAAATTTGGTTTTGGATTTGATCCAAAAGTGAGTTAAGCATCGCATATTTTTATGGTTTGAGCAAATATTAAAGAAAATTGTAGATGAAATATAAATGAGACAAAATTTTACTTCAATTTGTGGCAAGCTAAAAAAAAACAGTAAACCAAAGAGGAATAATAATGAAAATTCAACATCAAGAAACAGGTAGTAAAGGCGAAGTTTTTGTTGAGCAAGAAAACGAGCGTGTGGCGGAAATGACTTATAGTTGGGCTGGGGATGATAAATTTATTATTGATCACACTTGGGTCAGTGAGTTGCTCCGTGGGCAACATGTGGGGCGTCAGTTATTGGATGTTTTGGTTAACTTTGCCCGTGATAAGGGCGTGAAAATTTTACCCTTGTGTCCCTTTTCCAAATCGGTATTCGACAAAGATCCATCTATTCATGATGTTTTATTCCACTAAGATAGAGAACGATAAATCAATCCATTCAATGAGTGTGCTATGCAATTTCAACATGTAGATCGTGATCAAAAAGGTGAGTTTTTTTTAAATAATGCAGACGGTCAGCGCATTGCTGAAATTAGTTATATTTGGCGGGACGAGACAACCATTGATGCCAACCATACTTGGGTCGATGATTCACTGCGAGGTCAAGGTGTGGCGCGTTTGCTGTTGGATACTCTGGTTGATTTTTCACGTGAGAAAAACCTGAAGATTATCCCGACCTGCTCTTATGTCGATGTGATGTTTCGCCGTGAGAAAAGTTTTGAAGATGTCGCGGCTTAATTGTTCACAACATTCATCGCAATTCTAAAGGTTAAGCTAAAATGAGATCGATATAGCTGCCATTACAGTTCTATTTTGTGTTTTGCAGCGCTGAACATGATGGAATCAAAGTATATGAAGACGCTTTTATCTATGGGCCTATTCTGTTCAGTTGCCCCCTTATTGCATGCTGAAGATTGTGTAAAACTTGAGGAAAAGGCAGAACAAAAAGAAGTTCAGATCATTCCACGTTGGGGCATGAAAGTGATTGCTTCAACCAGAGTGTATTTTTATTCAGCACCGAGCAATGCTTGTAAAATCAAAGATCTGTTTATGATTAAAAATGACCATATCACTGCTTATAGCACCTATGATGATGGCCAAGAGCAGTGGGTTTCGATCATGTATTTTAGTAAACGCTTGGGAGACACGGTTCAAGGTTGGTCAAAACTAAAAGACTTTGAATATGCGGGTACGATGTCTGGTTTTTAATTGGATAAGCTTGTAAAAAACCCGCCATATGCGGGTTTTTTTTTCTAATGGGACAATTTATTCTGCGTTCAAGGCGCTAATCAATTTTTGGTGTAAACCACCAAAGCCACCATTGGACATGATCACAACCGCATCGCCATCGCCTGCTTCACTGACAATGGTATGGATAATGTCATTCAACGTACGTGCAACTACAGCCTTGTTGGGCGCAGCCGCAATGACAGGTTGTAAGTCCCAGTCTAAACCTTCTGGTTGATACCAAATCACTTCATCGGCCAAACGTGCAGAGTGTGCGAGTCCATCTTTATGGCTTCCCATGCGCATGGTATTTGAACGAGGTTCAATAATTGCCCACAACTTACGTTCGCCTAGACGCTTACGTGCACCTTCTAGCGTCGTATCAATTGCGGTTGGGTGATGGGCAAAGTCATCATACACTTCAACGCCACGTACTGTGCCTAAAAGCTCCATACGACGCTTCACGCCGCCAAAGTTAGACAGTGCTTCACACGCTTTTTCAATGCTTACGCCCACATGTTCAGCCGCAGCGATAGTCGCCAAAGCATTCGCTACGCTGTGCTGCCCTGTCATGTTCCATTGCACCGTGCCTTTCACCACGCCGTGTTGGAGGACTTTAAAGTGCGAACCATCCGCACTGAGTTGTTCGGCATACAATTCGGACTGGTCGTGAGCCTCTAAAGAGGTACGAACCACAGGTGTCCAACAGCCCTGCTCTAAAACTTCATCAATATTGCTTTCAGTAATAGGCGCAATGATACGACCTTCACTTGGAATGGTACGAACCAAGTGATGGAATTGTTTTTGAATTGCTGCTAGATCATCAAAAATATCGGCATGGTCAAATTCAAGGTTATTTAAAATGGCTGTTTTGGGGTGGTAATGCACGAACTTCGAACGTTTGTCGAAAAAGGCAGAATCATATTCATCGGCTTCGACACAGAAGTACTTGCCAGCACCTAAACGCGCACTTTCAGAGAAACCTAAAGGTACACCGCCAATCAGGAAACCTGGCTCTAAACCTGCCTGATCCAAGACCCAAGCCAACATGGTGGTGGTGGTGGTTTTACCGTGGGTCCCTGCTACACCAAGTACGTGTTTGCCTTGGAGCACATGATCGGCCAAAAATTGTGGGCCTGAAATATACGGTAAGCCTTCATTGAGCATGTATTCAACGGCATCAATCCCACGTTTCATCGCATTGCCGACGATGACCAAATCAGGATGAGGTTGTAAATGACTGCGGTCATAACCTTGCATTAAGGTAATGCCTGCATTTTCGAGTTGGGTCGACATGGGAGGATAAACGTTTAGATCCGAACCCGTCACTGTGTGGCCAAGATCACGTGCTAAAAGCGCTAAAGACCCCATAAAGGTGCCACAAATACCCAAAATATGCAGATGCATTCCGCCTCACTCCACTGCTTTTATAGACACATCACGTATTGTTGGTGCTGTTGTCGTGATTAATTCGATGTGAAAGCAACCATAGCAAGGCGCTTAGCGAAAAGATAGTGATTCTTGTATCTAATCGTTTAATTATTCTGCGGCTTGAACAACGCTTTTATTTTGTAAAAAAGCTGGCTGAAAAGTGCAATATTTGCTGAATTTCCTCGCAAAAAACGTAGAATAAAATGCTCCTAAATTTGGCGATCTTGCTTCATGTCCCTGCCCTTTATTTTATTGATTATTTCCAATTGCTTTATGACCTTGGCTTGGTATGGTCATCTTAAATTTTTGCATGGTGCGCCGCTTTGGCAAGCCATTTTATTTGGGTGGGCCATTGCGTTACTCGAATACAGTTTTATGATTCCAGCAACGCGATTGTTGGCCAAACACGGGTGGTCTTTGGGTCAAATGAAAATCACACAAGAAGTCGTGACTCTATTGGTCTTTGTCCCATTTATGATTTTTCTTTTTAAACAACCCTTTAAATTGGATTATTTGTGGGCAGGTTTATGCCTTTTTGGTTGTGTTTATTTCGTATTTCGCAGTGCTTAATTGATTTAATACAGCACAGGTCTCATCATTTAAGAGATGCGTGTTTGCAGGCGTTTTTTAGGACTTTACTAAACTCACGGTCTCGTGCAGTGGGATCCTCATAGTCAAAGGCATAATCACTATCACTGGTCAGTACACTCATTTGACCGTCTGCTTCAAAGTTGATGAGTGCATAACCATAGGTTTGGTCATCACAAAACACACGATATTCTGAAATAGAATACATTTTATCTTTGCCATCATCTGCTTTGTAATAGCCTGTCATCATGACCGGTTCACGTTCATCAATGACCGACTTTCCGGTCACTAAAAACTTTTCTTGGATGTAGCCATTACTCTTAATTTGGCCGTTATAGCCTTTTTGTTTCTGTAATAGGCTAAAGTCTTTTTCAAATTGGTTAGTATTGAGTTGAATTAGTTGGGCAAAACTCTGTGAACTTATGGCTAAAGCGAGCAGGATGAAGATCTGTTTCATGTTTAAAGGCTCTGATGAATATTGATTTAATAAAAGTTTTTATAAAATTGAAAAAAATAAAAATATTTTCATAAAAATATTATGGAGTTTTCTCTTTAAAGACAACCGTTAAATTTTATTGAGATGAATTTTCAGTCTATAATACAGGGCTCTTATTAAAGCTTGGCGCTAGTCGAGATTTATCTCTCTTAACTATCTCTGGAAACATTGCAATGAATGCGGCCGCTTCACAAGACACTCCTCTCGTTGGAATTATCATGGGTTCTCAATCAGATTGGGCTACTCTCGAACACACTGCCAATATGCTTAAGCAACTTGGTGTCCCATTTGAAGCGGAAGTTGTGTCTGCGCACCGTACGCCAGATCGTCTTTTTGAATATGCTGAACAAGCACGTGACCGTGGTATCCAAGTGATTATTGCGGGTGCAGGCGGTGCGGCGCATTTACCAGGAATGTGTGCGGCGAAAACTGATTTGCCTGTACTGGGTGTGCCAGTGAAGTCTTCGATTTTAAACGGTGTCGATTCACTGTTATCGATTGTGCAAATGCCAGCAGGTATTGCAGTGGGTACTTTGGCGATTGGTCCAGCAGGCGCAACCAATGCCGCGATTATGGCAGCACAAATTTTAGGTCTGACACGTCCTGAAATTGCAAAACATGTGGCCGATTTCCGTGCTGCACAAACCGACAAAGTTGCAAGCAACAACATTCCAGGCCAAGCTTAATACGGGGCATTCCTCATGAATAAAACCATCGGTATTTTTGGTGGTGGGCAGCTGGGTCGCATGATGGCACAAGCGGCTTTGCCACTGAATATTCAATGTACGTTCTTTGATGTGAGTACAGACTGCCCTTCAGCGGCTTTAGGAACGGTGATTTCAAGTAAAACTGAAAACGGTTTACAAGATTTTATTGCCAGTGCAGATGTCTTCAGCCTTGAGTTTGAAAATACGCCTTTGTCTGATGTTGATGTTTTGACCAAGCAAAAAGATATGCATCCGCCGCGTCAGGCTTTAGCCATTGCGCAGCATCGCTTGTCTGAAAAAGCGTTATTTGATGAGCTTGAGATTCCTGTTGCGCCTTATAAAGCGGTAGATTCACTAGAAAGTTTAAGCGCTGCGGTTGCTGAGCTAGGCTTACCGATTGTACTGAAGACAGCCACAGGTGGCTATGATGGCAAAGGTCAGTTTGTATTGCGTTCTGAACAACAAATTGAACAAGCATGGGCTGAATTAGGCCCTGCTGGAAGTTTAATTGCAGAAAGCTTTGTGACCTTCTCGCGTGAAGTTTCGATCATTGCGGTACGTGGTCAAAATGGCGATGTGAAAACCTGGCCATTGGCTGAAAACCATCATCATCATGGTATTTTGTCGCATTCGATTGTCCCTGCACCGAATAGTGCGGACTTACAACCCGTTGCACAAGACTACATCACTCGCCTATTGAATCATTTGAATTATGTTGGCGTATTGACTTTAGAACTGTTTGTCACAGACAAAGGTTTATATGCCAATGAAATGGCGCCACGTGTGCATAACTCAGGACACTGGTCGATTGAAGGCGCAGTATGCTCTCAGTTTGAAAACCATATTCGTGCAGTCGCAGGCTTACCCTTGGGTTCAACAGAAGTAGTTCGCCCTACGGTCATGATCAATATTATTGGTCAGTATCCACAGTCTGAACAAGTCTTGGCCTTAGAAGGTGTACATCTACATCTTTATAATAAGGAAGAACGTGAAGGCCGTAAGATTGGTCACCTGACTTTAATGCCGAATGATACCGCTCAACTCACGACGCTGTGTCGTCAGTTGGCGAAAATTTTACCAAATCCATTGGCACTGAGCGAAGATATGACCATCTAAAGCTTCAGTTGTTGTTAAAAAAAGCGATCACGATAGTGGTCGCTTTTTTATTTGGATTCATTCAGGCATGATTGCGCCTCTTTGAAAAAAGTGACCATTAATCGGATCAAAATTAAAATAAATTGCGTGTTTTTTATCCGTTTAGATAAAATTAGCGCATAGAAAAATAAACTGAAAGCAAAATAAAGCGAGTTTTGTACAGAGATGCACGTTTAAAACAGAGCCCACAATTGAATGTGACACTGGTTTTCACCTAAAAGAAAGTGAAACAGCAGAGATCTCTATCAACTTGGGTATGTGGATATCTTTTTAAGTCTATTTTGAATTTAAAAAATAGAAGTAAAAAATTTGAATTCAAAAGTGAGTTTTAAATTTAAATCGATTGTTTAAATTTAAAATGAATTTAAAAGTTTTGATGTTGTTTGAATTTAAATTCAAAACAATAAATTTAAAGACTGCTGAATGAATTTAAAGTTTTGAATTTAAAAATATTGAGCTTTAGTTGTGATGGTTTATTTTATTTATATTGTTGATTGTTAATGTTAAATAAAATTTGTGGATAAATGAATTTAAAACAAGATGATTGAATTTAAAGTATATGCTGAGTCAGAGGTTGTTTTTGAATTCAAAAGCTGAGATGTGGGGTGTTGTGGATAAGTGGTTTTGAATTTAAACCAGAATGAATATTCATTTACGTTTTGATTCAGAAAAGTGAAATCGAAAGTGTTAAGGTAAAAAGCATAATTTAGAGATAAAGAATGATTAGGGATTTTATGCACCGTTTTGCTTTTCTTTTAGGTTCATTTTTTTTAGCGACGACTCAGGCGAATGCTGAGCTCATTATTAATGGTCAAAAAGTTACAGGCAGTTCAAATGTCGCAACTTCCGATTATAGTCCTCAGAATTCATTTCAAAGCTGTATTGCCAATTTAAAAAGCCAAGCGATGGCGAATGGTGTGTCTGCGTCTACTTATGATCGCTACACGCAAAATTTAGCGCCTGATTATTCTGTGATTGAAAAATTAAATTACCAACCTGAATTTTCCACGCCGATTTGGGATTATTTGTCAGGATTGGTGGATGATGAGCGTGTTGCAGTAGGTCAGCAAAAATTGGCGCAGCATCGTGAAGTGTTGAATCGTGGTGCGGCAGCATATGGTGTGCCTGCGGAGACCGTGGTTGCCGTGTGGGGCGTGGAAAGTAATTTTGGCGATATTTCAGGTAAATATCCATTATTACAAGCTTTAGGTACATTGAGCTGTGAAGGGCGCCGCCAAAGCTATTTCCGTGGAGAGTTTTTTGCCGCTATGCGTATTTTACAGCGAGGCGATTTAACTGAATCACAACTGAAAGGCTCGTGGGCAGGTGCGTTTGGCCATACCCAGTTTATGCCATCGACGTATGAGGAGCTGGCCGTTGATTTTGATGGTGATGGACGCCGTGATTTGGTGTCGAGTACTACAGATGCTTTGGCATCAACAGCCAATTTCCTCAAAAAACGCGGTTGGCAAACTGGGCAACCTTGGGGCTTTGAAGTGAAAAATCCGCAAGCGATCTCTCTGAGTGGTGAAAGTCGTCGCAATAAGAAGTCCTTATCTTACTGGATACAAAATGGCTTGGTACGTGCAGATGGCTCAGCGTTAATTCAAGGCAATTTATCTTCTAGCTCGCAAGCGGGGTTGATGGCACCTGCTGGTGAAAATGGTCCACTGTTTTTAGTGTTTAAAAACTTTGATGCAATCTATAGTTATAACGCTGCAGAAAGTTATGCATTAGCGATTGCGCATTTGTCAGACCGCTTACAAGGGCAAGGTGGGTTTAGTACAACTTGGCCAACCGATGATGCAGGCACTTCGCGTTCCGAACGTCGTGAAATTCAGCAGTTTTTACTGAATCGTGGCTATGATATTGGCGCAGTAGATGGTTTGATTGGTGATAAAACTCGTCAAGCCATTCGACAGGAGCAAATCCGTTTAGGTTTAAGCCCGACGGGACGAGCGGGACAGCAAATTTTAAAAGCCTTTCGGCAGGAAAATACCAAGTTGATGATGCGTTAACATTAACAGCAAAAAAATCGCTGATATAGATAAAAAGCCAGTCGGTTATTCACCTGGCTGGCTTTTTTGATTTGCACTGGTTGCGACTAAAAGGTCAGAAGCACTGTGATGTTTAAACTGCGGTAATTGTCCCGAGAATACGGTCGCCCCGTGCACCTGTCACTGTCGGCAAGTTGCCACTGAGTTGCTGGATAAAACGCATGGCCAACCAAGCAAAGGCAGTCGCTTCCACCCAAGTTGGGGCTAAGCCAATCGCGGAGGTGGTTTGTACGGACCAATTGTGCTTACGTAAGCGCCAACGTAATTGTTCTAAAAGATGCGAGTTATACGCACCACCACCACAGACGTAGACCTCACCGGTATCCATATCGGAGCGATAGATGGCTTTTTTTATGGCACGTGTGGTGAGCTTCATTAATGTGGCTTGAACATTTTCAGGACTGTCTTCAAGTTCGTCGTATTCAAGGTCATTGCGCCAGTCAGCAATTTGTTCATCTAACCATTCGAGGTTGAAGTCTTCACGACCAGTGCTTTTCGGTGGTTCTTTGGAAAAATATTCATGTGATTGTAGGCGATCGAGCAGGCTGCGAATCGGATGGCCGTAAGCTGCCCAATTGCCATTTTCATCATAGGGCTGTCCAGTAAAACGTTCACACCAAGCGTCCATTAAAATGTTGGCTGGGCCTGTATCAAAACCGTAGACCTGATCAGGTTGGCCTGCGGGCAACATGCTGACATTGGCGATGCCGCCTAGGTTTAAGATGACGCGATGAATGCTTTCATGTTGGAACATATCTTGGTGAAAAGCAGGAACCAGCGGGGCACCTTGTCCACCTGCGGCCATATCACGACGTCGAAAATCTGAAATCACAGGAATTTGGGTGATTTCAGTGATGATGTTTGGGTCACCAATTTGTAGGGTGAAACCGTGCTCTGGACGGTGGCGAATGGTTTGTCCATGTGAGCCAATAGCTTTGATTTGACTACGATCTAAATGGCTTTGCTCAATCAGTTGATTGATGCCCTCGCCAATCATCTTTGCTAAAGCTACATCTGCCTTGCCCATACGGTCGATTTCGTTGTCACCGGGCAAAGTGAGTGCCATCAGTTCATCGCGTAAATCTGGGTCGAAAGAAAGAGTGAGGGTGGCGTGAAGCTGCAATGGATCAAAAGAAGCAGCAACAATATCAACACCATCCATGCTGGTGCCGGTCATTACCCCAATATAGATCGCTGTCATGATTATTCTAAAGCCTGCAATGTGCTGAAAAAGTGTTAGTATATCGCACAAATTGAATAACTGATGTGTTTGGGTTTTGTGATGTCAAATTTCCTGCCGGCTGAAGAACAACTTGCTCTCATTCAACGAGGCACGCATGAAATTATTTCTGAAGAAGATCTTCTGAAGAAATTAAAAGAAAATCGTCCTTTAAAAATTAAAGCGGGCTTTGACCCGACTGCGCCTGACTTGCACTTGGGGCATACGGTTTTAATTAATAAATTGAAAACTTTCCAAGACTTGGGTCATGACGTGACCTTCTTGATTGGGGACTACACCGCGATGATCGGTGACCCGACTGGAAAAAGTGCAACACGCCCACCATTGTCGCGTGAGCAAGTGCTTGAAAATGCAAAAACGTATCAAGAACAAGTGTTTAAAATTCTTGATCCGAATAAAACCAAAGTGCGCTTCAACTCTGAATGGTTTGCCGATAAAACGGCTGCTGACCTGATTCAATTGGCTTCACAGCAAACGGTTGCTCGTATGCTTGAGCGTGATGACTTCACCAAGCGTTATAACAACCATCAACCAATCGCAATTCATGAGTTTTTATATCCATTGGTTCAAGGCTATGACTCGATTGCCCTTGAGGCAGATGTTGAGTTAGGCGGTACGGACCAAACCTTTAACTTATTGATGGGGCGTACACTTCAAGGTCGTTATGATCAAGAAGCGCAAGTCTGCATTACAGTGCCAATCCTTGAAGGTTTAGACGGTGTGAACAAAATGTCTAAGTCTTTGGGTAATTATATTGGGGTATTTGATGCACCAGGGGCGATGTATCAGAAAGTCCTTTCGATGCCAGATGCATTAATTGAACGCTATTTCGATTTACTCAGCTTTAAATCCGTTGAAGACATTAAAGTCCTGCTAAACGAAATTGCTGAAGGGCGTAATCCACAAGAGGTGAAAAAGATTCTTGCGCTTGAGTTGGTAGAGCGTTTCCATGGTGCAGAAGCGGCAGAAAATGCACATAAAGGTGCAGGCAACCTGATTACTGAGGGTGAACTACCCGAAGGGACACCAGAAGTGACGATTTCACGCGCTGAATTTGGTGGCGAGTTGTTTATTGCAACGATTCTTCGCGTAGCGGGCTTAAACCCAAATGCTGCAGCAGCAAAAGATGCTGTTGGTCGTGGTGCGGTCAAAGTTGATTGGAACGTGGTCGATATGAGTTTCTCTGTTAAAGAAAATGTCACTTTAATTATCCAGTCGGGTAAAAAAGCCATTGCGAAAGTCACTTTTACAGACTAAGTCGGTGCATATATATGTTTTAAGTTGTTGATATAAAAGCAGGCTTTGGCCTGCTTTTTATTTTTTAATCTTTATAAAAAAATCAAATAAGTAAATTCAAAAAAAACCTTATAAAAACAATGCTTAATTTTTTCCAAAAATATTGCAATTTAAAATGAGTGTGTATAAGATTTCAACGTCTAGTCGATGTTTTTAACATCGCTAGAAGGGTCAATAAGAATAACTCTCCACAGTTTTCAAGTCTCTTCCCCAAGGGACTTTTTTAAGATAACTATAATAATGACATCTATGGATCAGATAACGATCTAACTCCGAGGAAGAGGTTTTGGGAGAGATCTCTTCCTTTTTTATTGGCAAAAATTTAGTTTTTAAAATCAGTTTCTCGTAGACAAATAACGAGCTGTCATAAAAGTTAGGTGCAACAGACTTTTAAATAAAGCTGGTCATCAGCTATATAGCACTGCGTTTTCTACTTATATCCAGATGCTTCGTATCATCAAGCTTTATCGTGGCTGTTATTTCAGCTCTGTCTTGAATTATCTTGGCCATGGTATAGATAGAAGAGGGCTTTGCTATTACGCGAATGAAATAAAAACAGACTAGGCATTCCATTCTTACTAAATCTTAGGTGTTTTTATAGCGATGTGGCAGTTTTTCAGCTTAAGCGTGTATTAAATATAAAAGAACTACGTCTTTAGAAAGATGATTTATCAAAAATACAGAGATGAAAGGAATGCAGGGTGATTTTAAGTCTGAAAACCTTGCCAGAAGATTGATAAGAATCATCCTAAAGAAAAAATAAATGCTAAGGATTAAATTTTAAGCTTAAAAAGGCTTTTAAAGATTGGAAATGAAATGCTCATGTTGAAAGAAATAAGAGAAAAAATTATAAATATGATCAAAAAATAGATGAAAAATACGGTTTTTCTTAAGTTTTGTAGAAAAAACCAACACCCGTTTCAAATAAGTGAATTTGGGGGTTGCAAAGCTTTAGAAATCCTCTAGAATGCACCCCATACCGACGAGATAGACGGAAACGAACGAAGCACGAAGTGCTGAGTTGTTAAGTATATTGAGTCCATCTTCTAGCACTGACGAGGTGTTAGAAAAATCATTAAGAGATTATGAAGAACAACTTGTGTGGATTTTTACTGATTGATCGATCGAAAATATTTCATTGATTGAAGGTAAAAATTACTCGAAGTTTATTTGAGAAATATTTGTCAGAAAATTGATGAGCCAAGATTTGTAGCCATAAGCTACTAATGATTTTAACTGAAGAGTTTGATCATGGCTCAGATTGAACGCTGGCGGCAGGCTTAACACATGCAAGTCGAGCGGGGAAGTATAGCTTGCTATA
>NZ_JBICLH010000034.1:0-39782 GCF_043105125.1 Acinetobacter sp. TYF_19
CCGATATGGAGTGGATTTTTATTGATGGCTCTCATGTACGTGCTCATCAACATTCTGCCGGCATAGCGAATCAATCTATTTCTAAAAGTGTAGGAGGAAACTCCTCAAAAATACATTTGATTGTTGATGCACATGGCAATCCTATTGATTTCATGATTACCGATGGAACCACACATGATGTTAAAGTTGCACCTGATTTAATATCAACATTAGATTTAAAAGAGACAAAAGTAGTATGTGCAGATAAAGGCTATGATTCAGAACCACTGCGTGAACAGATCAGGAAAACAGGGACTAAAGCGAATATACCAAAGAAAACAAATAGCCAATCGAACAATGACCATATGGACTGGTATTTATATAAAATCAGGCATTTAGTTGAAAATATGTTTTGTAGATTAAAGCAATTTAGAGGAATAGCTACTCGATATGACAAGCTCAAAAGAAATTATCAAAGTTCTGTTGCTTTAGCCTGTATATTTTTATGGCTACCTTTATAGGGTTAATTATGAACAGTAAATGTCAACAGACCCTAGTTATTGTTTCGGCAATAACTATTTTTTTTGAGTAAAATCAGCTACATTAACCGCACTTT
This sequence comes from Acinetobacter sp. TYF_19, assembly GCF_043105125.1. NCBI lineage: Bacteria > Pseudomonadati > Pseudomonadota > Gammaproteobacteria > Moraxellales > Moraxellaceae > Acinetobacter > Acinetobacter sp. TYF_19. The sequence goes on from NZ_JBICLH010000034.1 coordinate 596, forward strand.
TGCGCTCTTAGCTTAACTGGATAGAGCAGTTGCCTCCTAAGCGACCGACGTGGGTTCGAGTCCCGCAGAGCGCACCATTTTATGGTTGTTTTCAACCTCTCTAAGCTTAATCATAAACACTAAAAATTCGATTTATCACACTGTGATACTAATAATCCCCTTCAATCTTGGACGCTGATTCAACAGCCGCTCAAGCTAATGCAAAAAATTCAGCGTGATCAAACTCGCTCGCGGCGACACCTACATCTGGGTTTTCAAATCAGGTTTTAGTAAGTCACACTGTTCTTGATCTTTTACAATTAATTTTCGTACTCGAATCAGTTGCTTGGCTGTTTCATTTTCAAATAGCTGTTCTCAACAGATGCACGGAATGAGCCAAATTTCATACCCAATTTTTCCCTTCTATTTTAGTCCTATAGCACAGATTTCATCCCGAAATCTTGGTATAACAAAGCTCCCCTATTTTAAAACATATTTTTATGAATAATATTAATTTAATTTATAGGTAAATCATTTACCAATTTTACTTATTGCATAATTAAATTATGTATTGAATAATAATTTAGATCAAGTATGATGAATTAAAACTTCTACACTTGCTCACTCAACATTGAGAATGCTGCTGAACAAGTGCCCCATTTCAGACAAACGGATTTGTCTCTCTCGCTCTAGAATTGTAGCGACCAGTCCGTTAGCTCTGAAAGGAATCGTTAAAAAGATAAGCAATAGGATTGCTTAAAAAAGAAATGAGGACGTTGTATGAATGAATTAGCCAACCCATTAGAACTGTGTGGATTCGAATTTATTGAATTTGTTTCTAAAGATGGTCAGCTAGATGCGGTGTTTGAAACCATTGGGTTCAGCAAAGTGGCAAAACATAAGTCTAAAAATGCGTATTTATGGCGTCAGGGCAAAATTAATATCATTCTAAATTATCAGCCTGAATCATATGCAGCTTATTTCTATAAAGAACATGGCCCTTCTGCCTGTGCAATGGGTTTCCGCACCAAGAATGCGGCAAAGGCATTTAAAAAGGCGATAGAAATTGGTGCTGAACCAATTTATAACCAAGTTGGTCCGATGGAGCTGAATATCCCAGCAATTAAAGGGATTGGCGGCTCTCCCATTTTCCTTGTCGATTGTGACATTTACCAAAATGACTTCATTTTCTTTGATGATGTACCCTCCCATCCTGTCGGCACAGGTTTATATGAAATCGACCATTTGACCCATAATGTGTATAAAGGCCGTATGCAGTATTGGGCTGATTTCTATGAAAAGATTTTCAACTTCCAAGAAATTCGCTACTTCGATATTAAAGGTGAATATACTGGCCTGACGTCCAAGGCACTTACGGCGCCAGATGGCAAAATCCGTATTCCGCTCAATGAAGATTCGGATAAAGGAAATGGCCAGATTGCCGAATTCCTGAATGAATTTAACGGTGAAGGCATTCAGCATATTGCCTTCATTTGTGATGACCTGATCAGCACTTGGGACAAATTAAAAGCGTTAGGTGCAAAATTCATGACACCTCCACCCAATACCTATTACGAAATTCTAAGTGAGCGTTTGCCTAACCACGGTGAACCTGCCGATGAACTACAAAAGCGTGGCATCTTGCTAGATGGCAATACTAAGGACGGTAATAAGCGTCTGCTCTTGCAAATTTTCTCTCAAAATATGCTAGGCCCAGTCTTCTTTGAATTTATTCAGCGTAAAGATGACGACGGTTTTGGTGAAGGCAACTTTAAAGCGCTATTTGAGTCGATTGAACGCGACCAAATTAAACGTGGCGTTTTAGATGTATCGAAAGCTTAAACGATTTCTAGAATTTCCCTGTACATATAGTTTTATGTACAGGGAAATTTAACTTTTGCGCAAAATTATACTCGTAAAAATTAAAGTCCGCTCCGATGACAATATAAAAATAAGTACACACATCATCATGGTTCAGGGCTTTATCTCACATGGATGAAGAATAAAAATGCAGCACATTGAACAAGGAAACCTGAAAAAAGGTTTAAGTAATCGTCATATTCAGCTCATCGCCCTCGGTGGTTCTATCGGCACTGGGCTCTTCCTCGGCATTTCACAAACCATCAAACTCGCAGGACCTTCTGTTATTTTAGGCTATGCCATCGCAGGCCTTATTGCCTTTCTCATGATGCGCCAGCTCGGTGAAATGATTGTGCATGAACCCGTGAGTGGTTCTTTTAGTCATTTTGCTTATAAATACTGGGGCAAATTTGCGGGCTTTATGTCTGGCTGGAATTATTGGGTACTGAATATTTTAGTGTGTATGGCTGAACTCAGTGCTGTCGGCCTCTATATCCATTACTGGTGGCCTGATATTCCAACGTGGGTTTCTGCTTTGGGTTTCTTTATTTTCATTAATGTCATTAATTTACTGCACGTGAAATTATTTGGTGAAATGGAGTTTTGGCTAGCCATCATTAAGGTCGTGGCAATTATTGCCATGATTGCTTTTGGGAGTTACTTGCTGGCTAGCGGTAGTGGTCATAGCCAGTCTAGCTTACAAAATTTATGGCAGCTCGGTGGCTTCTTTCCCAATGGTATTACAAGTTTAGTGATGGCTATGGCCATGATTATGTTTGCTTTCGGTGGAATTGAACTGGTAGGTATTGCAGCAGCAGAAACAGATAACCCTCAGAAAACCCTCCCAAAAGCCGTCAATCAAATTGTTTACCGCGTCTTGTTGTTTTATATCTTAAGCCTAGTCGTAATTTTGTCGCTTTATCCATGGAATATGATGGCTGAAGGCGGTAGTCCTTTTGTATTGATTTTCGATTCGTTGGGCAGCCAAACCGTGGCCGCTGTTTTGAATTTTGTGGTTTTGACTGCGGCTGTTTCGGTCTATAACAGCACCAATTACTGTACCAGCCGAATGCTGCTTGGTCTGGCACAACAAGGCAATGCCCCAAAATTTTTAAGCAAAATTAATCCGCGTGGTATTCCTGTAAATACCATTATGGTTTCAGCTTTCTTTACTTTAATATGTGTTCTGATTAACTATTTATTTCCTGAAAAAGCATTTAACTTACTCATGATGCTGGTTGTAGCGGCTATTGTGATTAACTGGGTCGTGATTTCTTATACACATTTAAAGTTTAAAAAAGCCATGAATCGCATGCAGGTAAAAACTCACTTTCCAAGTGTGGCCTATCCATTTACCAATTATTTATGTATTGCCTTCATGGCGAGTATTCTGCTCATTATGAGTCGTAGCCCAGATATGCAAATTGCAGTTCTCATGATTCCAGTCTGGATCGCGATTTTACTGACGGCTTATCTCTTTAAACGGAAGCAAGAAGATCATGTTGCGTTGCTTGAAAAAAGTAAAATCACTTCCTTACCAGAAGCGTAATATCGTATTTATCATATTAGGATGTATTCATGTTTCAACATATTGATGCCTATGCAGGTGACCCAATTCTTTCTCTGATGGAGGAATTCAGCAAAGATACGCGCCATAATAAGGTCAATCTCAGTATCGGACTTTATTATAATGAAGATAATATCGTGCCACAGCTGCAGTCGGTTCAAAAAGCCTATACTCATTTAATTCCTGACTATGACAAAGTCCGAGTGTATTTGCCGATGGATGGGCTCAAGAGCTTTAATCACGCTGCACAAGAACTCATTTTCGGTCAGGCAAGCCCTGCTCGTCAGCAAGGACGTGTCGTCACCATTCAGACTTTGGGTGGTTCTGGTGCACTCAAAGTAGGTGCAGACTTCTTAAACAAATATTTCCCGAAGTCTGAAATCTGGGTCAGTCAACCGACTTGGGAAAACCATATTGCGATCTTTAATGGTGCTGGTGTTCAAACCCATTTCTACCCTTATTATGATGCAAATACCAATGCCGTAAATCTAACTGCGATGCTAGATACCTTAAAGCAGCTGCCTGCTCAAAGTATCGTACTACTGCATCCTTGCTGTCATAACCCGACAGGTGCAGATTTAGAACCTCATGAATGGGATCAAGTGATTGAGGTTCTAAAAGCAAATGACTTGATTCCTTTCTTGGATATGGCCTATCAAGGCTTTGGTCAAGGCCTGGAACAAGATGCTTATGCGATCCATGCGCTAGATCGGTCTGGTATGAACTTTATTGTCAGCCATTCTTTTTCCAAGATCTTTTCCTTATATGGTGAGCGCGTTGGTAGCTTGAGCTTTGTCTGTGATGACGCAAACATTGCCCAAAATGTATTGGGCCAGCTTAAAGCGACAGTCCGCCGCATTTATTCTAGCCCAGCAGCCAACGGTGCGTTATTGGTGAGTCAGGTATTAAATGACACAGCGTTGTCTCAGCTATGGCAGTCTGAATTAGAAGAAATGCGTCAGCGCATTCTACTGATGCGTCGCTTACTTGAAGACAAACTTAGTCAAGCGCTACCAGATATGGACTTTAGCTATCTGACCCAGCAACAAGGTATGTTTAGTTATACGGGCTTAAGTGCAGAACAGGTCGATTTGCTGAAACACGATTATGGTATTTATTTAGTCCGCAGCGGGCGTATGTGTACTGCTGGCCTAAATTTAAACAATATTGATTATGTGGCTGACTCGATGGCAACTGTGCTTAAAGCTGCAAGCTCCGCTGAGTCTGTGCTTGCTTAAAATATATCATGTTCACTTAGGCTTCTCACTCTAGGGTCAGAAGCCTTTTTTATCGTTATTTTTCAGAACTTGAATCAAGGCAACCTAAGTCTACGGGTTTCAGCTTAACTATCTATTTCATGCCCCCTTTCTCTTAGACAGTGCGGCAAAAAAAATCAAATATTTCAACTGTCTGACTCCACAACCCCATAAAAAAATCCACCAAAGGGTGGATTTAAAACTTAATTCATCTTTTCAATGTAAGCGACGCTTTTATATGGCAGCAGCAGGATGAAATAAAGCATCGATCTGTCGCTGTACGCCAAGAACATAATCAATTGCTTGCTGCATTTGTCCTTCGGGTAACTGATCTTCTGTGCCAATACAAGTAATGACATGATCCAGTTGCTGCGTGAAATTAAAGACTGGAATACTAATCGCATTGATCCCAGCCATCATATCTCCTGCGACTGAAGCATAACCTTGACTCAGAATTTTCGCTTTCAGTTCTAAAAAATCTTCCCAATTTGCAGGATACTGCCCTGGTTTAGCGCTACTTTCCCATTCTTTTTCCAATAATGGCTTGATGATGTGCTCAGATTGATAGCAGGCATGCAAGCGCCCTGTCGCAGATTTCAGCAGAGGCATGCGTGAACCAACTCGGGTAATAATATTAAAGACATGGTTAGATTCTAGAGACTGAACCACGACCGCTCCATCAGCAAACCATTTACTCACATGAATACTGCAATTCAGATGTTGCTGAATATCCTGAATATAACGCTGGCTTAATTCCAACATATCTGTTCGCTTGAGTGCATTCACCCCAAAAGCATGTGCACGCTCACCTAAGCTATAACGCCCATCAGTTAATTGCTGAGCATAGCCTTTACGAATCAAGCTCACCACATAACGGTGTACTTTGGCCGGATGCATGGATAAAACTTCGGACAGCTCTTTTAACATCATCGGTGCATTATGTGCGGTCAATGCATCCAATACGGTTAATCCAACTTCCAGAGACTGAACCCCTCCCTGTATTTTTTCTTCCTCAACACTCATCGCTTTACCCTGCATAGCTGCATTAGTTGTCATAACTCCATTGGTGAATTGTACTACTTAAATCAAAAATGTGAGCCATCTAAACCTGACTCTCTCATTCAGAGTAGTATAGCTCAACAATTTACATTACTCATAAATAAATTATTTATTGCGTAATTTTAAAATATAAGTATGATTCTATCTAGAACTTAAATTTTCCACGGAAAGGATCAATATCCATGAGCAAACGCTTGAAGTCATTTGTTGAAATTGCTGCACATTCAGATTTCCCACTAGAAAACCTGCCTTATGGCATTTTTAGTGAAAAACACAATTCGCAGGCCCGTGCTGGCGTAGCACTGGGAGAATGGGTGGTTGATCTGGCGGTACTGGAAGTGCATGGTTATTGCAAACAGGCAGATGGCAAACTGCTCTTTAATCAGCCGACACTGAATTTGTTTATTGAATCAGGTCAAGCCAATTGGTCTAAGGTCCGCGCTGAATTACAAGTTTTGTTGTCCGCAGATAATCCTGAACTTCGTGACAATCAGGCCCTGCGTGATCAAGTTTTCTTCAAACAATCAGACGTTAAAATGCATATGCCTGTAAACATCTCAGGCTATACCGATTTCTATTCGTCTAAAGAACATGCCACCAATGTCGGTTGCATGTTCCGTGACCCGAAAAATGCGCTGCTGCCCAACTGGTCAGAACTCCCTGTTGGTTATAACGGTCGTGCCAGCTCAGTTATTGTGAGCGGCACTGACATTGTCCGTCCATCAGGACAAATCAAGCTGCCAGATTCTGAACGCCCTGTATTTTCTGCTTGTCGTAAACTCGACTTTGAACTGGAAACTGGTTTTATCGTAGGCAAGTCAAGTCAGCTGGGCCAACCTGTTCCAATTGAAAACGCTTGGGATCATATTTTCGGTATGGTGCTGTTTAATGACTGGTCTGCACGTGACTTGCAACAATGGGAATACGTACCACTTGGCCCGTTTAATGCCAAAACTTTTGCGTCGTCTATTTCACCTTGGATTGTGACGCTGGAAGCACTTGAGCCATTTAAAACCAGTTCACCTGAACAAGAACCGAAACCTTTGGCTTATCTGCGTGAAGACAACAGCAGCAATAGTTATGACATTCATCTTTCGGTTGAAATTCAGCCTGAGAATGACGATCAGAGCAATGTGATCTGCACAACCAACTTTAAATATATGTACTGGTCCATGGCTCAGCAGCTGACTCACCATACGATTGCGGGCTGTAACTTGCAGGTCGGTGATTTGATGGGTTCAGGGACCATTTCAGGGCCAACCCCAGATTCTTATGGTTCATTGCTCGAGATCACATGGAATGCCACCAAACCTTTAACGCTATCAAATGGCGAACAGCGTAACTTCATTCAAGACGGAGATACCGTCATTATGAAAGGCTATTGCGAAAAAGATGATTTGCGTATTGGTTTTGGTGAAGTCAGCGGCAAAATTCTGCCAGCAGTGGATTTTGGTTTTACCCAATAATTGCAGATCAGGATGTTGCCCATGAAACTGTATACCTATTTTCGTAGTTCTGCGGCTTACCGAGTTCGTATTGCCTTGAATTTAAAAGGTCTGACTGCTGAACATATACCTGTGCACTTAGTCAATAATGGCGGTGAACAGCATAGTGAAAGCTACCGTCAGCTCAATCCGAGTGAGCTAGTGCCCACATGGGCAGAGCAGGAGTTTGTTCTGACCCAATCGCTAAGTATTCTTGAATATTTAGAAGAAAAATTCCCAGATACGGCCCTGCTCCCTCAAGACTTGCAGCAGCGTGCTTTGATCCGTGCATTTAGTTTAAGTATTGCCTGCGACATCCATCCGCTCAACAACCTACGGGTACTTCAGTATCTGACGGGTACATTGGAAGTAAGTGATGCGCAGAAAACAGCTTGGTATAAACACTGGGTTTTAACAGGCTTTAAAGCCCTTGAAGCACAGCTAGAACAGTCAAATGGCAAATTCTGTTTTGGCAGTCAGCCCACCCTCGCAGACTGCTGCCTGATCCCACAAGTCTATAACGCGCTACGTTTTCATCTTGATTTATCGGGTTATCCAAAAATTTGTTCGATCTACACCCATTGCAACACTTTAGAAGCCTTTCAACACGCTGCACCTGAAATGCAGCTTGAAGCCTCTTAAGTTTTTTATAAGGATATAAAAATGACCATTCAAATTGAAAAAATCCACCACGTGGCCTACCGTTGTAAAGATGCCAAAGAAACGGTGGAATGGTACAAAAAAAACCTAAATATGGATTTCATTCTCGCCTTTGCTGAAGACCATGTCCCCTCAACCAAAGCCTTTGATCCCTATATGCACCTATTCCTAGACGCAGGAAATGGTAATGTTTTGGCTTTCTTTGAACTGCCAATCCAGCCTGAAATGAGCCGCGATGAAAACACCCCAAAATGGGTGCAGCACATTGCACTCAAAGTCAAAGACCGTCAGGCACTGATTGATGCTAAAGAACACCTAGAAGCCAATGGTATAGAGGTCTTGGGCATTACCAATCATGGTATTTTCCACTCAATTTATTTCTTTGATCCAAATGGCCACCGTTTGGAACTAGCCTATGACGATGAAAAAGCACCACAAAAAATTGCCATGATTACTGAACAAATGAAATATGACATGCTGGAAGAATGGAGCAAAACCAAACGCGCGCCGCAGCATACGCATTTCCTACATGCAGATGAATTAAGCCATAACTCTCGTACCGCCAAAGTAGACGCTTAAGTCTGGCGGAAGTTGTGCTGATGGTGAATGCCTTAGAGGCAACTTCAATGATTATAAAAAACGCAAAGTAGCTTCGGCTGCTTTTCTGATTTAAATAGATAGGTTTTCTTATTTTAATTAGCTACTTAGAGCACCTTAAATCTCCTATCAATCATCAATAATTGCTTTCCATTTGCTTCACGGCGAATTCTATTTCCGTCCTCCTCCGTATCGAATCAAATCGAATTGTTCATGCATGAAACCTGTCTATGCATCCCTTTAAACTTATACGTTTTAGCTAGTCAAGTAGGCAGCAATTTCATCAGCCGCAGCTCTTGCTGTTCTGGACACTCCAATTAAAGTCGCCGATGCCATGCCTGTCCACTCACCATAGCCAACCAACCATAAATTATTTACTTTCATTGAACGCCCATTATGGAAAGCAACCGTTTGATCAGGTTCTACCACATCAAGACTTCTTAAATGATTCAGTGAAGCTTTGAATCCTGTACACCAAATCACAGCATCTACGGCTTGTGTTATACCATCCGCCCAAACAACTGAATGTTCTTCAAATGCATTAAACGGTTCTCGGCTATGTAATACGCCACGTTCACGGGCCTCTTTTACAGTGTCTATCATGACAATATCACCCAGACCACCAACAGGCTGATTGATCACTTTACCTTCCTGTTGGGCTTTTAAACGCTCCGTTGCCCGAAGAAACAAGACCCGCCCATCAACATCATCCGATAAAAATTGAGGTGGTGTTACTGTGACCCAAGTGGTATCTGCAACTTTTGAGACTTCAGCAAGAATTTGTGCACCAGAGTTGCCACCTCCAACCACGATCACTTTTTTATTGATGAAAGGCTCTGGATTTACGTAATGAGCTGAATGTATTTGTATCCCTTCAAATCGCTCATGTCCTTCATAATGTGGAATATAAGGTTGACTCCATGTTCCTGTAGCACTGACCACCGCTTTAGCTCGCCAATATTGTTCGCCAGCATACACATCTAAATAGTCATCTTTTTGTTCAATATGATCGACATGGACTGGCCGAATGGTCGGAAATTGATAGCGTTGCTCGTATGCCAACAAATACTCGATCACTTCATTTCGCGTTGGGTAGGTGTGTTCAGTCGTTGGCATCATCCAACCCGACAACGAACTCCATGTATGCGGTGAAAAAAGATGTAGCGACTGCCAAGCATGCAGCCATGCACCGCCCGCCTGCGATTGATCATCTAAAATCACAAATGGAACTTTTTTACGTTTGAGAAAATAAGCTGTAGCAAGTGCCGACTGACCACCACCAATAATAACCACATCGACTTGTGCTTGTAGTTGTGCCAAAGCATCTCTCCTCTTGATTATAGTGAAGCCATATTCATAATTAAAAAAGCCCAGTCTATTCAACAAACTAAGTGACTTTTAAAAACTGATCAAATCTGTAATTGGACTTTTCAATTACACAAGCTACTTTTCAACATCTTTGATCATCTAGAGTTTATAAACTCCGTTGATTGACACGCTTAGATAATTCTTCTGCCGACTCTTTTCGCTCTGAATAACGGTCCGTGAGGTACTGACTCTGCCCACGAGTGAGCAAGGTGAACTTATATAGTTCTTCCATTACATCGACAATTCGATCATAGAAGGATGAAGGTTTCATCCGTCCATTTTCCTCAAACTCTAAAAAAGCTTTAGGAATAGACGATTGGTTCGGAATGGTGATCATCCGCATCCAACGGCCTAAAATACGCATCTGGTTTAAGCTGTTAAAAGACTGTGAACCGCCACTGACCTGCATCAAAGCTAAAGTCTTACCTTGCGTTGCACGAATTGCACCGCCTGCCAATGGTATCCAGTCAATTTGCGATTTGAAAATTGAACTCATGGAGCCATGACGCTCAGGCGAACACCACACCATGCCTTCTGCCCAAGCGAGTAAATCATGCAACTCTTTAACCTTTGGATGTTCAGTGTCCGCATCTTCAGGTAAAGGCAGCCCTTTAGGATGAAAGATTTTTACTTCGGCACCAAACTGCTCCAAGATACGTCCTGCTTCCATTACGGCCAAACGGCTGTATGAACGCTCACGGTTTGAACCATACAGCAGCAAAATACGGGGTGGATGATCCAACTCTTTAGCTTGTACCTTTTCTAAAGTCGGTTGATCCAAAAGATTCATATCTACATTTGGGAGAGTCATAGAAATTACACCTCTGCTTTAAAAAACTTTTTTCTAAGCCACAAAGACACACTGACCAAAGCAATCAGCACTGGCACTTCAACCAGTGGACCAATTACAGTAGTAAACGCCACAGGTGAAGCTAAACCAAAAGTTGCAATCGCTACAGCAAGTGCCAATTCAAAGTTATTTCCCGCAGCAGTAAAAGAAATTGCTGTGGTTTTAGGATAATCGTTCCCCATCCATTTGCTCATGAAGAAGCTGATGAAGAACATCACAATAAAGTAAATGGTCAATGGAATCGCAATACGCAAGACATCCATCGGTAAGCTCACCACATCGTTCCCTTTCAGGCTAAACATCGCCACAATCGTGAACAATAAAGCCAGTAGACTCAGTGGACTAATCTTAGGTAAGAAGACATTTTGATACCAATCCAAACCTTTAGCACGAACTAAAATGAATCGGGTCATAAAGCCAAGAAAAAATGGAATCCCTAAGTACACCAGTACCGCATGGGTAATCGTCCAGAAATCCACATTGATCACTTGCCCTGCAACACCAAAATAAGGTGGTAAGAAGGTCAAGAACAACCAAGCATAGGTACTGAAAAATAAAATTTGGAAGATACTGTTAAAGGCCACCAATGCAGCAACATATTGGTTATCCCCACAGGCCAAACCGTTCCACACCAAGACCATCGCAATACAACGAGCCAGCCCTATCAGGATTAAGCCTGTCATATACTCTGGATAGCTATGTAGAAAAATAATGGCTAAGGCAAACATCAATACTGGTGCTATCACCCAGTTCTGTACCAAAGACAAAGTTAAGGTTTTTTTGTCTTTAAACACTTGTGGTAGCGCTGCATAATCCACTTTTGCCAAAGGTGGATACATCATCAAAATCAAACCTATCGCAATTGGAATATTGACGGAATCCACACTCATTTTATCCAATGCCACTGAGGCTTGTGGAAAGAACACACCGATCGCAATTCCCAACCCCATCGCAATGAAAATCCATAGCGTGAGGTTACGATCTAAAAATGACAGTCTTTGTTGAGCCATGATGTTCTCATTCAATATCTGAGATGTGATTGATTGCAGCAATCAATTCAGGACGAGACATGTGCGCTGTATCGAGTGCCAACAATGCATCTAAACGACGATTGACATGGTCTACAGTCACTTGGAATGCTTTTAATTTTTCTTCTTTCGGCAAATCTAAATGTGAAGGATCAGCCAAGCCCCAATGAGCCTTGATCGCTCCGCCTAAATACAGTGGACACGCTTCCTGAGCTGCCGAATCACAAACCGTAATCACCACGTCAGGTTGATATTGTTCACAATCATCAATGGTTTTACTCCACAAACCATCTGTTGAAAGACCCAAATTTTCTAATGTTTCAATGGTCAATGGATGTACTTGCCCTGATGGCTTACTACCTGCACTGTATGCTATCCACCCTTCAGGCGCGCGGCTGTTAAAAAGAACTTCTGACAGGATGCTACGGCAACTATTTCCAGTACACAAAAAAAGGAATTTCATATTGTTCTACTCGCAATAACTATTGATTTGTTGAAATGATGGAGCAACTTTTGGCTGTAAATCAGCATTTTTAAGGGTGTTAAGTACGTCTACGCACCAAGTGGGTAAATTGGGATTGAGACTGTAATAGACCCATTGCCCTTGACGTCGATCTTGTAAAAGACCAGAAGAGCGTAATAAGGCTAAATGCCGTGAAATCTTGGGTTGGCTCAACTCTAATTTTTCAGTCAAATCACAAACACATTGTTCATTATTTCCAAGAACCAACATGACGATGTTGAATCGCGTTTCATCAGTCAAACATTTAAAGAAATTGATTTGATCCATACTTTCACCTACTCATCCTTCTGGATATAACAATACTCACAGATACCCATCACATGTTTATTTTAATCTCTGCCCATTTTCATCCAGTACTTGTTCACCGTCTTCTTTAGTGAAAGCACCCTTTTGTGGGAGTGGCAGAATTTCTAAAACCAGTTCTGACGGACGACTTAAACGAGTTCCTAGTTCAGTCACCACGAATGGGCGGTTAATCAAAATTGGATACTGAAGCATAAAGTTAAGCAATTGATCTTCAGTCCAATCCTCTTGATCAATTCCTAATTCTGTATATGGAGCAACATTTTTACGAATCACTTCTCTCACCGTTAAACCTGCATCCGCGATCATTTGAATCAGTTCATTTTTAGATGGAGGTGTTACAAGGTACTCAATCACTTCAGGTTCAATATTGGCATTACGGATTAACGCCAATGTATTACGTGATGTACCACATTCAGGATTGTGATAGATCTTCACTTTTGGAGTAGCAGTCATTTACTCAAACTCAATGGAATCTTTACATATATTTATATATGTATAATCACATATATGCAACTCCATATTTAAAGAATGAAAAATGATCTATTTTGAATATATAGTGATCGAATGAGCATGTTAAAATTAGATAAAATATAAGATTTAGAGGTCAAACTATGGAAAGAGTCATGATTACTTTGATCTTAGTTATTATTTTGATTTTACTAGTCATATTTTATAACAAGAAAAAATAAACTATGGCTTTTGGGTCTATGAATAGACTCAGTAATGCCCCCCAATTAATCGGTAAAAAGGTAAGATAGCTTTTTGCTCTCTTCTTAGCTTAGGAATTTCTGAATTATAGCCCATAAAATCAGCAACGACCTCTAACGCTGTAATACAGCGTTAGAGGGATAATGATCTCAAGATTGTATTGCTTCGGCTGTCTATTTTGCCGTATTAGGCACCATCACCAGCCCAAACCATATTCCCTTTTTTAAGCATTACTTAATGCACTGGCTAAATCACCAGTACCCTTCAAGTCAGACACCTGTCCCTCCAAAGGCCGACTAAATTCGATACGCTGAATCTTTGCTGCCCGCTCTGCGGAGAACACTGGGATTTGACTCATCGCAAATTCGGACAGTGCGGTAATGGTCAGTGAGGGATTCACACCTAAATTTCCAGGTACAATCGAACCATCTAATACGCGTAAATTTTGATAACCAAAGACTTGACCTGTGAAGTCCACAACGCCATTCGACTTATCATTGCCCATCGCGACACCACTCATAATATGTGCTGTCGTTGGCGTTCCCAGTAAAATTTCGGTAAGTGCAGAACCTGGCTCTCCACCCAACTTTTGTGCAATCATTTTAGTGGCTTCTTCAGCCGCAGGGAATGAAACTGTGAGTGGCGTATCCCCTTCTTTTTGCACGGCAGTAATACTATTCTGGAACAGTCGATACCACTTTCTACGCCATTCAAAATGAATGAATGCTTCAGACTTTTGCATTACCAATAAAATGATCGAATCTTTGGCTTTACCCTTATAACTTAGTACTTTAAAGGTTTTTAAGGGATGTATTAAAGTGTTGAACACAAACTTCATAAAGCGCATAAAGCCCTGACCAGTCACCATCGGCACATATGGAATATAAATCCATGAAGCATCTGCGCCTTCAGGGAACCGTGTGACCTCGATATTGGTATCTGCATCGACTGAAATAAAGGAGCTGATTGCCACACCATCATCCAGTTTTTTACCAGTATTGTTCACTGTGGTCAGGGTTTCCGAGTTCGTCCGAACTTCCTGTCCCAGCAATGAAGAAATATTGGGTAAAGTTTTATGCTGATCACGCATTTTTAACAACATCGGTACAGTGCCCATTACACCCGCAGATAACACCACCCCACGACTGCGCAAACTATACTGACGAACTTGTTTCCCAAGGGTTTCTTTGACTATTACTTCGTAACCTGCGCTACCATCTTCATTCAGTGGTTTAATTTTCACCACTTCTGAACTTGGACGAATTTCAACGCCATTACGCTCAGCAAAATACAGGTAATTTTTCATGAGGGTATTTTTTGCATTGTTGCGACACCCCAACATACAAGCACCACAATAAATACAGGAGTTACGATCTGGCCCATCTCCATTGAAATACGGATCTTTCGCTACTTGTCCTTCTTGACCAGCTACTTGAGAAAAGAAGACCCCCGTATTCACTGTTTTAAATGAATTTGCATATCCAATTTCACTCGCAACTTCTTTTAACGTGTCGTCTGCAATATTGGTATAAGTATTATTCGCTGTACCCAACATACGTTGAGCGAGACCATAAAACGGCTTTAAGGTTTCTTTCCAGTCTTTACGAATCTTGGTCCACGCCTCGGACTCAAAAACCGCATCAGGTGGAATTAAGTGTACATTGGCATAAATTTGTGAGCCCCCACCAACGCCTACCCCATGCAAAATGGTGGTTTTACTGGTGAAAGTAAATTGCATCGTACCTCTGAATCCCAGTTCAGGCCGCCACAAATAGTTTTTGGTGTCTAAATTTGTAGTTGGAAAATCCTTGTCTTCACGGCGTAATCCTTTCTCCAAAATCAGGACTTTATAGCCTTTTTCACTGAGGCGTAAAGCACTGACCGATCCACCAAAGCCTGAGCCGATCACGATTTGATCATAATCAAAATCTTTATTATTCATCCTATTAACTCCTTTAATAGTTTTATTTTTCTGTTTTTAAATACACCAAACCCTTCACTTCAAAATATCCATCTTGAAGTGAAAAGTGATTTTGAGGTTTTAAAATTTAAGCGCTTATGACTTCATGCGAATCAATAAATTCAACAGCCAATTAGCAAATTTTCCATACGGTGGCGCGAGAAACTTCAAACTCGAAAAACCCGCCTGATAAAATACAGGGCGCATTTTAGAAAAAGTCAAAAAGCCTTCATAGCCATGATAGTGCCCCATCCCGCTGGCGCCGACCCCACCAAATGGCAAGTCATGCTGCCCGACATGAAATAAGGCATCATTGACCGAAACCCCGCCCGACATAACTCTGCTGATATAAAATTCGACTAAGCTTTTATTATTGCTAAATGGATAAAAGGCCAATGGACGATCACGCTGAACAATATAGTCAACCACATCTTCAGGCTTTTGGTAGGTTTTGACCATCAAGATCGGGCCAAAGGTTTCACGCGTATCAATTTCCATCTCATCATTACTGTTCAACACCAAAGTCAGTGGAAATTTTCGTGTCGCAGCATCAGGCTCTTGCTGATTTAAATTAATTAAACTAGCCCCTTTGGCTTCAGCATCTGCCAAGCTATGTACTAAGCGCTGAAATGCACGCTCATCAATCACAGAAGTATAATCTTTGCTATGAATATCAGGCACATGTTCCTGCACCCAAACTGATGCCGCTTGAATAAACGCTTGTAACCTCGACTCATGTACAAATAAATAATCGACATTGGTACAAATTTGTCCCGCATTAAACTGTTTCACAAACATAATACGTTCTACAGCTTTCTCAATAGGGTATTCAGAGTCAATCACCGCAGGAGATTTACCACCCAGTTCCAGAGTCACAGGGGTCAAGTTTTGTGCTGCAGCAGCCATGACTTTACGCCCTGTCGCACCAGAGCCAGTAAACATCAAGTGATCAAACGGCAATTTTGAAAATGCGATACCCACTTCACCAGTCTCATCAAAAATCTGTAATTTTTCCGCTTTAAAGTATTTGGGACTTAACTCAATCAGTAATTCAGCCAAATGTCTTGAATTTTCAGACATTTTAACCATAGCGGTATTTCCCGCAGCAAACACGGCTGACAACTGTGAAAACATCAAATTAATGGGGAAATTCCACGGCACAATAATTCCAATCACCCCCAGTGGCTGCGGAATCACACGGTTTTTTGCACCAAAATACAAGCTATGATCGACATGTCTTTTTTGTACTTTAGTCCACTGTTTCAAGTGTTTGATGCTGCCGTTAATATCATCTGTGACCGTAATAATTTCTGCCAGTAAGGTTTCATGACGTGAACGATTGCCATAATCTCGATTCAGGGCTTCAATAATTGCTTCACGGTGATCGTTAATCAATGCTTTTAAATTCAGTAAATGTTGCTTGCGTTGCGCAATTGTTTCAATGCCTTGTTGATGAAAGCTTTTGCGCTGCAATTGAAAACAATCGTGTAATGTCTGTTCTATCACTGTTTGCTCGATATGAGGCTGAACCGTAAGTTGCATATGCTTTTCCTTTCACGGCTAAAAATGGTGATTCAATACTTCTTTTCTATGTTGGTTGAGATAATCTCTTATCCTACTTTAACAAATGACTTGAATTATGCTTGACTTTTTAGGACACTAAATTGATCTTTTAGGACAACATGGAATGTTGTAATGGGAAGTTATATTCGTGCAGCCAGCCTCGGCGGTTTTGAAGACTTAGTCCGTAGTTATGGCATAAACCCTATAGAAATCTTGAAAGAGATCGGGATTTTACCTGCTTTACTCCGTGATCCAGATTCATTTATTCATTATGATCATTATTTAAATTTATTGGAAAAAGCGGCCTTAGCCTGTCAGGATGACTGCTTCGGTTTAAAACTCGGCGCACTCCAAAATATTAGCACAATCGGTTTGATTGGCGTCTACATGTCCCGACAAACGAGCATACTTGAAGCCTTAAGCGTGGCGCAAAAATATGTCTATTTACATGCTGAAGGCATTGTCTTCCACGTCTCGCAACATAATGCTCTGCTCTGTAAGCTGAACTTTGTGCGTTTAAGTGAATACAACACCGATGTACCACAAAAATCACAACTGGCCATTTGCCTTGTCGCGAATATTTTAAAAGATTTGATTGGCCCGCAGTGGCATGCAGAAAAAATTTGCTTCAAGCAAAAAGCACCACAAAAAGGTGCTCAAACTTTCCAAGCTCATTTTTCATGTCAGGTAGAGTTTGAAACCGATGAAGATGCACTTTATTTTCCTGCAAGCTTTTTAAGCTATAAACCCTATAATTTTAATGAAGATGCCATTAATCAACTAATCGTACAGCAGCTTGAAACACAAAGCAGCACCAAAACTGAAGACAATACCGCACTGATAGAGAGTTCAGTCCGCATGCTAATGGCGACAGGAGACTGCAGCATTGAAAAGATCGCGCTGTGTATGGGCATGCATCCGAAAAAGCTTCAGCGCGCTTTAAAAATGCAAGGAACAAGCTATCGAGATATACTCGAAAATGTCCGAAAAAAAGAAGCACTGCGTATGCTTGATGCAGGCAATGTGAATTTGACGGATATTGCTCTACAGTTGGGCTATGCAGAGTTATCTATTTTTAGTCGCAACTTTAAAAGTTGGTTTGGCGTTCCTCCAACCGAGTTAAGAGACAAAAGTCGAAGCCATATTGTATGACTTCTGGTTTTGCTACTTTGTTCAATAATGAGCATACCTCTGAGTTTCAAGATCAAACCAAATGGCAATATTTCCACGATTAATGAGAACTCGGTTATATGAGGAGCAATTGCTTGTACGGTCAATTTTAGGTGCTGGCTTCTTCATTCGGAAATTATATTGCTAAAGATGGCTTTAAGAATAGGTTTGTACAACAAAGCCCATCCTTCTAATCATTTATGGTTCACAGTAGAGCGATAGCAAACTAAAACTCTAAATTTTTTAATAAATTATGCTTTTAACGGTATAACAAAACTACAGCTTAATTTAAGTCAAGATTGAGTGCTGATTGCACCGCTTAATGACCACCTATCTTCATTCATCTATATTTAAAACTAAAGATTTTTGTTATTAACATTTGATTCAAATTTATATGTTTTTTTATAACACAACGCAATATATCCGCAACAATTATCATTGCTGCTGTAGACAATATTAATCATGTAAAAAACAATAACTTGATCTTATATATAAAAATAATCGATGAATGATCTATAAAATATAATTTTGTATTATAAAACAGCAATGAAAAACAGTGATAAACATCACAAAAAGGATTTATTTTCACACTCAATTGAGTATTTTTTAACCAAAAAATAAATTTTATATTTCAAATTATATATGTATATTTTTCATTAACTTAAGTTATAAAAATGTGTTTTTTTAGTATAAAAACTCTATTGTGATTATTTTTTGAACTGATTAGTTATATCTAGAGCATTTACTCTTATTTTAATTGTGATATTTTTGTCACATGGAGTAACAAATGGTCTCGGTGAATACAAGCCGAAATCATCCTAGATGAAAGCTTAAAGCATCAACAAAAACTGTCATAAAAGACTTTATAGCCCAAGGGAAATGTATAATGAAATTAAAAGCACTAAGCACAGCAATGATTTTAGCAACTGTACCAATGACGGGTGCATTTGCAGCAGCTTTAGATCGCTCAGGTCAATCTATCGCAGCGTTTTTACAACCAGGTAATTACTTTGAGGCTGGTATTTCTGTATTAGATCCATCTGTATCTGGTAAAGCTAATGCAGGCTATACTCCTAACCCTGCTATTCCTGCAGCATTAGCTGGTCTTGAGAATACCTCTCTATCAGACATGGGCGAAGATTATTACTTCCCAAGTGCAGCATTAAAGTTTCAAGTAGCTGATAATTTATCAGTGGGTCTTTTATATGATCAACCTTTTGGTGCTGATGCGGCCTATTCAGTTGGTGATGCTGGAGCAAACCCAGCATTAGCAGGTTTGGGTCTTCCAGCTGCATTATTTGCTGGACAAGGCTTATTCCATAACGGCCAAGAAGCAACTGAAGTAGAAGTTACAACCGAAAATTTAACATTCCTAGTAGGCTTCCAACCAACTGAAAACTGGAATCTATATGGTGGTGCGGTATATCAGACCATTAAAGGGAATGTTCAACTACGTGGTACCGCATACGGTTCTACTATTGCATTAGGCCAATATAATGCAGATATGAAAGAAGATTCTGCAGTAGGCTGGATTGCAGGTTTAGCTTACCAAATTCCTGAAATTGCATTAAAAGCATCATTAACTTATCGTTCTGAAATTGATCACGAAGCAGCAACCAACGAATATGGTACAAGCTTAATTTTAACTGGTTTAGTTCCTGGGCCAGGTGCAGTATATAACGAAAATACTTCTACCAAGATTACAACTCCACAATCTGTAAACCTTGATTTCCAAACTGGTGTAATGGCTGATACAGTAGCTTTTGCTAATGTGCGTTGGGTAAACTGGGAAGATTTCTCAATTCGTCCTGAACAGTTTGGCACAGTTTCAGAAGCTTTAGGTGCTGCCAACTTAACCCCAGATAATCCAAATGGCTTTGATTTAGTTGGTTATACAGATGATCAATGGTCAGCTACTGTAGGTGTAGGCCGTAAATTTAATGAAAAATGGGCAGGTAATGTCTCTGTAGGTTGGGATTCAGGTGCAGGCAACCCTGTTTCAACTTTAGGTCCAACTGAAGGTTACTGGAATGTTGGCCTAGGTCTGCAATTCTCACCTGCTGCAAACTACTTTATCGCTGGTGGTGTGAAGTACTTCTGGTTAGGTGATGTTAAAGCTCAACCTGCATCAATGTTTGGTACAGGAAACTCTGTAGCACAATTTGAAGATAACCATGCTTTAGGTTACGGCTTAAAAATGGGCTATCGCTTCTAAGCTCTGATTAAATAAAAACCACTTTCGAGTGGTTTTTATTTTTTAACTCTAATTTTATACACTTGCATATCATTTGCTTGTTTTACAAGCAATTAATCCTGCTCCAAATATTAATTTTTTAAAATTTATCTTTTATTTTTATTTTCTTATTTATCATTTAGTTAATATAAAAATATAGTATAAATACTCTAAGCAACCCTTTTATTTAACCGCCTTAGTTCATTTCTTCAACAGAGCTGAGTATTTACTCTTTTTAAAATTATGTTACTTTCCCAGCACATTTTTGTTACAGATGGCATCAGGGAACGACCATGAAGCTCAATAGAATTTATTCGGCTATTTTACTTAGCACTCTCCCACTTACACCTGCGCTTGCTGCTGGTTTAGACCGTTCTGGTCAGTCTATTGCTGCATTTTTACAACCGGGTAATTATGCAGAAGCAGGTATTTCAATTTTAGATCCCAAAGTTCAATCTAATCAATTGAAAGTTAACGATATGGCAGAAGATTATTATTTCCCTGCTGCTGCGATTAAAGTACAAGCAACTGAACACATTTCTATAGGTCTTTTATATGACCAACCATTTGGCGCCGAATCTCTCTACCCTTCAAATAATCCAGTTTTTGGCGCGAATGGTGAAGCAACCCAAGTAGAAGTAGAAACACACAATCTTTCAGCTTTAATTGGTTACCAACCTACAGAAAACTGGAATTTCTACGCAGGTCCTGTTTATCAAACCGTACAAGGTAAAGTATCTTTACGTGGACTTGCGTACGGGGGTGCTTCTAAACTTGGCAGCTACGACATTAATTTAAAAGAAGATGAAGCATACGGTTGGCTTGCTGGTTTTGCTTATCAAATTCCTGAAATCGCGTTAAAAACTGCGATTACCTATCGTTCAGAAATCAAACATGAACTTGATACTACTGAAACTTTTGGGTTTGGTGCAATTCAACGGCCAAATGCACTCACTGAAGTTGTAACTCCGCAATCAGTAAACATTGATTTTCAAACAGGTGTTGCAGCTAACACTTTAGCTTTTGCCAATATCCGTTGGGCACATTGGGATCAATTTGCGGTCACACCAAAGTTTTTAAATGCAGCTTCTGGCAATAACCTTATTGACTATTCAGATGATCAATGGTCTGCAACCGTAGGCGCGGGTCGCAAGTTTAATAGTCATTGGTCTGGTTCTGCTTCTGTAGGTTATGACTCTGGTGCGGGTAACCCGGTCACCACTTTAGGCCCGACTGAGGGTTATTGGAGCGTTGGCTTAGGTGGTCAATACAGCCCTGCAGAAAACTACTTTATTCAAGCAGGCGTAAAATACTTCTGGTTGGGTGATGCCACTGCACGCACGGGTACAAAAAACGTTGGTGAATTTGAAGACAACTATGCTTTGGGTTATGGTCTAAAAATCGGCTACCGCTTCTAAATCAATGCACTGTTAATATCGCATAAAAACAAAGGGCATCAAATGATGCCCTTTATTGTATTCAGCTTCAGATTAAGCAGGAATATCTCGTACCGAAGCACCACGAATTGCTTCTTTTAATGCGGCATAACCATGAATTGCAGGGAATTGTGGGAATTCAGCAATCACATTTTCAGGTGCATCAAACAAAAAGCCTTTATCCGCTTCACCTAACATTGTGGTGTCATTATAAGAATCACCTGCGGCAATCACACGGTAATTTAGTCCATGCAATGCTTTAACTGCTTCACGTTTTTGGTCAGGTTGGCGCAGCTTATACGCTGTAATCATACCCTTTTCATCAGTTTCTAACTTATGGCAAAAAATCGTTGGCCAGCCCAGTTGTTTCATTAATGGATGTGCAAACTCATAGAAAGTATCTGACAAAATAATCAGCTGAAAGTGTGTGCGCAACCATTCAACAAATTCTTTTGCCCCTGAAAATGGGCCCATCTCTGCAATTACTTCTTGAATATCATTTAAACCTAAACCATGTTCTTTTAATATGTTCAAACGCTGTGTCATGAGCACATCATAATCAGGAATATCACGTGTGGTTGCTTCAAGCGCTTTAATGCCTGTTTTTTTAGCAAAGTTAATCCAAATCTCTGGAACTAACACCCCTTCTAGATCAAGGCAAACAACTTCCATGAATACTCCCTTTTATTTACGTGGAAAAATTTTGAACTATCATAGCTTAATATTTGTCTAATGCATTGCTGTTTTTTAAATCTATTTTTTTCATAAGCATTTATTTTTTAGTGATAAGTGGCTTATTTCAACTCTATTAAAATACGCAGCAAATAACGTAATATAGGTCTTGTTAGATTCCAAGCCTATTGCCAGGATACTCATGACAACCATTCCAACTATTGATCTTGTTGATGCTCTCGCAGCTGAATATGCTGATAAATCGCCAAGTGAAATTTTAGCACTTGCACTAAATCAAACGGGTGAAATTGCCATCTCGTTTTCAGGTGCAGAAGATGTCGTACTTATTGATATGGCTGCTAACTTAGGTAAACCCTTTCGTGTCTTTAGCTTAGACACTGGACGTTTACATGCAGAAACGTATCAATTTATCGAGACTGTACGTAAACACTACAACATTAATATCGAAATTTGCTTCCCAGAAGCAGATGCCGTTCAACAACTGGTCAATGAAAAAGGTTTATTCAGCTTTTATCAAGATGATCATAAAGAGTGTTGTGGTATCCGTAAAGTTCAACCTTTACGTAAAAAATTAGCGACTTTAGATGGTTGGATTACGGGGCAGCGTAAAGACCAAAGTCCAGGCACACGAACTGAGATTCCAGTTGTTCAGGCAGATGCGGGGTTTTCAGGCGAAGGCAAACAGTTGATTAAATACAATCCTCTTGCCAACTGGTCCAGTGCCGATGTGTGGAGCTACATCCGCATGATGGAAGTACCTTATAACCCATTACATGAACGCGGTTTTATTTCTATCGGCTGTGAACCATGTACACGTCCAGTTTTACCAAACCAACATGAACGTGAAGGACGTTGGTGGTGGGAGGAAGCGACACACAAAGAATGTGGCCTGCATGCAGGTAATTTGAAAAAGTAAAGACTAAAACCACTGCAAAGCAGTGGTTTTTCGCAACCAATGGATACACACAAAGCGCTCCCATTGTTAAAAAAAATCGATATACTAGGTTTAAGTTCTATAATTCTAACAAGATTGCTCATATAGGAGCGGTCAGATATTGCAGTGAGGCAATCCAGACTATGCGTCCATTACATCCGATTGACTTTATTTTTTTATCACTTGAAAAACGCCAGCAACCCATGCATGTCGGTGGATTATTCTTATTCCAAATCCCGGAAAATGCACCTGCCAGCTTCATTCAAAATTTAGTTGCAGATATTCGTAACTCCAAATCTATTCCTATTCCTCCATTTAACAACAAACTCAACGGTTTATTTTGGGATGAAGATGAAGAGTTTGATCTTGATCACCATTTTCGTCATATCGCACTCCCACAACCGGGGCGTATTCTTGAACTGCTCACCTATATTTCACAGGAACACAGTAGTTTAATTGACCGCGCTAAACCGTTATGGACGTGTCATATCATTGAAGGGATTGAAGGGAATCGTTTTGCAATGTACTTCAAAATTCACCATGCGATGGTGGATGGTATTGCCGGTATGCGATTGGTGGAAAAATCATTATCACAAGATCCAAATGCAAAGAGTATTGTACCACCTTGGTGTGTAGAAGGCCCTCGTGCGAAGCGTTTAAAAGAACCGAATGTTAATCGCTTTAAGAAAATAATGAATGGCGTAATGGGCCAGCTTGAGTCAACACCACGTGTCATGTATGAGTTGTCACAAACAGTCATAAAAGATATGGGACGTAATCCTGATTATGTTTCAAGCTTCCAAGCACCCAGCTCTATTCTTAACCAGCGGGTTAGCTCCTCCCGCCGTTTTGCAGCACAGTCTTTTGAGTTTGACCGTTTACGTCATATTTCTAAAAGTTTGGGTGTCACGATTAATGACATCGTACTGGCTATTTGTTCAGGTGCCTTGCGTGAATATTTATTGTCCCAAGACGCACTTCCTAAAAAGCCTTTAATAGCCATGGTGCCTGCATCAGTTCGCGATGATGATTCGTCTATGTCGAATCGTATCACCATGATTTTGGCAAATTTAGGCACGCATAAAGAAGATCCATTAGAGCGCCTCACAATTGTTCGTCGTAGTGTGCAAAATGCCAAAGAAAAGTTCAAACGCATGAACTCGAACCAAATTTTGAACTATAGTGCCTTTGTTTATAGTGCTGCTGGACTCAACATTGCCTCAGGCTTAATGCCTAAACGCCAAGCGTTTAATCTGGTAATTTCGAATGTCCCTGGCCCACGTGAACCATTGTATTGGAATGGGGCAAGACTCGATGCGCTATACCCTGCCTCAATCATTTTGGATGGTCAAGCACTCAACATCACCATGACCAGTTATTTAGATAAACTTGAAGTTGGTTTGACGGCTTGTCGAAATGCACTGCCGAAGATGCAGAATCTACTCACACACTTAGAAGAAGAGATTCAACGCTTTGAAGCGATTGTGGGGGTCGAAGGCCCAAAGTTGCAAGCGGTCAGTTGATGCCGCAAAAAAACGAATCAGAAATACAAGAATAATCAATAAAACTAAGGGGCTTCGATAAGCCCCTTAGTTTTTAATGCTACGACATTGTTTTAATAATTGATGACACGCAGTACGAATCATGGCAGTTGTAATTTGTACTTCTTTACCCTGATCATCCACGATATATGCATTATGCGTTACTTTCGTATCTAATAAATGTTTCAAACTAGGTTGAATAATTGCTTCTCTAACACCCATATCACACCTCATTTGCTAAACCTATTTGGGAGAATAAGCTTTGGCTATTTCCGTGTTTCTAGTATTAAAAATCTAAGATCGAAAGTAAAATTTCAGTTGTAACAACTATTTAACCATATATTGTTACAATTTCAGCTCAGAATGATATCGTATTGCTCTTGCGTATATAAATTTTCCACCTGAAATTTAATCACACGACCAATGAAATGCTCTAAATCAGCGACTGCTGGGGCTTCTGCAGTTAACAAGCGGTCAATCACTGATGGATGCGCAACGACAGTAAAGCCAGTCTGAGATTGATACGCACGTGTATATCTCATGATTTCTCGAAAGATTTCGTAACATACAGACTCAGCTGTTTTCACATAACCTCGTCCCTGACAGGTCGGACAAGATTCACATAATAAGTGCTCTAATGATTCACGCGTACGTTTACGCGTCATTTCGACCAAACCTAGCTCAGAAACCTGCGTAATTTTGGTTTTTGCATGGTCCTGCTCAAGCATCCGTTCAAACTGAGTCATGACCTCAGTTCGATGCTCCTGCTCTTGCATGTCAATAAAGTCGATAATAATAATACCGCCTAAATTGCGTAATCTCAGCTGACGCGCAATAACCTGTGTCGCTTCCATATTGGTTTTAAACACGGTGTCTTCTAAAGAGCGACCACCCACATATGAGCCTGTATTGACATCAATAGTCGTCATAGCTTCAGTCTGGTCAATCATCAAATAACCACCGGACTTCAACGCAACACGCGTCTGCAATGCTCTTTGAATGTCTTCTTCGACATTATACAAATCAAAAATTGGGCGCTCACCCGGATAATGAATGAGGCGTTCTTTAATATTCGGGACAAATTCTTCTACGAACTCTTGGAGCTTGCCATGAATTTCACGTGAGTCGACTGAAATTTTAGCGGTCTTTTCACTCGCAAGATCGCGAATAATACGCTGAGGTAAAGGCAGTTCTTCAAAAATTAATGATGGCACCGCTATACTGATTTGCTTGCGCTGAATAAATTCCCAAAGTTTTGCCAAATAAGCCATATCTTGTGCAATAGCAGCTTCCGCAATCCCATCAGCGGCGGTACGAACAATCACTGAACCCGGAAGTTTATGTTCCGCTTGAATACGCTCAATCATCGAACGTAAACGATCACGTTCAGCTTCAGACTCAATGCGTTGAGACACACCCGTATGATTGCCATAAGGCATCATCACTAAGTAGCGCGAAGGAATAGAAAGGTCGGTTGAAAGCCGAGCCCCTTTGGTTCCCAGCATGTCTTTCATGACTTGAACAGTAAGAATTTGTCCCGGCTGTAAGAGCTCAAAAACATTGGGGGTGGGTTGATTACGTGACCAAACCATATCATTAATATGTAAAAAAGCAGTTCGTGACAGTCCAATATCGACAAAAGCAGCCTGCATTCCTGGAAGAACACGCACCACTTTACCTTTATAAATATTGCCCACCAAACCACGTTTCACCGTACGCTCAATAAATAATTCATTGACCGTGCCGTTTTCAATTAACGCGACGCGACATTCCATAGGCGTGACGTTAATTAATAACTCGTCAGACATAACAAACTCAAAACATTATAAAAAATCTTTTGAGACAGTTAATTTAGTGCCTTAACTGCCTGTAATAACTGTACCGTTTCATACAACGGTAGCCCCACGACATTGCTATAACTTCCCTCTATACGTGGAATATAACGTGCCGCAATGCCTTGTATGGCGTAGGCTCCCGCCTTGCCAATGGGTTCAGATGTAGCCCAATATGCTTCCATATCATTCAGGCTTAAATGCTGAAATTCGACTTCAGTACGAACTACTATACTTGAAATTTGCGTATTTGTACGAACACAAACCCCAGTATATACATCATGCTTGCGCCCAGAAATTTTTCCCCACATTTCAAATGCATGCTGCTTAGATTCAGGTTTACCTAAAATCTCTTGATCGACTCCTAAACTGGTATCGGCAGCAATCACAATTGCATCAGGATATTGAAGCTGTACTGCCTCAGCTTTGGCACATGCCAGTCGTTCCACATAATGAGCTACCGACTCGCCTGCTTGTACAGATTCATCAATATCTGGACTATAGATATCAAAGACTAGACCGAGCTGCTCAAGCAGCTCGCGGCGACGGGGCGAACTGGATGCTAAAATTAAACGCGCCATTTCTTCAACATGAAATAGACCATCGGGAAAGTCAGCACACTACTCAACAGCGGTTGCCAATGACGTGCAAGGGGAAACTGTGCCCCAATCATAATTTGTGCGATCCACGTAATAAACAAATGCGCGACCACAGCCAAGGTGGCGATGACCCAAATATTGGCAAAGGTCATAATCCGACGTTCACGCGTTAAAAAACGGGACACAAAAGTAATCAGAACAAAACTGAGCGCGTTTAAACCCAAAGGTGCATCGAGCAGTAAATCGGTGAAAATCCCGACTGCAAAGGCAAACCAAATCCCGCTCCATGTCGGCTGGCACAGCACCCAAAACAGCATCACCATCATCATAAACAATGGACGCCATCCAGAGAGCGCATAAGACAAAGGATAAACCATCAACACTGAAGCAATGATCACTGAAAAAATGATCGGAAATAAGGGGTCACGCTGTTTGGCAGCACGAAGTTTAGCGATCGGCATGCGGTTGCTCCATCGCTAAAGAATCGGAAAATAACACAACAACATGATGACCGCCCGCTAACTGTGCAGCAGGAACAACATCAATTTGAGCAAACTCGCCTGAATTATGACGACTGATTTTTGAAATGGTGCCCACCAGATAACCTGCTGGAAAATGCTCACCTAAACCAGAGCTATACACTTTTTCACCCACTTTAATTTCGGCACTGGTTGGGACGTATTCCATTTTCAAATGACCCAAATCTCCAGTCCCTGAAACAATGGCACGCATTCCAGATCGTTCCAAGCGTACCGACAAAGAATGTTCCTTATCAGACAGCAACATGACACGACTACTATGCGGATAGACATTGATAATCTGTCCCATAATCCCTTTGTCATCGAGCACGGTTTGCCCAACTTTTAGCTGGCTGTTGGCACCACGGTTTACCACAATAATATGGCGCAGCGGATCGGCATCTGTCCCAATGACTTCTGCAATTTCCATACGACCATCAATGATCAACGGGGTATCTAACAGACCGCGTAAACGCGTATTTTCCGCAGATAATTCAGATAATTTTTGTAAACGCACCTGCGCCTGCAATAACTCGGCTTGCATCGCGGTATTTTCACGGCGCAATTGAGCTTCAGACTTTGTTTGTTGATTCAGCCACTCTCGCGATAACACGGGATAACTTGCTACGGCATAAATTGGATTATAAGCGGCGTACAAGACATCTCTTGCAGGTTGAATCACATGTGGCATGCGCCAGTTAAAAAACAGCACGACCAAACATGTGATCACTGCAATGATAAATGAGCGAAAAGATGGCGGTTGTCTGGAAAACAGATTTGTTTGCACCCGCCGATTCCTTTATTAGCCTACAAATAACATGTCGTGATTTGGATTATCGAAGAATTCTAAAACTTTACCACCACCACGAGTGACGCAAGTTAGAGGATCTTCTGCAACCACCACAGGTAAGCCTGTTTCTTGTGCAAGAAGTTTATCGAGGTTACGCAGTAATGCACCACCACCTGTCAACACTATACCACGCTCAGCGATGTCTGAAGACAACTCAGGAGGCGTTTGCTCAAGTGCAGATTTCACAGCTGAAACAATACTTTGTAATGGATCAGAAATCGCTTGCGTAATTTCGTCCGAAGTCACAGTGATCGCACGTGGCACACCTTCAGCAAGGTTACGGCCGCGAACTTCAATTTCAAGTGCTTTGGCATCGGCTTCTGGTAAAGCCATACCCACTTCTTTCTTGATAATTTCAGCGGTAGTTTCACCAATCACGCAACCATGTGCTTTACGTACGTAGTTAATGATTTGTTCATCAAATACATCACCACCAATACGTAGTGAGTCAGCATAGACACAACCTTGCAGCGAAATAATCGCAATTTCAGTTGTACCACCACCAACATCGACCACCATAGAGCCGCATGCTTGTTCAACTGGCATACCTGCACCAATTGCAGCAGCCATTGGTTCTTCAATCAAACGAACATCACGCGCGCCTGCATTAAATACAGCTTCACGAATAGCACGACGCTCAACCAAAGTTGATTTGCAAGGCACACACACCACAACACGAGGTGCAGGTGGGAACAGACGTTTTTCATGTACTTTACCAATAAATTGGTTCAGCATGGTTTCAGTCACTTCAAAATCAGCAATCACGCCATCCTTCATTGGACGAATGGCAGAGATATTTGCAGGTGTACGGCCCAGCATTTGCTTTGCATCAAGACCTACCGCGGCAACGATTTTTTGTGAACCACTGTGACGAATTGCCACAACTGTCGGCTCATTTAATATAATGCCTCGTCCTGGTGCATAAATAAGTGTATTTGCTGTACCTAAATCAATGGCTAGATCGGGCGAAAACAAGCCAATTAGTCTTTTTAGAATCACGGAGACGTTCTCGATTAAACTTTATGTGGACGCAAGGTGGCAACTTTAACTAAATGTGATGATTTGAACAAGTCAATCGCTTATTATAACGCACGATATTTTGAAATTTTTTAATACTGACTCAGGTGATGTTATGTCTACATCGGATGCACAGCATTCTGCAGATTTAAATGCACAAACAGTTTCAGCAATCGCCAATCTTGCTCGATTGTCGCTAGATGATACGCAATCTGCTGAATATGCTCAAAGTCTAAATAAAATTTTAGGCATGATGGAAACCTTAAAAGGCATCGACACCGATGGTGTTGAGCCGCTTAAAAGCCCATTTGATCACCCACAACCCTTACGTGAAGATGTGGTTTCAGAAACCAATCATCGTGATGAATATCAAGCCATTGCACCGCAAGTGCAAGACGGTTTGTACCTAGTTCCTCGCGTGATTGAATAATTTCTATTCAGTTAAACCATTATTTTGTAAAAATTAACGTAAAGACATTTCTCATGACAGATTTACATCGCTTATCGATTCGTGAACTCTCTGAGGGTTTAGCTGGGGCTAAATTTTCATCTCGCGAACTGACTGAACATTATTTAAAGCGCATTGCAATACTGGATACACAAGTTAAATCTTATGTAACCGTGACAGCAGAACAAGCGCTTGCACAAGCCGATGTTGCCGATGCTGCCATTAAAGCAGGTACAGCAACCGCATTGACAGGTGTGCCGATTGCACACAAAGACATTTTTTGTACCCAAGGCATTAAAACCACTGCGGGCTCAAAAATGTTGGATAACTTTATCTCTCCTTACGACGCCACCGTTGTAGCGAAAGGTAAAGCAGCTGGTCTAGTCACTTTAGGTAAAGTGAACATGGACGAATTTGCAATGGGTTCAACCTCTGAGAACTCATTCTACGGCGCTACAGCAAACCCTTGGAACTTAGGTCATGTACCGGGTGGTTCTTCGGGCGGTTCTGCGGCAGCGGTTGCAGCGGACCTTGCTCCATTTGCAACAGGTACAGACACGGGTGGTTCAATTCGCCAACCGGCATCGTTCTGTGGCTTGACTGGTCTTAAACCGACATACGGTCGTGTATCTCGCTTCGGGATGATTGCCTATGCATCATCACTAGATCAGGGCGGGCCAATGGCACGTTCGGCTGAAGACTGTGCCTACCTCATGAATGTGATGGCAGGTCATGATGCAAAAGACTCAACATCTGTTGAAAAAGACGTTGATGACTATGTGGCGAATCTAAACGGCACATCTGTTAAAGGTCTACGCATTGGTATTCCAAAGCAATACTTCAATGTCGCTGGTTTAGACGCAGACGTGAAAGCCCGCGTTGAAGAAGCATTGAAAAAATTGGAAGAGATGGGCGCGACCTTGGTTGAGATTGATCTCAACATGACTGAAGCTTATGTTCCGACCTATTACTTGATTGCGCCTGCTGAAGCGTCATCAAACTTGTCTCGTTACGATGGCGTACGCTATGGCTACCGTGCTGAGAACCCTGTTGATCTGATGGACTTATACAAACGTTCACGTTCTGAAGGTTTTGGTGCAGAAGTGCAACGTCGTATCTTGATTGGTACGTATGCGTTGTCTGCGGGTTACTACGATGCTTACTACGTGAAAGCACAAAAAGTCCGTCGTCTGATTCAACAAGACTTCTTAAAAGCGTTTGAATCGGTGGATGTGATTGCTGCACCTGCTGCACCAACCACAGCTTATAAAATTGGCGCGAACCTGTCTCCAGTTGAAATGTACTTGGGCGACATTTACACCATCGCGGTTAACCTTGCAGGTCTTCCTGCGATTAACGCACCTGTTGGTTTTGACAAAGACAACTTACCTGTGGGCTTACAGCTGATTGGTAACTATTGGTCAGAATCTCAACTGTTGTCTGTGGTACATCAGTACCAACTAGCGACGGATTGGCATACGAAACGTGCGGCAATTGCTGAGGAGAATGCATAATGGCTCAAGCTCAAAAGAAACCCAAGTCGTTATTAATTGATGGCTGGGAAGTCGTTATTGGGATTGAGATTCACACTCAGCTTGCAACCCAATCTAAAATCTTCTCAGGTTCTTCGACTGAATTTGGTCAAGACCCAAACACCCAAGCCAGCCTAGTTGACTTGGCGATGCCGGGCGTACTGCCTGTATTGAATAAAGAAGTGGTCGATTTAGCTATTCGTTTTGGTTTGGGTATTGATGCTTACATCGACCAAGCGTCTGTGTTTGCACGTAAAAACTACTTCTACCCTGACTCACCAAAAGGCTACCAAATTAGCCAGATGGATAACCCGATTGTGGGCTTGGGTCATATCGACATTCAACTTGAAGATGGCACGGTCAAACGCATTGGCGTGACTCGTGCGCACCTTGAGGAAGATGCGGGTAAATCAATCCATGACCAGTTTGAAGGCATGTCAGGCATCGACTTAAACCGTGCAGGTACACCTTTACTTGAAATCGTTTCTGAACCAGACATGCGTTCGGTTGAAGAAGCGGTTGCTTATATTAAAGCGATTCACACTTTGGTACGTTGGTTAGGTATTTCTGACGGCAACATGGCAGAAGGTTCGTTCCGTGCTGACTGTAACGTGTCGTTACGTCGTCCGGGTCAACCGTTCGGTACACGTTGCGAGTTGAAAAACCTCAACTCATTCCGTTTCATTGAACAAGCAATCAATGTCGAAATTGAACGCCAAATGGAAATTTTGGAATGGGACGGCACGATTGACCAAGAAACCCGTCTATTCGACCCTGTGAAGATGGAAACACGTTCGATGCGTTCGAAAGAAGAAGCGAACGACTATCGCTACTTCCCAGACCCTGATTTGCTGCCTGTGATTATTTCAGATGCGCAAATTGAAGCCATTAAAGCAACTATGCCTGAGCTTCCTGCTGCACGTCGTGCACGTTTCGTGGCGGACTTTGGTGTGACTGAGTACGATGCTCACGTGCTTACATTGACTCGTGAAATGTCAGAGTTTTATGAAGAAGTGGTGAAAGCTGCTGGCGGTGCTGCACAAGGTAAGATTGCTGCAAACTGGGTAATGGGTGAATTCTCAGGTGCTTTAAATAAAGCAGGCTTAGATTTGGCTGATTCTCCTGTATCTGCGGAAAAACTTGGCGGTATGATCGCGCGTATTGTGGATAACACCATTAGCGGCAAGATTGCGAAGCAAGTATTCGGCTTTATGTGGGATGAAGGCAAAACTGCGGACGAAATTATTGCGGAAAAAGGCTTGAAGCAGGAAACTGATACAGGTGCGATTGAAGCAATTATTAAAGACGTGCTTGCTGCCAATGAGAAGATGGTTGAAGAGTTTAAATCTGGTAAAGAGAAAGCTTTCAATGGTCTTGTGGGTCAAGTGATGAAAGCGTCTAAGGGTAAAGCCAACCCTGCTCAAGTGAATGAATTGATGAAGAAATTGATTGGTTGATTTGATTTAGTTTCAAAAGAAAACCCGCTTTAAAGCGGGTTTTTTATTTTTTCAATAATTTCTTTAATGTTGGCATTAATCTCTTCTACATGATTAAAAAACTGTTCTGATAAGTTTTCTCTAGCAATTTTTGACTCAATGATTTTATGATCGGCTTCTGTTCTATCTTTTTGCAAAAGACGTACTGCTTTGGTTAATTTTTTTGAAGATCCTATTTTTTCTTCAAACAATCCTAATAACTCTAACTTACTAATATCTCGTCCTGATTCATATACAAAATCCTTATCTAAACAATCTTTATTATTTCTAAGAAAATCTTTTAAAGTTTTCTGATTAATATTATCTGGTCCGACTAATTTAAAAAGTTCACTACAACTATCAAAATAAGATTTTTGAGTATTTTCGACTGGAGGACGGCAATAAATATTTTGTACTTTATTAAAAATATTATTCTCAAACAGTGAGTTTAATGACTCTAAGTTGTTAGTTAAATCTGATAATTCATCAGTATATTTCACCCACGCACCTTCATAATTTCTATTAAAGAATTTTTCATAGGCTTCGTCATTAGGGAGAAAGGGCTTTGTTGCACAAAGATTTCATAACTATATGATTTTAAAAGTTTTGATTATTTTTTGATCCAAAATTAAATTTATTTAAATCAGATACTTACATATTTATGCAACAAAGCCGTTTACCGTTGGAATGGTCAAAAATATGATGTCAACCGTTATGAATATCAGGGCAAAGCTTGCACATTAGACTATTAACACCTCAGCATAGTAAATTTCATATCCATGAATATATAAACTGATTGATTTAACACGCTTATACAGACAGTTAAAACGCCTCAATTACTTGGGGCTTTTTTATATAAACAACCTCAGCTATACGACTAAAGAGCACTGAATGACTTAAAAATGACATCTGAACTGTGCTAATTTAGATCAAAATTGAACATAAATATGCACAAACAATTAAGAGGGTTTAAAGATGTCAAAACAAATTTTAATGCTCGTTGGTGACTATGCTGAAGACTATGAAACCATGGTGCCTTTTCAGTTTTTAACAGGTCTCGGTTATACCGTACATGCGGTCTGCCCCGATAAAAATGAAGGTGAAAGCATCGCTACAGCTATTCATGACTTTGAAGGCGAGCAAACCTATAGTGAAAAACGCGGTCATAACTTTGCCATCAACCACAACTTTGAAGCGGTACACACTGCGGACTATGTCGGTTTAGTCATTCCCGGTGGACGTGCGCCCGAATATTTACGCATGAATGAACGTATCCTTGAGATTGTGCGTGAGTTTGATGCTGCGAAAAAACCAATTGCAGCGGTTTGTCATGGTGCACAAATTCTTGCAACAGCCGATATACTCAAAGGCCGTACTTGTTCAGCTTACCCTGCGTGCGCAGCCGAGGTGAAACTAGCAGGCGGGACTTATGCGGACATTGAAGTGACGGAAGCTGTAACAGACGGACACTTGATCACAGCGCCTGCTTGGCCTGCCCATCCTGCTTGGATGGCGCAGTTTATTCGAGCTTTAGGGGCGACTGTGACGATTTAATTGTGTTGTTCCTCAAGTGAATCTTTTATGAGATGACCTATCAGCCTTTAGGTTCAAAAATAAAAAAGCTCCTTCGATTCAAGGAGCTTTTTTAATGGCTTTTTTTATAACATTAATGCTTTCGATTCAGTTTATAAATCGCTCTCACTAGTCATATTTTTCAAAGACCGAACTATCTCGTCACACCCAACTTATTCCAAATTTCTGGGGTTAAAAAAGTCGTGACCAATTTATTTAAATCCACATAGCGCAAGACACCTTGCAACTGCCCTTTCACTTCAGGGTTCTTTAAAATTTCCTCACCTGTAATCTGTCCAAGTTCCTGAAAACTATCTCCAACCGCTTGTAAGCCTTCGGCTTGAATCACGGCTTTGGTCTGCGCTGAACATTGCTCCACTAAAATGCGTTGTAAAACTTGTGCTAAGTTTTTATCTAGCTGTGTACGCTGTGCATCGGTGACATTACTATATACCTTCAGATCAGGATGTGCAGCCAGTGCCGCAAACGTCCACTGCAACACAGTAGTTTTATCTGTTGCTGTCGTTGACTTCACCAAACAATTACTCAATTGCTCGACTGTAGTACTAGCCGTTGCAACTTGGACTGAACCACACAATGCTGCTACCAAAAAAGCGTGACGAAAAAGAACAGAAGACCGACCTCGTAAAACGCTTAAAACAGGCTGTGACATAAACTCAACTCCAATCAACAATTGCATTCTTTGTATCACAAAGCCCGTCAATCAGCCTGTTATGGAACTGTAAAATTACCGTGTAGTTGGAGAAAATTAAATCGCTCAATTCAAGCGATTTCCCTATTTAACTCAGCAGTTTCAAAGGCAGTGAGCTGTGGGTGTATGGTCGGGCATGCATTCCAAAACCAATAGAAATAACCTTTGGGGTCAAGCAAAGTATGCATCTGAATCGTAGACTGAGCACTTTCACCCTTCCAACACGCTAAAGCCGCATTACGGTTATTATGTAAATCGATAAATTCAGGAGCTGCTTGCTTCGGCATTTCAGGAATATAAAGTGCGTCACCATATTCCACCCACAAGTCAGCCAAGTAAATTTTTCGGTCTTTAGGAAAATAACGCCCTGCTGAAATCACTAAAGGTAGTTTATTTGGATCGGTCGAAGCAAACACATGCGGAAAGTCGTGATGCTCTAGGTCTGTGACGACAAAGGGGTATAAGGTTTTCGCGGCTAGATTAATTTGAATTGGTCATAAGGAAAAAAATGACCCACCAACATACCATATTGATATTTAATTTGAGACAACTTTTTCCGTGTAGCCTGTACCTCTATCGCCTGTCCAGCTTTCACCAAAGTCATACCAAATGCAGCAGCCGTTTCAGGCGTGGCTTTTAAAGGCATAAACTCAAAAGAGTTTCCCTCGAACGCTAACTGGGTCTGCTCTCCCCAATGGGTTTGGATCGTTGCAATTTCTTTGGGTACATCATAAACATGCCCCATACTCATGCGGGCATCCGTTGAGGATACTTGAATCAACTCAATAGCATCTGATACATCGGCTAAATACTCAGGTGTTCCGCCATTGTTGTAAAAATATGGCTGAGCTGAAATATCAACGTCTATTTCTTGCATGGTCTGATCCAGCAAAGGCGCAGTAAAATATGTGGCTGGCGTTTGCACATTACTCATGATGTTATTTCCTTTGGTTGAGGTGCTCACATGAAATTCTGTCGCAAACAGCCGAAAATCTTACTTCATTTGCTTGAGCATATTTTTAGCACCTGTATGGTTATGGTTTTTGGCTAAGTTCTGCAAAACATATTTTGCCTGCCCTTTAGGGTTGGAAAAACGACTGCTATAACTTGGAATACCCGTTAAACAACGTGCAACTAATATGCCCGATTCGGTATAGACATTTGAGGCATCCGACCCCGGCAAACGACCATAGTTATATGCGCGTTGTGCACTGTTACAGGCAGCGACTTGGTTGCGTCCACTGTTAATATCACGGCGTGCAGCCACATACAATTTGGCCTGTTGCTGCTGCGGTGTTTCTACAGCTTTGGCGGCTTTAGGTGGTACTTCTACTTTGTTTTCTTTTTTAGGCTCTACTTCTTTTTTACTTTCTTCCTCTTTCTTCACCTCTGCCTTGATCGCAGGTGCCTTCGTCACCGCTTTTTTGCTTGGCGTAATAGGCGTCATACTTCGTGGTGCAGGCTCAGTCAGTACTTTGCTTTGTAGATTAACCACACGAGTATCATTTGAATTAGGCAGTTTGCGTTCAGACAATGCCTCAATACTCACCAACCACTGTTCGCCATTATTAAGCTGGCAACGAAAAGTACCCGTGCCCTGTTTTAAACTGTTATAGGTACGCAGTAACTTTTTCGCCCACGGATCTTTCACTAAGCTGAAACTGCTTTTTTGTGTCTGACTAAAACGGCCACCATGTGCTTGGCAATACTGACTAAACATGCTGCGTGGATATAGCACCTCAATATCTTTTTCATTTTTTACGCCTACCGTGTGATACACGTATTCTTTGCTGTTTTTATCGGTATCATTAATTTTTCGTTCTACGATTAGTTCTTGTGGTGATGCAATATTTTTAAAAGGTGCTTGTGCTATATTTCCCAGACTGGCACAGCCCTGCAACACACTCCCCAAAACCCCAAATATACATAAAATTTTATAATTCACTACGACTTTACTCTTAAACACCCGCATAAAAACATTAGCGGAAAGCTCATAAAATAACAAACTTAAATAACTGTTTTTATTATTTATTTTAGCTTGACGCACACATCATTCTGCTTTGTTTTATGATAAACCCAACAACATTTCATAAATTTAGTTTGAACCATACAACAAAAGTTACAGACAAGATGATGCTTGAGCACATAAAAAACCTGCCGTGAACAGCAGGTGAGATACATCAAAAATATTTAGTCATCCAAAGTCGATTCAAAAGCTTTTAGACGCTTATAAATCGAGAGCAGTTCAATAATGGTTTTCCATGACAAAATTAGATATTGAAATGACTCTCGTACTTTATCAAACACATTACCAATTTGGTTGATTAAACCTAGAGTCATTTTCCCTGCTGCAATTGCGGGAAATAACACCACCAAACTGTATAAAATATCCAGTTGTCGATACCATGTCGCGACTAAGTTAAAATAAGCATAGTGAAAATAAAGTCTAAAATAATTCTTTCTTACTCTGCTAAACAGTTCGACCAATGTTGCAGGTTGGGCACGGTCTGCATGGTCTTCCCCATACACCAACTCTTTACGGTAAGCCGCTTCAACCTTCTGATTATTAAACTCTAAACCTGGTAGTTTACTTCCCACTACCATTAACAAGAACGTACCAAAAATAGCCCAAATAATAGAAGCCCAAACTAGGGAATGCTTTACTTCACCCACAATAGGCAATTCAGGAACATGCTTTGAAAGCTCAAATAGAATTGGTAAGAAAGCCACCAACACCATCACAGCCTTGATCAACTCAACGCCCAAATCTTCTAAAATAGTAGCAAAGCGCATAGTGTCTTCTTGCACACGTTGTGATGCCCCTTCTATATGACGTAATTTTTCCCAGTGTTGGGTGTAGTATTCATTCATCGCTGTACGCCACCGAAATACATAGTGGCTGGTGAAAAAGGCATTGATCACTGCGAAAGTGACCGCAACCATCGCAATATACAAGAAGGTTAAAGTACCCATATATAGGTCTTTAATATTCCCCCCTTTGCCAAGCATGCTTTGAATGAGATCCCAAAATGGTCCATACCATGCGTTGATGGCAACACTCACTTGTACGCCAAACCAGATGTTAAACAGAATAAATGCGGAGCCCCAAATCGACCATCTTTGCCATTTATTGTCTGAGACAAAACGCCAAAATAAGGCAAAAAGTGTTGTTGCTATAAAAAACCATAGATAGAACCACAGAAAAGACGGAGACCAAAAACGGCTCACTCCAATCGGCAGTTCAGCCGTTGCATAACCTTGCGGCCAACCTATGGCGCTTCCCCATGTATTTCCCCCTGTGTACCACAGTACGACATTGATCACCGACCAAAGTAATACTGAAATGAAGAACCATCTAGGGTTTGGGAAAAATGACTTAAACATGAACGATATATATCCCTCTTATATTTCAGGTATGCAATCCGTGCATACTAATCCTTATTTCTTAATTTAGTACAATCGCATTACAGCAAGTTTGTACACTTTACTTATCCTTATTGGGTTATACGTTATTTGATTTGTATGTCTCTTCACAAGAGCTTAGGACATTATTTTCCGACTTGATCAGTCACAGCACAATCAAAATAAATTATTTCAATAACTTATGATAATAGGAACAGACTTGGCCGGAGATTTAAAGTAATATTTTATTGCTTACAACTTTTGGGTTTCAAACGGCTTTGTTGCACAAAGATTTGAAATGCAAAGCGCCCCTAATTGAGCTAAATTTAAGGCGTAACTTGGGTAAGTGGTCGACCTAATTCAATAAATCTGTTGAGGACTGCTACACGTGCATGGATTTCATTCACTTGGCTATCAAAACTCCTTGCGCTGAGTTTATCTCCTAATAATTTGAT
>NZ_JBICLH010000035.1:0-13081 GCF_043105125.1 Acinetobacter sp. TYF_19
CCTAGCTCATGCTCTTTTTGTATTTTTTCAAAGACAGCATTGACTGTAGGACTTGGAGCACCATCTGGGCCCATAAGTGTTTGAAGGAATGACCAGACGTCATCCGAGAAATAGATCGGTAGTTTCTTTGACATGTTTGACTCCTACGCTACGAGGCGTGTTTGGAACTGAACTCTTTTTTTAGGATAGTCGGTGGCAAATTAAATTTCAAATTTAAAAGCTGTGGATAATCAATGCACCTTCAAATTAAATTAGGTTGAGCATCGTTTTCAGATAAGCGGTATTTAGGGAAGGTGATGTACTCATCCTGCATTTCAAAGAAGAACTCATGCGCCTCTTTAAAGCTGCAATTCAGCCATTCTTCGCGGTATTCATCAGGGATTACGATGATCGAGCGCTTTTCATCATCTGGTTTATGGAATTGCCTCATGAAAGGGTGTTTATCGGCATTAATGGTGAGCATACTCATCGATCTGATTTGCTCTCCATTGATGAAGGCATTCTCGTATATGGCCGCCACAGTAAAAGGCATACCGTCCGCACGTGCAATTCCATACCAGTGAGATTTTCCATCAATGTATTTAGGTTCAAAGATGGTTTCGACAGGAATCAAGCCAAACTGAGACTTATGCCAAGCTTCCCTAAAACTGGGTTTCTCAGCGACCGTCTCAGTCCGGGCATTGTATGTGTACTTGCCGAAATTCTTTTCCTTGGCCCATTTGGGAATCATTCCAAAATTAACTGATCTCCATTCGATCTTGCCGTCATTGGAAAAGATCAAAGGTGAAGGATAGTTCGGGAAAATGTCTTCGGGGAACTCCAATTGATCAGGCTCAGGGAGGTCTAGTAGAAATGCACGATTCTTTCTGATCGCTTCAAAGTTTGCACACATAGGTAAGGGATCCTATTTAATGATTCTAATATTCTTTTCAAAAACGATATACTTTTTCAGGTAATCACAAAATGGATCATCTAGTTCACTCCATTTAACTTTTAGTTTGGATTCAACGCTCGCAAACTCTTCATGATCAGTTAATTTTCGATAACGACTAATATCCATTACCTCAATATAGTCTATTATTAAATTGTGCATTTCAGAGAGTGTTTGATTATCAGAGTCACTATTTAAATTTTGAAAGAAATGAATTTGGTGCAATAGCTCAACAAATCTATCTCCAAGAATTTTTAACTCAGGCTCAATATCATCTGCAACTTTTGAAATAATATATTTATTTGTCCCGATTTTATATTTTTCTAAGGATTTAACAAAAATGTCATTAATTGAAACAAGCCTAACATTTATATCTGTATATACATAAAACACTTTAAGGGAAAATTCTTTTAGTGAGGTATGGTTGTGCTGAACTTTCCATCCATTGAATAAATAAATTGCTACAAAGCCTGCAAAAAAGGCTCCAACACCTCCAAGAACACTTCCGAATGCAGATATTTTGTCAGTATCAGATCCACTAAAAAACTGAACACTTACAAAAACAAGCATACTGATTAAATATAAATTTACAGCAAGAAAAACCCAAAATAATAGCGAATTTGACTTCATATTTTTTAAACCTCACTTCCAAGTTTCTTTTCAATAAAGCACTTCACTATAGCCTCTTTAACTGTATCCCCAACTTGTTCATTTTCTCTGTCATTTGGATCAAAGCCAGAACAAAAAGCGCTCCATCTAGAGAACGAAGGGGGGATGCTAATTTTTTCTTTTTCTATCAACTTTCCACATAACTCCCAATCAATAACTGGTGTTGATTTAACTTTCATTGCTTGAGCGAGAGCGTACGGTAATTGACTTGGTGTTAGATCTGATACATTCATATTTAATGAGTTCCATTTATCAACCACAAAAATTACGATGACTATATAAGTAGAAATAAAACGAAAAATGCAGACAGGCGTGTGATTCAGCACAACGCTATAGCTTTAAGCCCTGAGTTGTATTCAGTTTGTTCTGTAAGATGGTTTTTCTCAATCACAATATATATTTTTAACACTTATCTGCTTATACTGTGCGAAGTTTTTAGCAACATTCTTTTTACACGTCATTTGTACTTTTGCAGTTGAGTACATGATTGTGTACATATTTTTAGAGTAGTTTATGGCAGTTGTAAAAAAGTCTGTAGATATCAATAATATACGAAACTTTAGCATTATTGCTCACATTGACCACGGGAAG
This sequence comes from Acinetobacter sp. TYF_19, assembly GCF_043105125.1. NCBI lineage: Bacteria > Pseudomonadati > Pseudomonadota > Gammaproteobacteria > Moraxellales > Moraxellaceae > Acinetobacter > Acinetobacter sp. TYF_19. The sequence goes on from NZ_JBICLH010000035.1 coordinate 2,192, forward strand.
TCAACGCTCGCTGACCGCTTTATTCAAACCTGTGGTGGTTTGCAAGATCGTGAAATGCAAGCACAAGTACTTGACTCCATGGAACTTGAACGTGAGCGTGGTATTACCATTAAAGCTGCGTCGGTTACTTTGTATTACACCCATCCAAATGGCCAAGAGTATCAATTGAACTTTATTGATACACCAGGCCACGTCGACTTTTCATATGAAGTGTCACGCTCATTGGCGGCTTGTGAAGGTGCATTGTTGGTTGTAGATGCAGCACAAGGCGTGGAAGCACAGTCAGTTGCGAACTGTTACACCGCAATTGAGCAAGGTCTCGAAGTCCTTCCTGTATTGAATAAAATTGATTTACCACAGGCTGAACCTGAACGTGTGATTCAAGAAATTGAAGACATTATTGGTATTGAAGCAACTGAAGCGCCAACCTGTTCGGCAAAAACAGGTCTTGGGATTGATAGCGTTTTAGAAACCCTTGTTAATGTCATTCCTGCACCTACTGGTGATCGTAATGCGCCATTACAAGCTTTAATTATCGACTCTTGGTTTGATAACTACTTAGGCGTGGTTTCTTTGGTACGTGTGAAAGAAGGTCGTGTGCGTAAGGGCGACAAGATGTTGATGAAATCAACAGGCCAAACGCACATCATTACTTCTGTGGGTATTTTCAATCCTAAGCATACTGAGACAGACATCCTTGAAGCGGGTGAAGTTGGTTTCGTAATTGCAGGGATTAAAGACATTTTTGGTGCGCCAGTCGGTGATACGATTACCCTTGCCAACACACCAGAAGTCAAAACCTTACCGGGCTTTAAAAAAGTGAAGCCGCAGGTTTATGCAGGTTTGTTCCCAATTGATTCAAGTGAATTTGAACCGTTCCGTGAAGCTTTGCATAAACTTCAGATCAATGACTCGGCATTATTTTTTGAACCTGAAAGCTCAGATGCTTTAGGTTTTGGCTTCCGTTGTGGCTTCTTAGGCATGCTACACATGGAAATCGTACAAGAGCGTTTAGAGCGTGAGTATGATTTAGACCTCATTTCATCTGCACCGACTGTGATTTATGAAGCGGTGATGAAGAATGGTGAGACGATTTATATCGATAGCCCATCTAAAATGCCAGATGGTTCAACAGTCGAAGACTTACGTGAGCCGATTGCTGAGTGCCATATCCTTGTACCGCAAGAGTATTTGGGTAATGTGATGACTTTGTGTGTAGAGCGCCGTGGTGTTCAAAAAGACATGAAGTTTATGGCGAACCAAGTTTCGATCACCTTTGAAATTCCAATGGCGGAAGTGGTGATGGACTTCTTTGATAAATTGAAGTCGTGTTCACGTGGTTTTGCATCGCTTGATTATAACTTTGTACGTTTTGAAAGTTCATCATTGGTAAAAGTCGATGTTCTTATCAATGGCGATAAAGTCGATGCCTTGGCAATGATTTGTCACCGTCAAGATGCCCGTCACCGAGGTATTGCATTGGTTGAAAAAATGAAAGATTTGATTCCACGTCAAATGTTTGATGTGGCAATTCAAGCGGCCATTGGCGCACAAATTATTGCTCGTTCAACCGTAAAGGCAATGCGTAAAAACGTATTGGCGAAATGTTATGGTGGTGACGTTTCTCGTAAGAAGAAACTGCTATCGAAGCAAAAAGAAGGTAAGAAACGCATGAAGCAAGTGGGAAGTGTAGAAATCCCACAAGAAGCGTTCTTGGCTGTGTTGAAAGTAGAAAGATAAAAAGGTAGGAATATAAGCCCATGGATTTTGATTTTAATTTGATACTTGTTCCTGTCACACTGATTTTCTTTTTGGTGTGGTTGCTCGATAAGTTTGTATTTAAACAGCGAGCGACAAAAGGCAAGGGGAATGAAAATTTTGTCATTACTTGGGCTTATGATTTTTGGCCAGTCCTTGCGATTGTTCTATGCTTACGTTCATTCTTTTATGAACCTTTTAATATTCCTTCCGACTCGATGGTCCCGACTTTAGAAACTGGTGACTTCATCTTGGTCAATAAGTTTGACTATGGTGTTCGCCTGCCGATTGTGAATAAAAAAGTGATTGATGTGGGTGAGCCTGAGCGTGGTGATGTGATCGTCTTCCGTTATCCACCGCAACCGACGATCAGCTATATCAAACGTGTAGTTGGTATTCCGGGTGATCACATTGTTTTTGATCATGGCCAATTAACCATTAATGGTCAAAAAATTGCTAAAGTGCCTGTAGAGTTTAGCCGTGAAAAAGACCGTTTAGATACGCCTACTTCGATATATCATAAAGAAACCATTGGCAAGCATACCTTTACCATGCGTGAGTTAGAGGGTGTCAATGTTGCACGCCAAGCACCGTATATTAACTTTGTAGAAAATGGTAAATACTCTGCTGAAAATGGTTTATATTGGGAAGTGAAAGTAAAAGAAGGTGAGTACTTTGCGATGGGGGATAATCGCGACCAAAGTGCTGACAGTCGTTTCTGGGGAATGGTTCCTGAACAGAACCTAACGGGTCGTGCATTTTATATTTGGATGCATAAAGAACCTGGCTTTAAGTTGCCGTCATTTAACCGTAACGGTAGCATTGACTAATATCGATTCGGAAAATAAAAAATGCGCAAGAATCAACAAGGGGCATCTTATATCGCCATTTTATTTGCAATCATGGGGTTTGCATTTATGGCGAAAGTGGCAATTGCAGTTTGGGCTCCTTATTTTGATGATCGGATGATCAATAGCCAAATTGAGGAAGTATTTCAAAGCAGCCCGAAAAATATTCAGCCCGCGGAGTTTGAGAGTCAGCTTTCAAAGCGTTTGGATATGAATGGTATTCGTGATGTGAAGATTAAAGAAATTATGCAAGTCACCAATACCGAAGGGTTGCAGGTGAAAAAGGAGTATGAGGTAAGAAAACCATTCTTGCTGAATATAGATTTAGTATTAAAGTTCGAGAAAAGTTTTGATCAAAGCTCAGTCCAAGCTAAGTGAAGCCCGCTTAGCGAGCCGTATCGGTTATCAGTTCAAACAACCTGAATTACTTCAGCTTGCACTGACTCACCGATCGGTGAGCCACAAATACAACTATGAGCGCCTAGAGTTTCTAGGCGATTCTTTGTTAGGGATGATTATTGCAAATTATCTCTACAAAGCTTATCCAACTGAGAACGAAGGCCGTTTGACGCGTATGCGTGCAACCTTGGTTCGTCAGGAAGCTTTAGGTAAGATTGCAAATGATTTAAAACTGAGCCAGTCACTCATCTTAAGTACAGGTGAGTTAAAATCAGGTGGACATCATCGCGAGTCCATCCTTGCGGATACGGTTGAATCGATTATTGGTGCAATCTATGTGGATTGTAGTGATTTAACGGTGTTGGAGCCGATTGTGTTAAAATGGTACGAGCCATATTTAGACCATATCGAGCCAACCGATCAACTTAAAGATCCTAAATCTCGTTTACAAGAATATCTTCAGGCACGAAAAAAAGCTCTCCCAGTTTATGATGTGGTCGATATTCAAGGCGATGCACCCAATCAGCATTTCAAAGTGGAGTGTAAAGTGGATGGATTGTCTGTTGTAATGGGTGAGGGTACCAGTCGCCGTTTTGCTGAACAAGCTGCTGCGGCGGACATTTTAAAACTTTTGGAGCAGTAATCTGCCATGTCAAATTCTTCCGATCACATCGATGCTGATCACGAGTCGCAAAGCGACAGTAATGATTTAATTAGCCAATTTTTTAGCGAACAAGGCACAGAAATCCCAACGGATTTTCGTAGCGGCTTTGTGGCAATTGTCGGTCGTCCAAACGTAGGCAAATCTACGTTGATGAACCATTTGTTGGGTCAAAAATTATCGATTACTTCACGTAAACCACAAACCACACGTCATAAAATTGTGGGAATTGATTCACGTGCAAAATCTCAAGCGGTATTTGTTGATACACCAGGGATGCATAAAAAAGAAGTACGCGCCATCAACAAAATGATGAACCGTGCTGCGTCTTCTGCATTGCGTGATGTCAACTTGGTATTGTTTGTTCTGGATGCAGACAAGTGGACTCAAAACGATGAGCTCGTTTTGGAAAAACTCAAAAATGCAGAGATGCCAGTGATTCTTGTGATCAATAAAATTGATACACTTGAAAATAAAAACCATGCATTACCCTTGATTCAAGAACGTGCAAAATTAATGAATTTTGCTGAGATTGTTCCTGTTTCTGCGCTACGTGGCGCAAACTTAGACCATCTGCGCGATACCATTGAAAAATATTTACCTTTCCAGCCACCGATGTATTCATTGGATCAACTGACAGATCGTTCTGAACGTTTCTTGGCATCAGAAATTATCCGTGAAAAGATTATGCGTCAGTTGGGTGAGGAACTACCATATGATTTAACCGTGCAAATTGAGTCGTTTAAGACTGAAGAAGCAACGGTAAATGAAAAAACAGGTCGTCCAAAACCAGCATGTACATATATTGATGCAACGATTTTTGTAGACCGCCCAGGCCAGAAAGCAATTGTGATTGGTGAAAAAGGCGCTAAGCTTAAGAAAATCGGTATGGATGCCCGTATCGATATGGAAAAAATGTTTGAACAAAAGATCATGCTGACGCTTTGGGTTAAAGTGAAAGGTGGTTGGTCTGATGATGAACGTGCATTGAAAAGCTTAGGTTATAGCGATATCTAAGTTTTAAGAAAACAAATTTTTATAGGGATGGTGTTATGGCCAAAGTGTTCGCAGTAATGGCTTGTATGTTGTTTTTGCAAGGTTGTATACACAAGATCGTCACCGTTCCTGTAAAGATTGCGTATAAAACCACAAAAGGTGTGGTGAAAGGAACCGCAGCGGTGGTTGGTGCTGTTATCCCAGATGGGAATGATGAAGACAGCGAACAGAATGATAAAGATAAAAAAGATTAGTTAATTCCTCATGCGCAATGAAGTACTGCATGGTTATTTAATTCACCATAGAAAATACCGTGAACGTAGTCATATTGTGCATTTATTTACCCAAGAGCATGGGCGAGTTGATGGTATTCTAAGGCAAACCCCGCCGCCACAATATCAGCCGATTTGTTTACAAGCTTCGGGTAAATCTGAACTCAAAAATTTTACAAAACTTGAAATTGTCAATCAGCCGATTTTTTTCTTCGGGGATGCTTTTTTTTCAGGTTTTTATCTCAATGAGATCCTACTCAGGCTGTGTCCGCTCGAAGTACAAATGGAGCAAAGTTTTGCTCAATATGCGCATACGCTAACGCAATTACAACAACTAGCGCAGCAAGCCGATCCTAATCAATTTTTAAAACAAATTCTAAGGCAGTTTGAGCATGAACTGCTGGAAGATTTGGGCTATGCCTTAGATTTTTCGACCGATGCGAATCAACTTGAAATTCAAGCATCACTCAACTATATATTCCAGTTGAATGAAGGCTTTATTCCTACTGCACAAGCTTCGCGAGCGACCTTAAACGGACAGCAAATTTTAAGCATGTGCCAATATGAAAAGGGTAGGGATTTTGGTTTGGAACAGTTACAATTACTGACCAAGTTGTATCGACAAATGATCAGTTCATTGTTGGGCGATCGCCCTTTAAAAAGTCGTCAGTTGTGGATTCAGAACACTCAAACTCAATCGTAATTAGGAAATGAATATGGCTGCATTACTTGGTGTAAATATTGACCACGTGGCAACTTTACGACAAGCGCGTGGAACGTCTTATCCTGATCCAGTCAATGCAGCACTGATCTGTGAGCAAGCAGGGGCGGAAGGGATTACCTTGCATTTACGTGAAGACCGCCGTCATATTCAAGATGATGACGTGCGTCGTATGCGGCCAGCGCTTAAAACACGTATGAATTTGGAGTTGGCAGTCACAGATGAAATGATTGCATTTGCCAAAGAAATTAAACCGCATCATGTGTGTTTCGTTCCTGAAAAACGCCAAGAAGTGACGACCGAAGGTGGTTTGGATGTGGTTGGACATTTTGACGATGTCAAAGCAGCAACTCAAGCCTTGTCTGAGATTGGCTGTGATGTGTCATTGTTTATTGATGCTGACTTTGCACAAATTGATGCAGCAGTTGCTTGTGGTGCACCAACCATTGAAATTCATACAGGGGCTTATGCTGATGCAGAAACACCTGAAGCTCAGCAACATGAGCTTGAACGTATTGTCAAAGGTGCTGAATATGCGGCATCTAAGGGTTTAGTAGTCAATGCTGGGCATGGACTCAACCTTGAAAATGTAACGCCAATTGCGCAAATTCCACAGATCCACGAATTAAATATCGGTCATTCACTGATTGCCGATGCAATTTTTGTGGGCTTGGAACAAGCCGTGCGTGAAATGAAAGCAGTGATTAAAGCTGCACGTTAATTTTAAAGTTTTTAAGATTTGAATATGTCGAATATCAATTATGATGAACTCATGAAGCCCGTCATGGACTTCTTGGGCTGTGAAACACCAAAAGCTTGGTTGGCTGAAGCACTGACTAATCTTGATGTGCTGATGCAAGACCACGCGAATTGTGAGAAGAAAGCTGCAGGTACAGCGATGAACCTGATGTTTCGATATAGTTTTTTTACCGATTTACAAGTCAAGCTTGCACAACTGGTTCGTGAAGAAATGCTGCATTATGAGCAAGTGCTTGAATTTATGAAAAAGCGCGGGCTAGAGTGGAGCAATCTGAGCGCTGGTCGTTATGCGGGTGGTTTACGTAAAGAAGTGCGGACTTATGAGCCTGAGGCTTTAATTGATATTTTAATCATTGGTGCCTTTGTAGAAGCACGTTCATGTGAGCGTTTCTACGCGTTAGCACCTTTGGTCGATGATGAATTAGGTCGTTACTATCGCTACCTGCTGAAGTCTGAATCACGCCATTTTGAAGACTATTTAGCTTTGGCTTTAGATGTTGCGCAAACGGGGAAATTGAAAAATCCGAAAGAAGATATTCAAGCCCGTATTGAACATATCCGTAACGTCGAAAAAGAGCTAATTAGTACACCTGATGATGTGTTTCGTTTCCATAGTGGCGTGCCTATGCAAGCGACTTAGAAATAAGGTGGGTGAATGCCACAGTTTGTAGACTGTTCGAAAGTTGCAAATTCTCAGTGTAGATAATTCTAACTCATTAAAAAGCCCAATCTTTATCGATTGGGCTTTTTAATTAGAGATGGGTAGATATGATGTATTGAGAGCTGTAATTCCTTTCCATAAAATCGCGAAATATGAGTCAGTGGAATGAGTTATTTGAGTAGGTGTGCTTAGAATTTTGACGATGATTTCTTGTACTTTTTTATATCTTCCACGTTCCACCATTGCACATCATGAAAAATGGTTACATCAGAAAGAGTATTTCGCAAAGTCTCAGAGACATGACTTAATTGGGTGGAAAGATCTATTTTCTTAAAAAATATTTTTAATGATTGGCTGTGGTGGGTGAATAAAAATTAAAAATAATCTGTCATTTTACTCATAATGATTACATCCAGTAGAAATATCTTTATAAGCAGGATCACTAAAACTAAGCTGGTATTCCCAATCTTTTTGCCCTTTCCATTTTTTCATTTCAGTTGCTGTGATCTGGACGAACATCCACATGTGTTTTAAATGTGCTCATGATTTTTCTTGTGAATCATTTTTTAGTGTTTTTAAGATAAGTTATTTTTCGAGAATAGTTTAGTTCTGGCTTTCTGTTGAACTTAGCTGGAGGGTTTACACCTTAAGCGGTAAAACTTTTAATGTGTAGAAAAGAAGAAAGCCCACGACTTATAGTGTGGGCTTTCTTGAATTTGGCTCTCCAACCTGGGCTCGAACCAGGGACCTGCGGATTAACAGTCCGTCGCTCTACCGACTGAGCTATTGGAGAATCTGCATGCGATTATAAGGACATTTCATAGTGGGTCAAGTCTAAAATGTCATGTTGCTGTCATTTTTATATTGGATGCTTTTTATTTGAACAAAAAAATCATTTTCAAAAAAAATCGTATTGAAGTTCTTGCAATGTGGGAAAGTCGTTGATAGTCTGACTTTAACAACAGAGCGTTTAAGTGAAAACTTAAACAGTGTGGATTTATAACCAACTTGCCAGCACTAAAATGGCTAAACAGGAGAAAGCGAATGAATACGCTTACTATTTCCGATATTTTTGCAAACCTAGCTGATTATCAAGATCAGTATCTTTCTATTATTTCAAATCCTGAACAATACTATACCCCTGTAGAGTCAGCCTATATTGATGTTTGGCCTGTCGGTTATACGGACTTGTATTTGGGTGATTTATTACAACTTTGGTTTAGTGAGCGTTGGCTGGTCAACAGTCCTTGTCAGCTCCTTTCCGAACAGTCAACCAGTACTCTTAAAAAGACTGTGCAGCGAGAACATGATCTGTATTTGTATCAGTTGTCAGGCAGTGCTTTATCAGGTAATAATCGTTCAAAAGTCTGGTCTGCTGCTGAAGGCAAAAGTTTAGACGTGAGTTTAGACAGCGCATTTAAATATTACTGTATTTATAAAGGGGCTGAGCGTCCTGATGCCTCAAAATTGCAGACGCTGAAGACGTTTAAAACCGCAATTTGATCTGTCATGCTGAAGTAAAGTTTAATTTGGCGTAAAAAAGGCACTGAAATTTATCAGTGCCTTTCGTTTTTAGGAACGAATAATCATACAGGTGGCTGTGGCATGGGCGTAGAGTTTACCGTCTTCATCTACAATTTTACCTTCAGAAATACCTAAGTTCTTACTGATGTTGATCACGCTGCCGATGGCAAGCAGTTCTTTGTCTCTTGGAATCGGTCGGCACATTTTAGTATTCAGATCAATGGTGCCATAGCCAACACCTGCTTCAAGCATAGTATGTACAGCGCAACCTGTTACTGAGTCGAGTACTGTTGCTGCAAAGCCACCATGCACGCCACCAAGCGGATTTAAATGGCGGTGATCCGCTTTTGCTTTAAAGCTAATTTTTCCTTCAGAAACTTCAAAAGGCTGCATGGGAATAGTTTCACTGATACTTGCTGGTGGAATTTTTCCTGCACACATGGCTTCTAAGAGTTGTAGTCCTGTCATTTCTTTGGGATTCATCTTGTTCATTCCTATATTTATCTATGAGTTCCTTTTTGGAACTTGTTGTCCAATTAAGCAAAATTCAGTCTTTTCGTCAATATTGAGCATTGGATTGATCAGTACAAAATCAACGAAATCGTAATCACGGATTGAGATGATGTTGCGAACGGATTGCATGTAAAAAGTGTAAGCGTATTCATTTTGATGATTTGAGTGTTGATAGAACTGAGTAACCTAAACGTGAGCATTGTTTTAATGTGGTGCACAAAATTTATACACTCTTTGTTTTTTATTTATATATAAGATAAACAAGGTTTTAGTAATTTTATACAGTCTTCACATGAAGAAGGAACTCACAATGAACGTGTCCTGTTTATGCGGTAAAACTAAGTTCCAAGCCGCACTCAAAAATCATGATGTGCATGCTTGTCATTGTTCGATGTGCCGCCAGCAGTCGAGCGGGGTACTCATGAGTATTGATGTCGAACCCAATAGTTTAAAGTTTGACAATCAAGAATATTTAAAATTATTCAAGTCATCGGATTGGGGAGAGCGTGGTTTTTGTAGCGAATGTGGCACGTCGCTTTTTTGGCGAACTCAGGACGGCGGCTATTGCAATATCAATGTATTTGCGATGGAAGAACAGCCAAAAGATTTAAAGCTTACAACAGAAATTTATATTGATAATAAGCCTGATTTTTACCAATTTAAGTATTCTACAGAGCAGCTCACGGAAGCAGATGTGATTGCTTTATTTTCACCAGATGATGCGAAATAATCAGGTATTCAGGTTGAATCATCTGAGTTGTACATTGATATTACTGATAAATTTCATGAGCAAAACTCTCTAGATTTAATAAGATATATTCGATATATCTAAAGCAAGCTGTTGAATAAGGATGCTCAAACATGCTGCTTAAAATTTCCATTGCAATGTTGGCCTTTGCAGCCAATTCGGTGCTATGTCGTTTAGCGTTGGCTGAGCAGCAGATTGATCCGATGAGTTTTAGCTTACTTCGGGTCTGTAGCGGTGCAATGGTGTTATTTCTACTGTATATGCTCTCTACTCATAAGGCCAAAATAGAGTGGAGTGTAAAAAACGGATTTTTTCTTGCCTTATATATTGTGGCTTTTTCGCTGGCCTATTTGCATATCGATGCGGGTGTAGGTGCATTACTCCTATTTGAGACAGTTCAATTAACTATGGTCGGTTATGGCCTGTGTAATGGTGAAAAAATAAATTTGCGACGCGGGTTGGGGTTATCGATTGCTATTTTAGGTCTTTTGATTTTATTGCTTCCAGGGGCTTCGGCACCCCCTTTGGGTTATGCTGCATTGATGGTGCTTTCAGGCATAGGTTGGGCGATGTATAGCATCGCAGGTAAAAATATGCATAATCCACTGGCCAGTAGCTTGGCAAATTTTGTAGTGGCGATTCCTTTTGTTGTCTTGGTCTATTTATTTTTTTACACACAGAGTTTTATTAACCCAAAAGGTATGCTGTTGGCACTCTTATCTGGTGGTTTAGCATCGAGTGGGGCATATGTGCTTTGGTATGGCATTGTGAAGCAGATTGACCGGGTGACGGCCAGTAGCGTGCAATTGTCCGTGCCATCTTTGGCGATTCTGGGTGGGGCATTGTTTATTGGGGAAGCGTTGAGTTTCCGAATCATTATTTCTGCGACGATTATTCTGGCAGGCATTGCCTTGGTGATCTCGGCGTCATCTAGCAAGAAAGACGTAGATACTATAGATTCTGCTGGTACTACACGGCTCTAAAATTATTTAAACGGGCATAAGAGCACATTTTTCAGATTTTGTTTGAA
>NZ_JBICLH010000036.1:0-7125 GCF_043105125.1 Acinetobacter sp. TYF_19
CCTAGCTCATGCTCTTTTTGTATTTTTTCAAATACAGTATTGACTGTAGGACTTGGAGCGCCATCTGGGCCCATAAGTGTTTGAAGGAATGACCAGACGTCATCCGAGAAATAGATCGGTAGTTTCTTTGACATGTTTGACTCCTACGCTACGAGGCGTGTTTGGAACTGAACTCTTTTTTTAGGATAGTCGGTGGCAAATTAAATTTCAAATTTAAAAGCTGTGGATAATCAATGCACCTTCAAATTAAATTAGGTTGAGCACCATTTTCGGATAAGCGGGATTTAGGGAAGGAGATGTACTCATCCTGCATTTCAAAGAAGAATTCATGCGCCTCTTTAAAGCTGCAATTCAGCCATTCTTTGCGGTATTCATCAGGGATTACGATGATCGAACGCTTCTCATCTTTAGGCTTATGGAATTGCTTCATGAAAGGGTGTTTATCAGCATTGATAGTGAGCATACTCATCGATCGGATTTGCTCTCCATTGATGACAGCATTCTCGTATATGGCCGCCACTGTAAAGGGCATGCCATCTTCACGAGCAATCCCATACCAGTGAGATTTCCCGTCAATATATTTAGGTTCAAAGATGGTTTCGACTGGAATCAAGCCAAACTGAGACTTATGCCAAGCTTCCCTAAAACTGGGTTTCTCAGCGACCGTCTCAGTCCGGGCATTGTATGTGTACTTGCCGAAATTCTTTTCCTTGGCCCATTTGGGAATCATTCCAAAATTAACTGATCTCCATTCGATCTTGCCGTCATTGGAAAAGATCAAAGGTGAAGGATAGTTCGGGAAAATGTCTTCAGGGAACTCCAACTGATCAGGCTCAGGGAGATCTAGGAGAAAAGCACGATTCTTTCTGATAGCTTCAAAGTTTGCGCACATAGACTTATCCCTTTTTATTCTTTGTAATCATCGCTCAAATAATAACCCAACTAAGAATAAAATGATTTCAAAACAATTTAGTATCGTCAACGCAGTGCTCACATAAGAATTTGCAGTATTAAACCTAAAAACAGTGAGTTTTACATATCTATAATTGATACTCAGCTCTACAAGTCATATTTATTTATATAAGCTATACTGGTGATGGAATCGCTATGACTAATAAACAAACGCAAGAGTCCAATCCTCAAAAAGAATCAAACGATGACAAGGGTGATCAGAAAACCTATCAGAATCCGGATCCCCAAAAAAAACCTAATGAAGAGCCCGAGAACCCGCTTAAAGAGCAAAAGTAGATCAAAAAGCCCTCGTCGAGGGCTTTTTGAAATCAAATGCTTACACTACTTTTAATCTCAAATAAATTCATGCTGGAATAGCTGCGACAACTTTTTCTCTATCCCACAAACGGTGATTTTGAATAGCTTGTTTAAATTGATCTTGGATCTCTTTAAAATTTTGAGTAGAGAATAGAGCTGCATCCTTACTGAGCTGAAACTCATCTATTAAAGCGCATTTATCACCGAGGAAAACAATAGGTTTGAGATGCTTATATGTCTCTAATACATAATGTTTAGAAACTCCATCAGCCTTAAATACTTCTAAATTATTCCCATCAACCACGATTACGGCATCATAAGTCACTGAAGGCTCGCCATTTTGTCTCCCATCTACTGGTATTTCATTGCCATCACTAGATTTAACAGGGGCTGCTTTCGGTGCTAAAGTTTCCACAATAGCTTTTTCTGCTTCAGCCCATATTTTAATATCATCTATTGATGATGCATTTACATCGTCATGAACGAGCAAGGCAATTTTTCGCTGTTTAATATCAGATGCAGGAAAAGATGAGGTACTTAATCTTTTCGAAGATGCAATTGCGGGCTGGTGCAGACTATCTTGCTGTTTAGGGGGAGTTTTAATACCTAACTCTTTGGCAACATATTCAGCTAAGTCCAAGTCAATATTAGCTAAGACAGCGTAAACTACACGTCTGCGGATATCTTCCGATTTAACCTTAGATAATTCAAAAGAATATGCATCCTTAATATGCTGTTGTTCATATTTTTCCAAACTATGGTAGTGCATTGTGGCTTGCGAGAAATGATCAGCGAAACTTTCTGGTCGAACTCTTAGTTTGCTGCCTTGTACTTCTTCAGGATGTGTCTTGAAGGCACCACCGTCATTAGGTGATTCTCTTGGCCAATTTTCATCAACAGAATTAGGTTCATAATTTGCCTTTCCTTTATAAACTTCGTGATTAGCATAACCACCTCGTCTATTCGTATGAAAAGGACAAACGGGTTTGTTAATTGGAATTTGATTAAAATTTACCGTACCTAGTCTGTGTAAGTGAGTATCCGTATAGCTAAACAGCCGTCCTTGTAAAAGGGGATCGTTACTAAAATCTATACCTGAGACAATATTTGCAGGACTAAAAGCAACTTGTTCTGTTTCTGCGAAAAAATCATCTGTATTTTTGTTTAAAACAAATTTACCTAGTGGAGTGACTGGTACAAGTTCTTCTGGGATTAATTTTGTAGCATCTAAGACATCAAAGTCCCATTGTTTTGCATCTTCTTCAGAGAAAATTTGTGCGCCTAATTCCCATTCCGGGTAATTGCCACGCTCAATAGCATCCCACAGATCACGTCTGTGAAAATCGGGATCTTTGCCATTAATTTTTAGGGCTTCATCCCAGACGACTTGAGCTACCCCTTGCTTTGGAGTCCAATGGAATTTCACTAAGAATGCTTCATTATTCTTATTAATCAATCTAAATGTATGAACACCAAAACCTTGTATAGAGCGTAGATTTCTTGGAATTGCTCTATCAGACATTATCCAAGTAGTCATATGTGATGCTTCGGTGTTTAAAGAAATAAAATCCCAGAAAGTATCATGGGCAGATTGACCAGTTGGAACTTCATTGGCATCTTCTGGTTTTACTGCATGAACAAAGTCCGGAAATTTAATAGCATCCTGAATGAAGAAGACAGGGATATTATTCCCCACCAAATCATAATTTCCTTCTTCAGTATAAAATTTTATAGAAAAACCTCGTACATCTCGAACGACATCAGCCGAACCTCGCCCACCTTGAACTGTAGAAATACGGACAAAGATAGGGGTTTGATTATTTGTGTCCGTTAGGAACTTAGCTTTAGTCCATTTTTCATTACCGGTATAAGCTTGAAAGTAACCATGAGCACCGACCCCCCGAGCATGTACAACACGTTCTGGAATACGCTCACGATCAAAATGAATAAGTTTATCCCTTAGAAGAAAGTCCTCGAGAAGAGTAGGGCCTTTCTCATTAATTTTTAGACTATTTTGATTATCAGCTACGGGAACACCTAAAGAAGTGGTAAGAGTTTTACCTATAGGATCCACGTATGCTTCCTCAGAAAGCTGGTCGATTTTTGGTGTATTTGGTTCTTTCATATCACATTCTCTTATACATTTGCTTTATAACGTTTTATGAAAATAAGTATTTATTTTCACGTAAGTTAATGGCTTATTTGTTGACGGATATTTTGTGCTTATACAATTTAATAGGTTATCTACAATCGAATATGAGTTACTTGCAAGAAAACTCTTTTTTGGATCAAAGATACCCATATAAACTTTAAGTATTTACTCTTTGAGTAAGGTAAAGAAATGTGTATTTTTTGTTCGCTTAAACTATTCATTTTAAATAATATTGAATTAATCTAAGTCAAAACAAAAGCTTATTAATTTTTATATTCCTCGCAATACAAACAGGATTTAGCCCATTTGGTATTTTGACAGCGTGGACATTCTTCATTTAAATGATTTAAATGTTGGGTTTGACCACACAACATACAAGAATAAAAGTGATCTACATTGTGATGATCTGCGATTTGGTATTCATCGGGAAATAGAGGAAGGCCCCATTTTATATTTTCTTTAGAATATGGGATCACGCTTAGGCAGCCATCAGTCTCAAGCAGTGCCATTTTAACTTGTCCAAGATGCTCTATCTTCTTTTGGCGCATTTCAGCAAAGAACTCATCATATGAATACTTTTCTTGCTTAATATCCTCAACAATCAGTAAACCATTTTTGACGATGTATATAGGTCGACCTTCCAATACGGTCTCAAAAGCATCGGATTTCATCATTAAGTAAGTTGTTAAGCGATACAAAGCCATAATTACTGCAAAAACGATGACAGCATGAATGATAGGAACTTCTTCATAGAACATAGCATCGCCAGCAGCAGATCCTAAACTAAGAATAATTGCGATTTCAAAGATGGAAAGTTGCCTAACACCACGTTTACCAGAAAATCTTAAAACTAAGATAATCAGGAAGTACATCAAGACACTACGAAGTACAATTTCTGCTGCAAAAGTAAATGTAGTATCAGCTAATAGTATTTTTATAAAGTCCATTTTACACCTATTTAATTATTATTTAGATGTGCTGATGATGAGCCTAAAAGGCTCATTATCATTATATTGGCTTACATTTTGTCCCATGCATCTTTAATCGCATGTTTGGCTTGTTCCCACTTTAAGCGTGATTCAGCCTTTAGTTCTTCCCATTTTACTTTCAAATCACTTTCGGAATCTTCAAATCGTGCATCAGTACCACGCTCATTACGGGCATGCTGACCTAGTTCATAGGCTGAACGAAGATCACGGTCATAATCCACATCAGGAAGTTCTCTTTGGATATCGCCGTAATATGGGCGGTTTGAATAATCTGTACGCCAATCATGCTTGATTGGGTTTTCGTCTTGATGGTCATTGATAGTCATAATGAACTCCAACTCTATTAAACTAATGAAAGAATTCTAGTATTTTTGCTTTATTAACCTAACTACTATTTTCGCTGTTGGTTTTGCTTGTCATCTTGCTGGTTTTGCTGACGTTGCTTGTCGCCCTGCTGATTTTGCTGACTTTGCTTGTCATCTTGCTGGTTTTGCTGACGTTTATTATCCTTCTGCTGATTTTGATTAGTCATTTTATTGAACCTCATAAGATTAGAATTAATCTACATTAATTAATTGGTAGATATATTATTAATAGCATGATTACATGGTTGTAAAATATTCAAGATGTTACATTTTAATTTTTTAGTTAAATTGTGTTTAGTTTGCAGTGTTAAGTATTGATAACTAATGAATATATATATTTGATATATTACAAACGGTTAACATTAATATTTTTATTAATTTTTAAAGATATTCATATATAGATAAGAATTAAGAATTAAGAATTAAGAATTAAGAATTAAGAATTAAGAATTAAGAATTAAGTTTTTGATTTGATATCTGTTTTATAAGAGAAGAATTTGTTTTTATAGAGTATTACATAGAAAAATGTGCCAACATTTGTTTCTTGGTTTTAGATCCACCTTTCTTAAGCAAGTCAGTATGCTCTATATAATTATTTGATTTAAGTTTTTTTAATTTTTTGATTAGTGCTGAATTTACTTTCTTTGACTCTAGAGAGTGCTTTTTAAGAGATTTATTTTTTAAATATTTATTAATTAAATTGAGAAGTAATGTGATGGGTATCACAAATATTAAGGTTTTACTTATTTTTAAAAGTATAAATATTTAATTAAAATGTTAAATTGTGTTGCTAATTAATTTATGAGGTTACATTTATTAACGTTTCTTTTCAAAGTTGTTAATTAATTAAGTACAAGTGTCAATTATGTTGGTATAAGTTATTTACCGCGAGAGAATTATAATGCCTACTGCAGTAAAAGAGAGAATTTTAAATTTAATAACCGATGCCCATCAGAAATATTTTGAAATAACACAATTTTTCTTAGATCCATCAGTGTCGCGTTCTGCAAAAGAGTTGAAAGCTTTTCATTTCCTAGAAAACGAAATACTTCATTTGGATAGTGATTTCTCTGATTTTCCTACTAATGTTGATCAATTGGCAGTCTGGATGCAGAAACAAAATAAAACACAATGCTTGCATTACAAAGAGTACTTAGAAAGGCGTGAAAATGGGAGTGCAAGGGAGTTTTTTGGAACTACAAGTAAAGCTTATGAGTTTTTATACAAAGTAGCACCGACCAAACGTGTAGACGGGGCTTGGCTTTATAGCTTTACACAGTACTGGAATGATCCAGCTTTTAGAGACTTTATACAGATATATGTTGAGGAGTTGGGGTTAGGTTCCAGTCAAAGTAACCATGTAAAACTTTTCAATAAATTACTTCTATCACTTGGTCTTCATCAATTTTCAATGAATTTGCCTGATGAATATTATCACCAGTCAGCAATACAATTAGCTTTAGCTTATGCTCCATCAGATTTTATACCCGAGATTGCAGGTTTTAATTTTGGATACGAACAACTACCACTTCATTTACTGATTACAAATTATGAACTTAAAGAGTTAGGTATTGATTCCAAATATTTTAACCTACACATTACAATTGATAACTTTGATAATGGACATGCTCATTTAGCTACAAATGCGGTCATGTCTTTAGCCAAACGTTACCCAAATCAATCCGAATTTATTCGTAAATTAAAGATAGGCTTTTTGTTGAATAATCGGGGAGTTAGCTCAGTTCAAATAATAAAGAACCTAAATACTGAGCAAGTGGTTCTGGACATTTTCAAGAGCAAAGCTTTGGTTGGAAAGCACATGCATAATGAGAAATGCAAGTTTAAGAATAAGTCTGTAAATTCATGGCTATCAGAAGAAGATCAGGTTGAGGAATTCATTCTTGAGCTAACAAAAATAGGATGGATTAAGCTTAACGAAAATCCTGAACATAGCCGATTTTGGAAAATGATCAATGATGAAGATGGGAAAATGTTTGGAGTTTTCTCTGCTGCAGAAAAAGCTTTTATTTATGATTGGATTGCGGGTACTAATTTAAGTAGACGCATTAACCCAGTAAATACAGAATATATAAAAAACTTTATCGAACTAAATGATTTTAGTTATTTGTCAGAAAAGGAATTATTGCTGTTACAGCAGCAAATTCAGATATCTACAAATACTGGGCATAAAATTAGCAAATTGATGCCATATTTAGCTCCACATCAACATCACCAAGAAATTGGTTTATGGGCTACGCAAAAAGTAGTTGAGTATATTTTCCCATTCTTAGGGGCTTTGTTGCACAAAGATTGGAAATGCAAAGCGCCCCTAATTGAGCTAAATTTAAGG
>NZ_JBICLH010000037.1:0-33819 GCF_043105125.1 Acinetobacter sp. TYF_19
CCTTGATTGGCTTCAATTAATTTGATGGCTTCAGCTTTAAATTCTGTGGTGTAAGTCTTGTGTTTCTTGCTCATGGTAAACTCCTGATGAGTGTGTTTAGTTTACCAAGTTAAAACCTCCTGTTTTTTCAGCACACATCAGATCTATTTGGGACATACCGTAGTTAAAGAACCTGTTCAGCATCAGAACTGTTTTTTCATTGATACAGGTGCTGTCTTTGGTGGTTCCTTGACAGTTTTAGAAATTTAAAAAGATTTTTCACTCTTAATTAAACTTATGCCATACATTTAATCTCTTTAGAACCCGCTTTATCTTAAAAAACAAGAATATTTAAGAGCACGGCAAATCAACTAACGAAGTCCGACAATCATATTATTCTTAATTTTTTTATTAAAATAATCAAAAAGTTAGTTACATATTTCTCCCGAAGAAAAACTATAAATATTGTTTTAAGAAAAGTGATTTTGTTATATGATTTAGTATTTCATGCAATACAATTATTAAATATGACTGATGTACTTATTATTTGTGCCTTACGCGATGAATACAATGCCTTACTAAAAACATTAGGTGGTGAAACCTCTTGGAAAGAAGAGGTCGTTGATGGATGGACTGTTGCTAAAGCAAAGATAGCAAGTGCATCAGGCACTTTATCTCTAATGGCTACTTGGCAAAACTTTATGGGCCGAGAGCAAGCAATTGCTGCAACCACCTCTTTACTACAACAAGAAAAAAATAGAATAAAGTGCATCTGTATGACGGGTATTTGTGCAGGAAGAAGAGGAAAAGTTCATCTTGGTGACGTTATATTTGCCGATAGATTATGGTCATATGATGCTGGTAAATCAGTCGTTATTGGAGGTGTCGAGAGTTTTCAAGGAGATCAACTCCAATTTAGACCTAATCCTAAAATTTTACAGAGAATGCAAAGCTTTAAGCTTGAAGAAGAAAAATGGTTAAAATTTAGACCCCTATACTCATTAGACTATCAAGAAAGATGGCTTATTTTACAGCTATTTGAAGGAATCCAACCAACTGATAATGAAATATTTAAGACGTATTGTCCTAGCTTCTCTGAAGTAATTAAACGTTTAAAAAAGCGTAACTGGATTACACTACAGGGAT
Organism: Acinetobacter sp. TYF_19; assembly: GCF_043105125.1. Lineage (NCBI taxonomy): Bacteria > Pseudomonadati > Pseudomonadota > Gammaproteobacteria > Moraxellales > Moraxellaceae > Acinetobacter > Acinetobacter sp. TYF_19. Next base: position 1,126 of record NZ_JBICLH010000037.1, read on the forward strand.
TTAATTTAACTGATGAAGGTTTAAAGGAAGCAGCAACATTAAAAGAAGAATATCTTTTTGGTCTCCCCAATGATCCTGATTTTTCACTCCATATTGCCCCTATGGCAACTGGAAGTACTGTGAAAGAAGATGAGAATATATTCAATTACTTAGCTGATCGAGATATGCGTAAAGTCTTAGGGATAGATATGGAGGCAAGTGGATTAGCAGCCTTAGGCGAAATATTAGATATTCCTATCATAATTTCCAAAGCTGTTTCAGATTACGGTGATACTTTTAAAGATGATACGTATAGACATTTTGCATCGCGAGCCGCAGCTGAATGCTTGATCAAACTTTTAATAAATTGTTCTGATTTAATTCTAGACAATCAAGAAATAAATGAACTTATTCCTGAAGTTTCTGCCTTATCTAACAAAGGTCTAATTAATGAGTTATCAACTTTATATTATGATGTAAATAGTATAAGAAGTATTTGGGTTAAATCAGGCGGTAAACCTTCAGATATTTCTAATATCTCAAATATTTCTGACCTCTGGTTTGAGTTGATACATAAAGCAACTAATGGGGCAAATGTTACTATTGATGATTTAATTAAAAACATTTTAATAGATTTTCCTAAAAATCAATCACTTATCAAACATATAAATTAAAAGGAATTATCTAATGAGTATGAGTTTTTTAGAAGCTTTAAATAAAGCTGGTTGCATTGATAAACAAATTACTGAAAGTGATGATCGCTTTGATAAAGTAAATGCTGCGGCTGAAAAGTTTGCAAATGATATGGAGCCAAATCTCTTAATTGATGGATTTCATTCTTTAATTAAAGAGTCTTTTTTTGAGACAAACGTGGCAATGCAATCCGCATATTCTACATTGGAAGAGTATTGGACAAATGTTGGTTTTATTTATCCTGATGAGAAGCCCCATAGATTACTTACAGCAATGGTTCTATATGCATGTGTGAAACTTGCAGAAAAGAATAATAGCTATGCATCTATGTTAGCATTAAACGTAGTTGATATTTGGCCATATTTATCTGTTCATAACCCTCATTTAATTCTAAGTAAAGAGTTAGTTGTTGAATGGAACAAAAAACTTAATATTTATTCTTATTCTACTTATACAGAAAGTGTAGATATTAAAGGATTAAAAAATAAAACTTTTAAGTCTGAAATTTTTCAAGCTGACGGTGAAGTTGAAGTTTCTGCTGAAAAAGTTGCAAAGAATTTTACAGATACATTTAAAGAATTGAATGATCAGATAAATTCTGTTACCTCAGCATTAAAAAGTCCTTTTGAATATCAAAATGAGCAATTAAATATACTCTGGTGGTATGAAGCAAAGTATTCACAAAGTTTTTTTAAAAGCTATCGAGAAATCGATCCTTTACTTAATCCATTAGTAATGGCAATCGATTTATTACAACTCATTAAAGGATATCCTGCTCCTGTTAGTTCAACTTATATTTTAGCTGAATCAATTAATCAAACAGGAAATGCTAATTATGATACAAAGTATCCATTAATTGATATCCTAACAAAAATTAGAGAAAGTAAAGAGGAGCTTTTGACTAAAGATATCTTTAATAATCTTGAACTTTCTTCGAATCAAAATTTCTTGAATATAAGAGATCTTGTCATTTCAGCATTTAAAACTGATATTGATTTAGAAAATTTAAAAAATCAATGCATTATACAAATTGAAGAAATCTCTTTACCAGATTTAGCCAAAGCCATTTATAGACAAGAGCAAGTTTATAGATTTTAGGAATAAAAATGTATAAATGTAATAATCCAGAATGTGGTATCGCAGATGGTATCAGCTGTGAAAAAGGCTATCTTCATATGACTGATTGTGAAGATTTTATTAAATCTGATGAGACCGATGGACAATTGGTGGAGGATACGTCTAAATCTGCTTATAAAGTTTTTTGGAGTGGAACACATCTAGGTTTTAAAGGTCTACAAAAATTATCTGATGTTAGGAAACCTTTAATTATTGGTATCGTAGGTCCAGCAGAAGCTGGTAAATCTACAATCCTACTCTCACTGTATTTACAGATTTTAAGTGGTAAAAAATTAAAATTTGGGGATTTTTGGGCAAGTTATACTCTTGAATCATGGGAAGCCCTAGCAAAAAACTCTAGATTCGCCTCTCCCTTATCCTCACCAGACTTTCCTCCTCGCACACCACGGGGGGATGCGAGAACACCTGGTTTTTTACATCTATCTTTTAGAAATGAAAACGATGTCATTCGAGATGTTATATTTATAGATGCTCCAGGGGAATGGTTCAATCAATGGGCAGCTAATCCTAATTTAGCTCAAGGTGCTAATTGGGTAATAACTCATTCAGACTTACTCATTATAACTTCTGATTCAGAAAAACTTTCACACAAAGATGCTAGAATCCGTGGAAGTACTAGAAATGATATTTCAAGTATTTTTGATCGATTAAAAGACTATCATTATGCAAAACATATTGCTTTAGTTTGGACTAAAGCTGAAGAAAACAATAATATCCCGAAAACTATTCGTGATTTAATTACTCGTAATCTTAACTCAATCAACTTCTGCTCAACGTCTAACCATTCTTGTTCAATAACACAACCAGATGAAATGTTTACTATAATTAATGAATTAATTTCAAATATTTCAGTAGAACATACAGAAATCACTGATCATATTATTGGTAATTCTATATTTGAGTCTTTTAGAGGAAGCCATGGATAAAACTAATTCTATTATGGTATTAGGAAAGCCAAATAGCGGTAAAACTGTTTATTCAGCTCAACTATATGGAAGATTAACTCGAGGCGTAGAGCAACAAATTGCTATACGTAATACTCCAGAAAATCTTGATATCTTTCAAGAAGCTCTAGAAAGATTAGCTGAAGGTAATAATCCTCAAAGAACAACATCTTCTCAGTTTGCGAATGTATCATTACCTTTAGTCATAAAAAATGAAAAAGAAGTAGATCTTACTTGGTTCGATTATGCTGGTGAACAGTTGACCCATATTTTTGAAAGTAGATCAGTAAATGAAAAATGGGCCGAAACTTTAATCAATGCAAATGGTTGGATGGTATTTATTCGCCTGAATGATGAAACTAAATATAAACATAAAATTGAGGATCTATTAACAAATCGAGATGTAATAAAAAAAGGAAAGACAAAACAAGAGGAAACAGATAGTGTTGATGCTAACATTTGGTGGATTGAACTATTTCAAATCATACTTCATGTTTGTAATTTGAAAAGAAGTAAAAGAATTTCAAAACCTAAACTTGCAATTGTCTTATCTTGTTATGATCAGATATCTAACTCAACTAGCACTACTACACCTAAAGAAATTTTTGAAAAAGAATTACCATTATTAAATCAATTTTTACATTCTAATTGGGAACAAGATAGAATCTCTATATGGGGTTTATCTTCACTAGGCAGAGCTTTAGATAAAAGATCACAAAATACTTTTGTAGATAATGGTCCTGAAAATCAGGGATGGATTATTTCTCCAGATAATCCTGAAAGAAGTGCTGATTTAACCTCACCTATAGTTTGGATTTATGGTTAATAATAATGGATAAAATGGCTTGGCCTAAGTATTTAGTATTTGGATATACTTCTCGAGGTCATAAACTAATATCTGAAACTGATATTGAATTTCCTATAGAATTAGTTAGTCTAACAGATATCCTCCCCAGCCAACCTTCAAGCTGGGAATATACCCTTAATTGTGGAACTATAGATACCTATTTCGCTATTTGGTATACAACACCAGATTTAAAGCAAACAAGATCTGGCTCAGTAAAAAGTAACGTCGCAATCTGGCCCATCACTCATCTACTGGAACAAGAAGAAATTGATACGGTACTCAATCAATTAATGGGTAAAAATATCTTAAATTTTTCTTTACCCCATGATGAATGTTTAACTATTTTAAATACATTAATAGACTCAAACTCTGTATGTTTAACGAACAATTTTGAGCAATGGCCCAATATTATGAGTTTTTTATGGAAGTCTTTATGGCCAAAAGCACGTCAAAACTTATCTCTGCATTGTGTATTTAAAGAGCAGGATACAACATCTTTGTTAAACCCAATATTATACTGTGTATTAGGTAACTATGAGCTTTCTTGGACAGATAGATTTAGTAAAGTTAAAAGTCATAGTATACCAAACAGAAAAAACATTTCAGAATTTCTACTGAACAAACAAAGTGAAGGTTTTTTATTTTTTAAAGAACTAATTTGTGACTATAACAACTTAAATGAATTAAGAATTGTAGAGAAAATAATAAATAATTATCAGGAGTACAAAAAAAATCCGAACATACCAAACTCTATTAAACTATTAAGAGCTAGTTTATCAACAGGTAAGGATGAAAATCCACTAATCATAAAATTAGTAGAGGAAGCTACAGATTTTATAAATAAAGATATAAATAATTTAGATATTGATCAATTGTTTACTCTTGCCAATATACCTTTACCCCTAAACTACAACATTGATATATACAATTGGATGATCTCAAGTATAAGCAATAATTTCAATCTAGAAAAAATTGAAATTATCCTTAAAACAGCCAGTGAAGAAAAGTCTTATAAATGGTGGAGTGAAATGGTTTTAGCTGGATTTAGTCACAATATAAATAAAACCAATGAGTTAGCGTCAGAATATTTATCACTATTATCCAATCCTATCATTTCACAAATTATAGAAAATATTCTTACTGATAAAAAATCCTTTGAAGTTAAGTTGTGTGATAATTCTCAATTTTCAGAAGAAAATATTACTAAAAACTTCTTAGATTTTTGCAAGAAAAATAATTGGTATCATGCACATGCATTAGCCACAGGATACTTTTATGATGCTAAAGAATCTCTTACACATCAATTAACTTTCAATAACACACAGAGCTTACAAACCTTGGTAGATAATTATCCTAATTCAGAGATAATTTACGCTATCATTGAATATAAAAATACCAGCATTTTAAAATTTGTAACAAATAGAATTTTATTAGATAAAAAAATATTAAACAATATTGACCTAGGGGATTACATTTGGCTTAAAGTATGGCTTAACTGTCTTGACATCGACAATAGAATTCTTCCAACTAAAGAAACAAAAGAATATTATATTCTCTATATTTTAAGTAAAATTATTAGCAATAATAATCCAGAAAAAATTTTCAATAAAATAATTCAAACTTTACATATAGATGACGAGATCTCTAATATTTTTTTAAACTATGATAATAGAGCTTTAATATGGTCACATATTGAAAACCCTCAAAAAAATTTAATACTTCATTCTGTAGCTGAAAAAATATTGACTCTACTAGCAGTTAAAAATATTAGCCAACCAGAATCATTACTTAGTCAAAAAATTATTCAACTTGCTCAACAAAAAAGCTCCTTACCCTTAAATACGATTATACAACTAATCCAATGGCGCTCTATAAATGAGGAAATTGCAAGATATCTACTTAGCCATGGAAGTTGGAAAATTCAGGCAAGTATGATTGGTATTATAATTAGCCAAAACAAATGGAAAAACATTGCAAAAGATATCTATTCTTCTTATAAGAGTGGAGACAAGACATTTAAGGAAACTATTCCACATATTAAGGCCTTATTATCTAAGACAGAAAGACTTAAGTTAAAACTATTTGAGGCCAGAAGCTTTCCTACAAGAAATACGATTATCTCTCACCATGAAATTAATGAAATAATTATAGAGCTATGTGCGGAGCTTTTTGCTGACAGATTAAAAACTATATGGCTAAGAGCTGGTGGAAATGCTAGTGATCTAGTTACTAACGGCACCATTTACGATCAATGGGTTCATGCAATTAATGTAGCATCTCAAGGTAAAATTCATAAATATCCAAAAAGTATTGCAAATATTTTATCTCAAGAATTTCCACGTAATGAAGATGTGAGAAATCTTGTTCAACTTCTGGGATAGGTCAAGCTTTTTTTACCTATTCTCTAGGCTGTAAAAGCAATGATACTACTTTCATAGTCTATACACGCCCTACCTAAAGTTGAATAAAAATTAAAAACTTAAAAAAAATTTCATATCTAAAAAGAGCTCTTTTTTATTCCGTACTAAAAATATTTTGACATTTACTTATTTGGACATTAATTTGATATCAAGCATCGATACTATGCTAGTCAGTCCACCGCTCAATTTTAGTTGAGTTGGCGAATATCCCCTTGCGATAATGTATATTTCTTGTCTTGAGATGAATATTCCTATCCTTATTGTATGCCATAAGGGTGATGTGGAGAGGTGGTCCCACTTGTTTGAACAACTAAAAGCGTATTTATAAGTGATATTCCGCTCTAGTTAAGCCACCTTGTTTTGTTGGGGTAGCTGATCATAGTAAAACTCATTTGGTGTCAATTTGTCTAGACTCGAATGAGGTCGTTTCAAATTATAAAACTCAAAATATGCACTCAATTGCTTTTTCGCATCTTTGACACTGCTATAAGCTTTGAGATACACCTCTTCATATTTAACGCTCCGCCATAATCGTTCAACCATCACATTATCAATCCATCGACCTTTACCATCCATACTGATTTGAATGCCATTTGATTTCAATACATCAATAAATGCATCACTGGTGAACTGACTGCCTTGGTCTGTATTAAATATTTCAGGTGATCCATATTTTTCAATTGCTTCATTTAAAGCCGAAATACAAAAATCCACCTCCATACTAATCGATACCCTATGCGCAAGTACCTTGCGGCTATGCCGATCAATCACAGCACATAAATCAACAAAGCCTTTTGCCATAGGGATATACGTTATATCTGTAGACCACACTTGATTACTGCGCAGAATAGCCAACCCTTTGAGCAGATATGGATATTTACGGTGAGCTTGATTAGCCTGGCTTAAATTTGGTTTGCAATATAACGCCTGAATACCCATTTTCTTCATTAAAGTACGTGTATGACGTCGTCCTATATGATGCCCTTGACGATTCAACAAATCACGCATCATACGACTGCCTGCAAAAGGATATTGCATATGTAATTCATCAATACATCGCATCAGTTTCAGATCTGATGAGCTAACAGGTTTTGGGCGATAATAATAACAACCACGAGAGACTTTCAGTAACTTAGCCTGTTTAGATACTGAAATCTGAAGTGAGTGATCGATTAACTTTTGTGGTTGAAGCGGCCCAGTTTCTTCAACACACCTTCTAAAAAATCAATTTCTAATGCCTGCTCACCGATTTTTGCATGTAACTTTTTAAGATCAATGGGGGGTTCTGATGGAGCTTTTGATTGATCGAAAGCTTGCGAGGAAGCTGAGATCAATTGATTTTTCCAGTCAATAATTTGGTTTTGATGAACATCAAACTCAGAACTCAATTCAGCAAGTGTTTTTTCTGCTTTGATCGCAGCAAGTGCTACCTTAGCTTTAAAGTCGTTTGAATGATTTCTTCTTGGTCTACGTGCCATAAAATACTCCATATATTGATGTTTATAACATCATTTGAGGAGCAGAATATCACTTATAGGAGTTGTTCAAATTTCCGGATCCATCTCTGTGGGCTGCACAATGAAAATGGCGAGCTATAAGGTTAGCACTTATGCAAAACTTAGTTTTCCCATCAGGATTATCTGTTCAGAGAGCAAAAAAACGTGCCAAAGAACTTGTCAAAAGTGAACAAGCAAAAACACAAACTGATGCACTTGATGTAATTTCTTTCAAAGAAGTGAATAAGCCATGGGCTTTAGCAATGGCGCAACTTCAAAAAAAATCAGACTCTTTAAATCATTTAATTACATTGGCTGATATTGAAAGAATTCTGGAGCAAGAACCTCTACTAGACTATAACGGCTTTGGCCACTCTGACTCATACCATGAATCTTTTTATAAACGGTATACGTTTCAGGACTCTAAAGCTGAATATCTTCAAAATTTTAAAAAGAATAGAGAAAGTCTAAAAAAAGCGCTTGATGAATGCCAGCGATGCTGTATGTATCTACAGCATCTGAAAAAAATAAAAGCTACTCGCTATAATCTAGGTAGTTATACATTTAAACATAGCGTTGAATACTATCACCGTCAATTGAACCACTTTGATAATGCATATGTGTCAAATGGAGCCTTTATTTGTGCAGCACTACATATGGGCTTTAAAGTAATTCGGAAAAATGACACTAGCCCTAATGCTTGGATCTGTGCCAGTATACAATCAGATATTGTTATGTGGGGTAGACTACTTGATCAACAGAATTCTTTACAGCCTAAAGAACTAAAGCTTTTAGCAAAGTTGGAAAAGAAGATTGGTCTCTGATCAAGTAGGCATTTTTAGTTTAAAACTATATTGTTAAATGGAAAATTAAAGTCTTAAACTAAGTTTAAGACTTTAATGTAAAAATTGGAATGTGTGAAATTTTTAAATCATTGATTTTATTAAGTCATTAGTTTACAACTATATTGTACAGACACAACTACATACAGTCGCTAGGTCATGAGGAATAGCACCATTTTTCCAGAAATCCATCATTAACAGCAGTGTTGCACCGATCTGTTCTACAGTCATTCGTGCGAATTTTGCCTGTAAGTCGCCAATATAAATTGGCATCCAAATTGAAATATCTTTATGCATGGGTTTACCTTTTTATGGGTATAAGGGGCTAAGGTCATCAATTTGATGACCTTGTATATTTATTAGATCAGGGAGCTAGATTTATTAACCGGATACGGGCTTGTTGGGCTAAATCATCGTAATGGGCTTGTCCATCATCTAGCATTCGCTGTAGCCAGAGTCTTAATGCTTGGTGATCATCGAAACATTTATTGATTTCCAGCAAAAAGGCCAGATTGTGCAGTTTGGGAATATGTAACTCGTGGATGAGTTCACGCGCGACCATATCTGCTTCTGGACTAACGACTACGCCGCCAAAGAAAGCCTTACTATTCATGTGCAAGCTCCTCTGTATTGATTTTTTCTAGCATGGCTTCAAAAGCGCTACCATCGCGACGTGTAACATTCGGAATGTAGCGGCTATAGACCCGAAACAGCATTTCAGTGGTTGAATGTCCCAGCTGGCGTGCGATCCATTCCGGATTTTCTCCTGCCGACAGCCAAAGAGTTGCTGCGGTATGACGTGTTTGATAAGCACGACGGGGCTTTAGCCCTAAAAAGCGTAGCAGGGGATGCCAGACACGCTTGTTTACCAAGCGATAATCGAGAGGCCCACCATCACGATTACAGAAGACAAAACTGGATTTACCATTATTTAAGCTTTTCTGTTGCAGAAAGGCCTGATAAACCCGATCACTCATTTGGATGGTACGGTCAGAACCATAAGTTTTGGTTCCACCAAGTTTCCCATTTACTAACGCTTCTCTGATATGGATTTCACGGCGTGGTAAGTCAATATTCTTCCATTGAAGGCCATCAATTTCACTAGTACGCATGCCCGTAAAAAAGCGGATGATGTAATAAGGTTTGAAGTCATCACGTACCGTGGTGATAATTTTATGTACATCCTCCAGAGAAAAAGGTGTGACTTCAATCTTACTTTCTTTCAGATTATTAATATTTTTATAAGGCGACTCAAACTCGTATCGTTCAGCCGCATCATTGAGTATCATACGTAAAGGCGTCATGATTTGATTAATCCTAGATGCTTTCAGACTTGTTTGATTTTTTCCGTGTGTCACTTTGGCGAGAGAGGCACGGAAGTTCAGCAAGTCTGACTTCTTAATTTTTGTTAAAACAAGATTACCAAAAGCAGGTAACAAGTAATTTTTAATGACAATCGCTACTTTCTGTTGATAAGAACCTCTCCATTCAATTTGTTTCTGTTTAAACCACAAAGCTGTAAAATCTTTGAAAAGTGGCACTTGTGTTTGTACTGCAATTTGTTGACTACGTTTTTCTTTGAAATCATCAATTTTTTTACTTTTAGGAAAATATTTTTCATATTCAAAAGTACCTAAAGTGATTTCCGCTTCCAGTTGTTCTAGACGCTTCTTTAGTACTCTTCGGTTGTATGCATTATCTTCAAGGCTCGTTGTTTCTCTACATCGAATACCCATATAACGGAAGTCAGCAATGAGCCTTCCATTTCGTTCGCGGATGCTAGCCATATTCATAGTTCCTCTATAGTCAATTATTGAAGAGCATCCATGCTTAAACCTGTAAATTTCAGCATTTCCTTTTCGATACGCTCCCAGACAAAGAGAATCTTGCGTCCACCAAAAGGACGAATATAGTGAACACCTTCAATGAAGACGCTATCTTTAAGTTGATTGCGAATAGTACGAGCGTCGTACTGAATTTTTTCAGCCAGCTGTTGGGCTGTAAGATAGGTATATGACATAATAAAAGCCTCTGATTTTTTACTAGTTAAATAGGAAAAATTATCCCTAAAACGTAAATTATCATATTTTTATGTCTTTGCAAGTACTTTTTATTATCTAACTAGGAAATTTTATGATTATTTCAAACTTGGCAGTTTTGTTGGCAGAAAGAAAGCTAAAAGTTGCTGATCTGGTTAGAAGCACTGGAATTAATAAATCTACTTTACATAAACTTTATAATGATGAGTCTGTCAGAATTGATTTTGAGACAATTGATAAGATTTGCACAGCACTAGAGGTAGAGGTTGGAGATTTATTGATTTTTAAAAAAAATATTAATAATCAGTCGAGTGAAGAGTAGTTTGGTCACCGATGGTCACTTTGAAATCTTGATTGGTCACAAAGTAGATATGAAATTTGAACGATCGTTAAAATTTATCTAGATAATTTGAATTGATTTATTTAAAACTTAGATGAATATCTAAAAATGAGCTTTTTTAGGTAAAAATTTTGGTCACCGATGGTCACTTTAGAAAAGTGATTGGTCACAAACTTAAGAAATAAGTTCAAATTTTGGGGGGGTAAATTCGATTTTTTAGGCCTCTATTTTAAATCTAAACAGTCTAAAATTGTATGTAAGTGAGTAGCGTTTGAGGTCATTTAAGGTGATTTATATACGGTGTGGCACATAATGGTCACATTTTGGGCACTGAATATAGAGCTGGGCAGTAAAATTTATAAGTAGGCTTTAGTAAATAATTCTAATTAGATGAATAAATATCAATTAAATCAACAATAAAAAGCCCCAATCTTTCGATCAGGGCTTTTTAAATCTGGAGCGGGAAACGAGACTCGAACTCGCGACCCCAACCTTGGCAAGGTTGTGCTCTACCAACTGAGCTATTCCCGCGTATTGAGCAGTTTTTGCTAAAACTTACACTAAAAAATGGAGCGGGAAACGAGACTCGAACTCGCGACCCCAACCTTGGCAAGGTTGTGCTCTACCAACTGAGCTATTCCCGCGTATTGAGCAGTTTTTGCTAAAACTTACACTGAAAAAAATTTGGAGCGGGAAACGAGACTCGAACTCGCGACCCCAACCTTGGCAAGGTTGTGCTCTACCAACTGAGCTATTCCCGCATAGCGCTGTATGATACAGCAAGCAAGTTCAGGGTCAATAGCTTTATGAAAAAGCTGAGTTTAATTGCATAAAATAAAGCCAGTTTTAGACGATGCCTTGAGATTTTTTTAACTTTTGCTCGTGAAAAGTTGTGCCTCATGCTAGCTGAAAGGGTTTTATGCATTCAACATCTTGAAGGAACAGGTATACTCTGAACGAATCATTATTTTTGGAGACAGGTATGAGCTTGGAGCAGCAATTGATTGAACGCTTACAACAGCTTTCCCCATCACATTTAGAAGTCGTGAATGAATCTTCTGGTCATGGCGGCTATTTTCCAGGTAAAGAATCACATTTTAAAGTGATCGTGGTGAGTGAGATTTTTGCGGGATTACGTTTAGTTCAGCGCCATCAAAAAATTTATGCGGTAGCAGGAGACTTACTCAGTCCTGGTAAAATTCATGCTTTGGCTATACATGCTTTTTTACCCGAGGAGTGGCAAGGACAAGACACTTCTAGTCCAAATTGTGCACATGCCCCGAAAAGCTAAGCAGAGATTCAGTCATGGAAACACAATTATTGATTAAGATCGTGCATATGAGTGCGGTCAGCTTAGCATGTGTCGTGATTTTGGCGCGTGCCATGACGCTATTTAAAGGCGTCCAAGGCAATCAGCCTAATCCAGCGGGTCGAACGGCTTTTGTTGCTCTTCAGCATTTAAGTATGCTGGTGATTGTACTGACCGGGATTGTCCTTTTAGTGATGAAAAACTTTGATGTGCAAACATGGTTTTATGCCAAAGTGGTTTTATTTTTAGTGATGTTGTCCGCTTTGTCGAAGGCTTATAAAAAAGAAGACAGCATTTTACTTACACAGCGCCGAGCGGGCTTATTCTTGGCGGTGGTCGCGATGATATCCATTTTAGATTTAGTCATGATTAAACCAAACTTTGGCTAATTGTTAGACATAATCATCGGCACAGCGATTGTTCTGCGCTACACTGCTATCTATAGCGGAAAAATAACAAGAGGGAGGGGATTTCATGCATACACGTGTGGTATTTAATCAAAAAGGTGGTGTCGGTAAGTCCAGTATTGCAGTGAATTTGGCGGCAATTAGTGCATATCAAGGCCTAAGAACCTTACTGATTGATCTCGATCCGCAAGCGAATTCGAGTCAGTATGTGTTGGGCGATGACGCAACGTATTCGGCAGACAAACCAGCTTTAGAACCCAATATTGAAAACTATTTTGAAGAAGTGCTTGGAACGACTCAAAATAAAAGTCTATTGGGCAGTGCCATTGGTTCGATCCTCAAAGGACGAGCTAAAGGCTTAGAAAGTTATGTACACCAATCCCCTTTTAAAAATTTGGATGTGATTCCAGCCAGCCCAAGCCTCGGGGCATTGGCTTATGCTTTAGAGTCAAAACATAAAATTTATAAACTGCGTGATGCGTTACAACAGCTTGCCGGAAAATATGATCGTGTCTATATCGATACACCACCAGCCTTTAACTTCTTTACTTTGTCGGCACTGATCGCAGCCAATAAAGTCCTGATTCCGTTTGATTGTGATGTCTTTTCTAAACGTGCATTGCAAACTTTGATCGAAAATGTGCTCGAAACCCAAGACGATCATAATGATCATTTGGAAATTGAAGGCATTGTGGTGAATCAGTTCCAAGCGCAGGCCAAACTTCCGCGTGAAGTGGTGCAAGAGCTGAAGGATGAAGGTCTTCCTGTACTAGAAAGTATGTTGCCCCCATCGGTGCTGATGAAAGAATCTCACCACAAAAATTTACCTTTGATTCATTTGGCACACGATCATAAATTGACGCAGGCCTATCAATCATTGTTCAATGAGATTGAGAATAATAAACTGCGAGATTCAGCATGAAAAAGATCACAATTGCTTTTTTAGTGGGCAGTACGCTGTTATTGAGTGCCTGTGCCACAACGGTTAAACCGACTTATGTCTCTCCTACACAGTATCAAGCTTTGAACTGCCAACAGTTACAAGCGGAATATAATCGGATTCAGCAACATTTAGATGAAGGTGTACCTACTGCGAAACGCACGGGTGTTGGCGTGGGGCTAGGTCTGGGTGGTGGATGGAGTCATGGTGGCGGTTGGGGCTTTGGTCCAAGCGTTTCAGTGAATATGGGACAATCATCGAATACCAAAAAAACTGAAATTTCAAGACTTTTGGGTCAGCAAGAGGCGATTGTACAGGCTGCAAAATTCAAAGGATGTGCGATTACCGTGCAAAATAAGACGAATTAATGCCGCATTTATTCATCCTGCTGAAGGGTTCATCCTTTCAGCAGGATTAAAATCTTAGCAAAATGTTTCGAAAATAATTTCAATAAAACAATGGACTATCGTTTTACCATGCACTTTTCTACCCCATGGGTTCAGTGTTTTTTTCGGCTTTGACTTGAGGAAACAGCTCTTTTTCGGCTAAATTGCGCATCTTTAATGCTGTTGTTGGATGTCTATGATTGAGAGTTGGCTGTTTGTATTAGCAATGATTGCTGTCTTGATGATTCCGGGACCAACCAATGCTTTACTCGCAAGCTCTGCACATCAGCAAGGTCTGGCGAAGACCAGCTTACTTGTACCCGCAGAACTGTTTGGGTATTTCTATGCCATCAATTTATGGGCACTCCTGATTCATCTCAGTACCCCGACTTGGCCTTATCTGATTGATCTTTTACATGCACTCAGTGCAGTTTATGTATTTTGGTTGGCTTTTCATTTGTGGAAAAGCTCGCACTTAGAAAAACATAATCAACGTTTTACCTCGATTCGACCTAAACAATTGTTTTTTTCTACTTTGAAAAATCCGAAAGCGGTCTTATTTGCTGCGGGTATTTTTCCCTATGAAGCCTGGGATAATCCCACCAATTTCTTTTTGGTCTTTGCCGTGTTTAGTCTGGTGTTATTGCCAACGGCACTGTTCTGGATGTCTTTTGGCCGTGCCATTTTATCGGGTGAGTCCAAACAAATAAAAGCCGATCTCTTATATAAAGGATCGGCCATGTTGTTGGTGGTGTGTATGTTCCCCGTGATGCTGCGCTTTTTTGCTTAAGCTTCAGTGGTTGATTTTTTCTTTAATTTGGCACGAATAAAACCAATAATCCCGGGCAAGACACTAATAATAATAATGCCGAAAATCAGATGCGTGAAATTGTCTTTGACCACAGGCACATTGCCAAAAATATAGCCTAAAGTAATGAATGATCCAATCCAGCAGAATGCACCAATCAGGTTATAAGACAGGAAAAATTTGTAGTCCATTTTTCCTGCGCCAGCCACAAAAGGTGCAAAGGTTCGCGCAAAAGGAATAAAACGGGCAAAAATAATTGTTTTACCACCATGTTTTTCAAAGAATTTTTGTGTATTAATCAGGTGTTGTTTATTGATGAAACGGGATTCGATTTCAAAAACGCGCGGTCCAATATAACGGCCAATGTGATAATTCAGCGTATCGCCCAGTACGGCCGCGATAAAAAGTAAAACACCAAGAGTCCACGGATTCATTGCACCTGTGGATGCTGCTAAGGCACCTGCGGCAAACAATAAACTGTCGCCGGGTAGGAACGGCATGACCACCAAACCTGTTTCCACAAAGATGATGAGAAACAAAATTGCATAAATCCAAACCCCATAGTTGGTGATAAACTCAAGCAGATGGTCATCGACATGTAATATAAAATCAATCAGTTCCATGGGGCACAAATAAGCAAAAGAGTGCGGAAATCCTAGCAGTCTCGTTATCAGAAGTCAGTATTAAAACGTAAATAAATTTAGCTATCAGTGTTCTTATCTTAAAAGTATGTGTGATGAAAATGGATATTTATTCTAAAAATAGAGAACATTAAGATAACTACAAGTTCAAATAAAACCTATTTAAAGGTGTAAAAATATTTAATCGAAATGTTGTGGCCAAAAATATTGTCAATCAACTCAATACCGATGTAGTTTTAGCTTTAATTGCCCGTGTACTGATGGCTTATATTTTCCTTGTTGCAAGCTAGGGAAAAATTTCAGCTTATAGCATAACTTTAGGGTATATGGAGTCTATGGGGGCTTGGAGCGCTATTACCTTTAACCATTTTAGTTGAGTTTGGTGGATTAGCATTGCTTTTTGGGTTCCAAGCTCGTTTTGCTGCGTTTGGCTTAGGTATATTTAGTGTGATGACCGCGTTTATTTTTCACGATAGCGCACAAGCCAGCATTAATTATATGAAAAACTTTGCCATGGCGGGTGGTTTATTTTTTCTAATGCTGCATGGTGCAGGAAAAATGAGTCTAGATCATCTGATTGAAAAATAATTCAAAATGAAAAGCAGCATTTACGATGCTGCTTTTTTATTTACAAAAAAGTACGGAGTGGACGTTCATTTTTTGTTTTGATCAAGATCAATAAAACATGAGGAAAATAAGATGAAAAATCTTTTTAAAATAGGGTTATGTATGACAAGTTTAAGTCTTGCCGTTGGTGCATGGGCCAAGGATGACCATATCATTTTACAAGAAGCTGCAAAGAACCATGTCTCTGTGTCAGCCATTGCAAAGCTCAAAGATGAAACGGCGGTTACCTTAAAAGGCACGCTGCTGAAACATCTCAATGAAGACCACTACGAGTTCAGCGATAGTACAGGAGTTATTTTGCTGGATATTGATGACGATTTATGGAAAGCATCCAATATTAAAGCAGGTGATAAAGTGCAGGTTGGGGGCGAGGTGGATACACATCGTTATAAACCGACCGATATTGAAGTCGTTAAAATAGAAAAAGTTTTGAAATAAACATCAGGCACGCGAAAGCGTGCTTTTTGATATAAAAACCATTGGGTCTTAAGCGTTGTATAAAGCTTGTCCGAATTATGTGCGTTATGCGCGGAAAAATGCTAGAATACGGCGCTTATATTCGTTTGCCTTTCATAGTTGTTTGTCATGACTACCAATACTCAAATTACTGAAGATCGTATCCTTATTTTGGATTTCGGTTCTCAATATAGCCAGCTTATTGCACGCCGCGTACGTGAAGCTGGTGTATATTCTGAAATGTATGCCTATGACATGTCTGAAGAAGACATTCGTGCATTTAATCCAAACGGTATCATCTTATCAGGTGGTCCTGAGAGCGTACACGAAGAAGGCAGCCCACGTGCGCCAGAAGTTGTGTTCAACTTAGGTGTACCAGTTTTGGGTATTTGCTATGGCTTACAAACCATGTCTGCACAGCTTGGCGGTAAAGTTGAGCCGGGTACTGTACATGAATTCGGTTATGCCGAAGTAAACATTCAAGTTCGTGACAAGTTGATTGGTGATCTTGAAGACACTAAAGACCAACTTAAAGTTTGGATGAGCCATGGCGATAAAGTGACAGCGATTCCTGAAGGTTTCCAAATCACTGCAAGCACACCAAGCTGTCCAGTGGCGATGGTTTCTGATGAAGCGCGTCGTTTTTACGGGATTCAGTTCCACCCAGAAGTAACGCACACTGCAAAAGGTGCAGAGTTATTATCGAACTTTGTACACAGCATTTGTGGCTGTCGTAGCCTGTGGAACTCTGAAAACATCATCGATCTACGCGTTGAACAATTACGTCAACAAATTGGCGATCAAAAAGTTCTTTTAGGTCTGTCTGGTGGTGTTGACTCATCAGTGGTTGCTGCGCTTTTACACCGTGCGATTGGCGATCAATTGACTTGCGTATTTGTAGATAATGGTCTGCTTCGTTTGAATGAAGGCGAGCAAGTGATGGACATGTTTGCGAAAAACATGGGTATCCGTGTAATTCGTGCCGATGCGGAAGAGCGTTTCTTGACTGCACTTGCGGGTGAAGTTGATCCTGAGAAGAAACGTAAAATCATTGGTCGTGAGTTCATCGAAGTTTTTGCTGAAGAAGCGCGTAAGCTTGATGGCGTAAACTTCCTTGCTCAAGGGACAATTTACCCAGACGTGATTGAATCTGCTGCAACTAAAAATGGTAAAGCGCATGTGATTAAATCACACCACAATGTGGGCGGTTTACCAGAAGATTTAGCTTTTGAATTGGTTGAGCCAATCCGTGATTTGTTTAAAGATGAAGTGCGTCGTTTAGGCACAACTTTAGGTTTACCGTTTGAAATGCTATATCGTCATCCATTCCCAGGTCCAGGTTTGGGCGTGCGTATTTTGGGTGAAGTGAAGAAAGAGTATGCAGACATTTTACGTCTTGCAGATGACATCTTCATGCAAGAGCTTCGTGCAAGTGGTTGGTATGATAAAACTGCACAAGCCTTTGCTGTATTCCAACCTGTGAAATCTGTTGGCGTCGTCGGTGATGGCCGTCGTTATGCATGGGTGATTGCACTTCGTGCCGTTGAAACGGTTGACTTTATGACAGCACGCTTCGCACATCTTCCTTATGATCTTGTCGATAAAATCTCGACTCGTATCATGAACGAAATTAAAGATGTTTCTCGTGTTGTTTATGACGTATCGTCTAAGCCACCGGCAACGATTGAATGGGAGTAATTTAGGACTTTCAAGAAGCGAAGCTTCTTGCCTAAATTACGCCAAGAGCTATGCTCGCGGCAGGAAGGGCTTTCATGAAGCAACGCTTCATGCCAGTTTTACGCCAAAGGCTACGTCTGCGGCAGAAAGGCTTTCAAGAAGCGAAGCTTCTTGCCTAAATTACTGCCAAAGGCTACGCCTGTGGCAGTAAACGAGAAATTACTCTTTGAAAAGGACGCTTAGGCGTCCTTTTTTATATAACGAGGTAGGGAGAGAGGGATGAATTTTTATCATTGGTTAATACAGAATAAGAATCTTTCAAAGGCTACAGCTTTAAAATATGATTTAGTTATAAAAAATAGAATTAATGAGTGGTTACCTAGTTATGAGTTACCTCAAAACAGCATTGAGTTTGAAGCATTAAAGCAGACAATTTTTACTTTAGATATCTATCAAGATAGAAACCGAGTGGGGAATAATATGTATTCTTCTGCATTGAAGCATTATGGTGACTTTTTAAAAGAAATTGATGTTAATGATGAGTCAATATTTACGGAAAAACAAATATTTACAACAGATGCTGAGCGTTTGGTTAAAGTCAGACTGATTCAAAATAAGTTCAGGAAAAAGCTTTTTGATTTTTATCCGTATTGTGCAGTCACAGGCTTTAGTCATAGTAGATTGTTAATTGCATCCCATATTAAGCCTTGGGCAAAGTGTGATGGAAATGAAAAAGTAGATGTTTATAATGGATTCTTATTGTCCCCAAATTTTGACCGTCTATTTGATCAAGGATTTATTACTTTTCTTGACACGGGGATAGTTCAGATTTCGAAAAAGCTCAAT
Source organism: Acinetobacter sp. TYF_19 (assembly GCF_043105125.1). Lineage (NCBI taxonomy): Bacteria > Pseudomonadati > Pseudomonadota > Gammaproteobacteria > Moraxellales > Moraxellaceae > Acinetobacter > Acinetobacter sp. TYF_19. Next base: position 19,960 of record NZ_JBICLH010000037.1, read on the forward strand.
GAGGTTGATAAAGAGTTCTTTTCTATTCCAACACATTTAAAATTGCACTTGGATGTAAAACACCTTCCTTATCTACACTATCATCAGAATGAAATTTATATGGGATAGGCATAAAAATTGAGAAATCTGTATATTTCATTTATCAAAAGGGCTTACACAATAATATTTTTCGTATTTTCAGTTGGTCGTAATCTTTAAAAAAATAAAGATGTAACAACATTTTTACATCCACTCATTGCCTTGTAGTTAGGTTTTGAAAACACAAGATATTGTCCCAAGTTTAAGAATCAGCATTCTATTTTTAGGGATGTGCAGCTGAGAATCCACTTGTTATGATCTAGGACATATGGATCTGTAATGAGTAAGCACATGACGAATAATAACTATACTGAACTTTCACATTCGGATGACTGTGAAAAATACGTAAATCAATTCATTCAAGAGTTTCCACTGAGAAGTGCTGAAATAGGCCAAGGGACGGTCATCAAACGCGCGCTGCCAAGTCGCCATAAGCGAATGATTGGTGCATGGTGTTTCTTAGATCACGCAGGCCCTGTAACCTTCCCTCAAGGGGATGGTTTAGATGTTGGCCCACATCCACATATCGGTTTGCAAACCTTTACCTGGATGATTGAAGGCACCATGATGCATACCGATAGTTTGGGTAGCAAACAGTTGATTCGTCCAAAACAGGTCAATCTAATGACCGCAGGACACGGGATTTCCCATACGGAAGTCGCACCAGATACAGAAACCAAAATGCATGCGGCACAATTGTGGATTGCATTGCCCGATGCACAAATTGCTGTTGAACCCCGTTTCGATCACTATCCAGAACTGCCAGTGGTGGAAAAAGATGGGGTAGCATTTACCATTTTGGTCGGAGAGTTCTTAAATACCACCTCACCTGTGAGTGTCTATACTGAGCTGTTAGGGGTGGACTTAAGCGCAGCAGAAAGCACCAAAACCCGTTTAACGCTCAATCCAAACTTTGAATATGGCTTTATGGCTTTAGAAGGAACGGCTACCGTCAATGGGCACGAACTGAATGAGGATAATATGGTGGTGCTCGAGCAGGGTGTAAGCGCGATTGAAATTGAAATTCATGCTGGTAGTCGCTTGTTGCTGTTAGGTGGTGAGCCGTTTGAAAGTCCAATTCTACTGTGGTGGAATTTTGTTGGTCGTACTCATGAAGAATTGAAAATTGCACGTGATCAGTGGATTGCACAAGATGAACGTTTTGGTTCGATTCCTGACTATGAAGGTCCGCGCTTAGAAGCTCCAGCATTTCCAGACCAAATGCGCGCTTCAAAATAAAGGGAATACTGCGACAAGTCGTTCAACAACAGAATAGGTGGACAGTTTCAATACTTGAAACCTATTCAAAATAATATCAATGAAAAATAGGATAATAAAAAAATGGCAATAATTGCGAATGCAGAAGTCAAAACATGCGTCGAAGCATGGTCTGGTGAAGTAAGCAGTGGACAACACCAATTTATTACCGATAAACCAGCGTCTTTTGGCGGTCAGGACAAAGGCCCAGCACCTTATGACTTTATTTGTACAGGTTTGATTTCCTGCACCATGATTACCCTACGGATGTATGCACAGCACAAAGGTATTGAGTGGGGGCTTTTAGTGTCGAAGCAGATTTTAATGCTAATAAAGAAGGCCGAGAATGGATCAGTCGTCGTTTGTCGTTTGAGCAAACATTGACAGAAGAAGCACACCAAAAAATCTTAGACATCTGTCAAAAAACACCAGTCACTAAAACTTTATTACGTTCCGTCGAGATTGAAACCTCAATTGTTTAACTCGCTTGACGGTTTTTTATAGGCGGTAAAGGATTTTGTGCGACTGGATATTCATGTGTATCGACAGGTACAAACTCCAAATTTTAGCGTAAAGTGAGTGCTAGATTTCAATTAAAACAAAAGGTAAAACAATGATCACCCTGCACCATTTGGAACATTCACGCTCTTTACGCATTTTATGGGCTTTGGAAGAGTTAGGGCTGGAGTATGAGATGAAGTTTTATAAACGCCTACCGACCTATGCTGCGCCACCTGAGTTAAAAAACATTCATCCCTTAGGTAAAGCACCCGTTTTGACCGATGGTGATTTGGTCATAGCAGAATCTGCAGTGATTTTAGAATACTTGCAAGCCACCTACGATACGGAGCACAAGTTTAAACCGAAAAATCCAAAGGACTTAATGCAATACAACTACTGGATGCATTATGCCGAAGGCTCGTTGATGCCATATTTGGTTATGACCTTGGTGATGAGTAATGTACCCAAGCATGTTCCCTTTCTAATTAAACCGCTTGCCAATAAAATTTGTGATGGGGTGAAAGGCGGCTTTATTAATCCACGCTTGAAAGAGCACAGTGCATATTTGGAAAATTATTTGTCTCAACATGAATATTTTGCAGGTGATTTTTCCTTTGCCGATATTCAAATGAGCTTTCCTGTAGTGGCAATGCAAGAGCGGGTAAAAGCCCATAATCCTCAAATGGTTGCTTATGCACAGCGTATTCAGCAGCGCCCAGCCTTTAAAAAAGCCAAGGAGCTCAGTGGGTTCTAGTGGGTGGTGATGATTTGAACCTGATTTTTTTGCCCAGTGCATCGGGCAATACGGCATTTTGGCAACCTGTTATCCAACGCCTACAGGACGATTCAACCATGGTCGTCGCTTATCCGAGCTTTGGTGGCTATCCTGATGAAATGAAAGTGCAGAGTTTTGAGGACTTACAAGATTATGTATTGAATCAAATTCAACAGCCTTCTGTGGTCGTTGCACAATCGATGGGTGGTATTTTTGCAGTACAAGCTGCCTTACAAAAGCCTGAACAGGTGCAGGCCTTGGTGCTCGTGGCAACCTCAGGCGGCATTGATTTAAGTCCTTTTCAGGTGGCAGATTGGAGAGAGGATTATCAACAGAGCTTTACGGTTCCCGATTGGTTTGTTCAGCATCAGTCTGATTTGACGGACAGTTTGGAGCATATTCGTTGTCCTGTTCTGCTGATTTGGGGCGATGCAGATCCGATTAGTCCTGTTGCAGTGGGGCGGTCTTTACACCGTCAAATACCACATGCTGAATTGCACATCGTATCACAGGGGCAACATGATTTGGCTTATGTGCATGCAGAGCATGTTGCGCAATTGATTCAAAATTTTCTCACCAAACTCAGAGTATAAAAAAGGATGCCTCGGCATCCTTTTTTGGTTTTAGCGTTTGACCACAATCGAATCAATGCCACTATGTTGTAGGGTTTGTTGTGCAATCACTGCAGCTTCTTGCGAGTCATATGGCCCTGAAATCACGCGATACCATGTTTGGCCGCCTTCAACGGTTTTGACGACATCGGCAGAGAGACCATTTAAGATAATTTCTGCACGACGTGCATCGGCACTGTCTGGGTCAGGGTAACTGCGGACTTGCAATATAAAACTTGGCGCTTGCGGTGTCGGTGCTGCTTCGGTTAAACCTGGTTCAGCAGGGGTGCTTTCTTCGGCAGCAGGTGCTTCAACAATCACCACAGTGCTTGGATTATCTTTGGTTTCAGGAATGGCTTGATCAGGAATTGGCGTCACTTGCTGCTGTGGAAGTAAGTCGTAGAAACGGTAGTCTTTATTGGTTTCTTCTTGATAATGTTCCGAAGTGATTTGCCCTTTCGGCTTCACTGGTGCCCAAGGTTTCCACAGTAACAGTGCTACAGCAAAACAGAGCACGATTAAAATGACCACAAGTGTACCGAGCCAAGCTGGAATCAGTGGCTTTTTGGGTTTGTTCGGTCTTTCAGATACACCGCGCTGCGTTTTTCCAAACACGTGGAAACCTCTTTTCTTCTAATCAATATGAGGGACTGGCCCATTCTTTGCTTTATTTTAGTACTTGGCCTCAAGCAATTAAAAGAGGCGTCATTGTAAAATAAAGAATCGCTTTGCAAAATTCAAGTTTCACAAAGCGAGCAATACATCGGGGTTGATATGGCTACTTCGGGCAAAGCCCTTCATCTTGCGACGATGTGCAAAGCGTTGCTTTTTACATCGGTACCTCAAGCATAGCTTTCGGTCTTGCAGCCATGCTTGAAGCTTTGCTTTGCTGGTTACATCGTCTCAGGTGCAGACACACCTAGTAACTCTAAACCATTACGCAAAACTTGTTGTACGTTTATTGAAAGTAATAAACGGGCTTGCGAAAGGGCAATATTCTGTTCGTCGATAATTCTTGTATTATCCAAGTTATACCAACCATGGAATAATGCTGCGAGTTCTTTCAAATAGTTACCCACTTGGTGTGGTTCATAGCTATTTGCTGCACGAAGCACAATTTCAGGATAGGCCGCAAGTTTGGCAAGAATTTCAGTTTCAGCATCAAGAGTTAATAAGGTCGCATCGTAATCAGCTGCTTGGTTCCGATCAAAAGGAATGCCTTTTTCAGGTGCTTTCACATCGACCATACGATTAACACGTGCATGTGCATATTGGATGTAATACACCGCATTGTCTTTGCTTTGTGAAACTGCAAGGTCTAAGTCAAAGTCAATGTGTTGCTCAGACTTACGCATCACGTAGTAGAAACGCGCAGCATCGTTGCCCACTTCTTTACGCAGGTCACGTAAAGTCACGAACTGACCAGAACGAGATGACATTTGTACCATCTCGCCACCACGCCATAGGCTGACGAACTGAACCAATAGAACGGTGAGTTTTTTCGAGTCATACCCTAAGGCATCAATCGCGGCTTTAACCCGTGAAATATAGCCATGGTGGTCTGAGCCCCAGATATCAATAATATCGGTATAGCCACGTTGTAATTTGTTCAGGTGATAAGCAATGTCAGAAGCAAAGTAAGTGGTTTGTCCATTACGACGCTTCACAACACGGTCTTTTTCATCGCCAAATTCAGTCGATTTGAACCAAATGTTGCCGTCTTTTTCGTATAAGAAACCACGTTGTTCTAAAGTTTCTAAAGCTTCATCAATTTTGTCTGTCAATGAGGCTTCGCTGAACCATTGGTTAAAGGTTACACCAAACTCGCCCAAGTCATCTTTGATGTCATCTAAGATCGCATTCAGCGCTGCTTGGTGGAATACGCGGTAAGCTTCACCGATTAAGCTTTGTGAATTATGGATTAAACCATCAATGTGCTTTTCTTTGTCGCCTGAAAGGACAACTTTATTGCCTTCGGCATCGAGTTCTTCTGCATATTGCACATCTTCAGGGACATCTTTATAGACGTCTGCCACAGGGCGGACGTAGGCATCGCCATCAGCATCGATAATACTTTGCGCGATTTCTTTAACGTAATCGCCTTGATAGGCATTTTTAGGGAAAACCAGTTCTTGGCCTGTTAATTCGAGGTAGCGTAAATAGGTGGATGTTGCAAGGATGTCCATTTGACGACCTGCATCATTCACATAATATTCACGGTCTACGGTTGCACCTGTTGCTTCAAGCAAGGTTGCAACGGTCATCCCATAGGCTGCGCCACGACCATGACCAACGTGCAAGCTAGACGTTGGATTGGCAGAAACAAATTCTACTTGAATTTTTTTCGCAGCATTGGCTTGCGTGCGACCAAACTGATTGCCTTGCGCTTGAATTTGATCAAGTACAGCAAAACGTTGGTCAGCATTTAAAAAGAAGTTAATAAAGCCAGGGCCTGCGATTTCTGCTTTGCTGATGTCCGCTACTTCAGGCAGTGCAGCAAGAATTTTTTCGGCTAAATCACGTGGCTTCATACCCGCAGCTTTAGAGGCAATCATGGCGATATTGGACGCGAAATCCCCGTGGCTTCGGTCTTTGGTACGCGTCAAAGTACTGCTGTTATTCCAGTCTGCTGGAAGGACGCCTTCAGCTTGAAGGTTTTGCACTGCGTGCTCGAGAGCTGCTTGGATTGCCGTGTTCATATTCAGTCGAAAATTTAATGTCGCAGAAAAACGCTAAATATAGCAAATTTCGACGTCTTTAGGTGAATCCATTTTTTTAGAATAAAAAATGTTCAAAAACTGCTAACGATTGCGCTGCAATAAACATGAAAAGCGCAGTATGATGAGAACCAAAACACATACTTTTAAGGATAAAACGTGTCTGAACAGCGGCCGATGATCATTGGCAATATTCCCAAGTTACCAGCAAAATATGCAATGTTTATTTTGCCGTTTTTTATCTCATTTTTTATGAGTGGCATTATTTCGATGATCAATCTTTGGCGCAATTTGGGTTGGGTGGACAATTTCCTACAGGTTTGGCTGTCCGCATGGATGATGTCTTGGGTGGTGGCCTATCCTGTAGTGCTCATTGTACTGCCGATTGTGCGCCGTTTGACTGGTGTATTTGTCGATATGTCACATTTGAACCCACCCAAATAACCTCCATTTTAGTTATTTTCACGGCATGAAACAGGTTTGCTTAGGAGTTCCGCATTTTGGTTTTGAAAACGATACAGTTTGCTGGCATGAAAGAGCTTAATCACTTTGGCACTGGCAAGCTGTTGTTGAAAACGACTCAGGGTTTGGCGTTGAAATGGATCAAAGGGATTGCCGTAGTTTTTGTTGTCGAGTAAAAACTGAATCTGTCCTGCTTCTTTATCATAGCCATATAAAATACGTTTGCCTTGTGCATCTTGAAGCTCAAACGTAGGCGGATAACTGCTGATTTTACAATTCAGACGTAGTGATAGCACAAAGCCTTCGGTCGATTTGTTTTGTAGCTGATAAATCCCTTGTTTTTCATTCTCCAAATAGACCCATTGGTTCAAGGGTAAATTTGCACTGAGTTGCTCATATTGCTCGATGGTGGCTTTACTGATATCGACAATGCCTTTGGGATCGATTTCAGGCAGTTTTTCGTTATGACCAAATAGTCCTGTAATTTTATCACTCACCTTATTTTGCGCCGTAGAAATGGATTGGCATGCTGTCATTTGTGTGAGGTAAAGACACGTGAGGCTTAACAACATCAGTTTTTTGATGATCATTTTTAATATAAAGAAGAAATAAAAGCGCTAGCTTAGCTTGAGCTTTATTCAAGTTCAAATTTTATCCATGCGCTATTTGACCGAAAAGACTGCCGCAAACTTGATTTTTGCGTTGCGTCGATTTGATTTTTATTTTCAGACTAAATCGCTTTGATAATTGCATCACGCTTATAAATATCAAAAGACGAGTAAATGGCGCTAAGCTAGTAGCCGAATTAGATGCATAGATTCTCCCCATAGGTTCATCTAAATCTATGTATAACGAGATAGGTAATGACGACAGAATATTTAAAGACAAAACAACCCTTATACATCCCTTATGCGGGCAATACCTTACTTGAGTTGCCGCTGTTAAATAAAGGATCGGCGTTTACGGAAGAAGAGCGCACTCGCTTCAACTTGCATGGTTTAATTCCACATGTTGAAGAAAGCATTGAAGAACAGAGTCAGCGTTCTTATCAACAGTACTGTGCTTTTAATGATGCGATCAATAAGCACATTTACTTGCGTAACATTCAAGACACCAACGAAACCTTGTTTTATCACCTCATTGAAAACCATTTAAGTGAGATGATGCCGATCATCTATACGCCAACGGTGGGTGAGGCCTGTCAGCGTTTTTCGGATATTTATCGTCGCCATCGTGGTACATTTATTTCCTATCCAGACCGTGCGCATATTGATGACATCTTGCATAACATCAACAAGAAAAATGTCAAAGTCATTGTGATTACCGACGGCGAGCGTATTTTAGGCTTGGGCGACCAAGGTATTGGCGGGATGGGTATTCCCATTGGAAAGTTGTCGCTATATACCGCGTGTGGTGGTATTAGCCCAGCTTATACGTTACCAATTACCCTCGATGTCGGTACTAATAATCAGCAGTTACTGAATGACCCGATTTATATGGGCTGGAATCAACCGCGTATCAGTGGTGATGAGTACTATGCTTTTGTCGATGAAGTGATTGCTGCAATCAAGCGTCGTTGGCCGAAAGCGTTGATTCAATTTGAAGACTTCGCGCAAAATAATGCCATGCCGTTATTGAATAAGTACCGTGATGAAATCTGTTGTTTTAATGATGATATTCAAGGTACGGCAGCCGTTTCTGTGGGTAGTTTGATCGCTGCATCACGTGCAGCAGGTAAACAGCTCAAAGATCAAACCGTTGCCTTCTTAGGTGCGGGTTCAGCAGGCTGTGGGATTGCTGAGCAAATTGTTGCGCAGATGAAGGTTGAAGGTTTAACTGATGCCGAAGCGCGTGCACGCGTGTATATGGTCGATCGTTTTGGTTTAATCACTGAAAATCAGCCGAATCTACTCGATTTCCAACGTAAATTGGCGCAAAAGCCAAATGTGATAGCGCAATGGGGCAATGCTGAAGAAGTGATTTCACTGCTCGATGTTGTGAAAAATGCCAAACCTACCGTGTTGATTGGGGTATCGGGTCAGCCGGGCTTATTCACTGAAGAAGTAATTCGCACTTTGGCTTCGAACTGTGATCGTCCGATTGTATTGCCACTGTCTAACCCAACTTCGCGTGTCGAAGCAGTACCAGCAGATATTATTCACTGGACGGATGGCAAAGCTTTGATTGCGACAGGCAGTCCTTTTGCCCCTGTCAATTATCAAGGCAAAATTTATAATATTTCGCAGTGCAATAACTCATATATCTTCCCGGGCATTGGGTTAGGCGTGATTGCCGCTAATGCAACCCGTGTGACCGATTCGATGTTAATTGCATCGAGCAATGCTTTGGCAGATTGTTCCCCGATGTTGACCAACCCTACAGCAGATTTATTGCCTGAGATTGATGAAATTCAGAAAGTCTCTAAGCTGATAGCCTTTAAAGTGGCCAAAGCAGCAATGGATGCAGGTGTAGCCCCGATTATTAGTGATGAGCAATTGCAACACGCGATTGAGAAAAACTTCTGGAAGCCAGAGTATCGTCACTATAAACGTGTTGCCTTCTAAAGCTGAAAATGAGATTGAACAAAAAGGAGCGTAATGCTCCTTTTTGTTTTTTGAGAGCTGCGTCTTCATTAACATTATTTTACTAGATTAAAAAAAAGACATTTTGTACACTCCGCGCACAAGTATAAAAACCAATAACTTAACAATGATCATGTTCAATTCTATTTATAAAATGCTGGAATCCTTTGGATTCGGCTCACAAAAACGTGCTTTGCATATTCATTTTTCCAATTCGGCTTTGAACACACAGGTGTTTATTCAGCGCATTGAGGGTGAACATCGCATTAATCAGGGCCTAAAAGCTGAAATCCTATGTTTATCGACCAATGCTTATCTGCCTTTAAAACAGTTTATTGGTGGGCGTGTCGCGGTTGATCAGGTCACGGATGTGGGGCAGCTTTCTCGTCTGACGGGGGTGATTACCAGTGCCAGTCAGGGGCAAAGTGATGGTGCGCTAACTGTTTATAAACTTACCGTTGAAGATGCAACAGCACTGTGGCATAAGCGCAGAAACAGTCGCGTGTTTATGAGTAAAAGTGTTCGTGAAATTACTGAAACTCTGTTTAGCGAGTGGCAAAGTCACAGTACATTATTTGCAGCCAGCTTAAGCCTGAACTTAGAGGGTTTGAGTCGTGATTATGATGTACGCCCCTTTGTCATGCAGTCTAATGAAACCGACGCTGAGTTTCTCACTCGACTATGGCGGAGTGAAGGTATTAATTGGTTGATCGATGAACAAGCTCCGATAGTGCTCAGTTCATCTGAACCGATTCAGGCACAGCAACTTCGTTTGATGGATGATAATCAAGCTTTTACAGCGCTGGACCGCCGAAAGATTCGTTTCCACCGCAGCCATGCCACCGAGCCCTTTGATAGCATCACCAGTTTTATTGCTGAACGTCACTTACAGTCCACCACGGTACAGACGCAACGTTGGCAAGCGCAACATTTAACTCAAGATCAGAGTCAGGCTGTATTGAGTGCACATCAGCACAGTGATCAACAAGACAATGAAAGTTTGGGTCTGGAACAAGTCTGGTGTGTCAGTCCGGCATGGACGGGTGATCTACAGGGTGAGGATCAGGCCACACCTGCTAATAGCAGTCAACTAGATCGTCTCAACCAACAACTGAACCAATATCATGAGCTTCAGGCCAAATATTTCACAGCAAAAAGTAGCGTTCGAGATGCGCAAGTGGGCTATTGGTTTGAAATGGTGGATCATCCTGAAATAGAACAGCATGTGTCCGCAGAGCGTGAATTTCTCATTTTAGGCAAAGTTTTTTATAACCAAAATAATTTACCCAAAGAGTTATTACAGCAAATCAATCTGTTATTAAAAGGAAGTCGCTGGCAAGGTCTGAATGAGGAACGGCAAGCCAATGAACTCTTTGTCGTACGCCGTGAGGTCAAAATTGTTCCTGAATATCAAGCGTGGATACACCGTCCAGTAGCCTATCCTTTACGCGCCAAAGTCGTCGGGCCTGAAGGGGAAGAAATTTATGTGGATGCATGGGGACGGATTAAAGTTCGCTTTATGTTTACGCGTAATGATGACCATGCTCATGATGGTGGTGCGGGTGCAAATGATAATGACACGGACTCGGCTTGGGTCGATGTATTGACTCCATGGGCGGGTGAAGGATATGGCGCACGTTTTCATCCGCGTGTCGGAGAAATTGTGGTCATCGACTTCTTTGAGGGGGATGTCGATCGACCTTTTGTCGTAGGGCGTATTCATGAAGCGGATCGCCACCAAACCATGTTTGATGTGAAGGGGGCATTGCCTGCGACGAAAAAACTTAGTGGTATTCGTTCACAAGAGGTTGCAGGGCAAGGCTTTAATCAACTGCGTTTTGATGATACGACAGGGCAAATTAGTGTGCAACTACATAGCAGTCATGGAGCGAGTCAGCTCAACCTTGGCAACCTCAGTCATCCAAAAGCAACTGAAAACAGTGATGGGCGTGGTGAAGGGTTTGAGCTAAGAACGGATCAATGGGGAGCCATGCGTGCAGGCAAAGGCCTCTTGATTAGTACCTATGCACAGGATCAAGCGGTTGCGGATCATTTGGCTGCATCAGAAGCCCAGTCCATCTTGCAGCAAGGTCATGACAGTATGCACATGTTGAGTACTCTGGCTGTTAAACAACAGACTGATGCATTGAATGTGGTTAATCGTCTGCCTAAATTGATTCAGTCTGTAGAGTTAAAAGGTGCCAATCAAGCACTCCAAGCAACCGTTGGTTTATTTAAAACCGCAGTTAGTCAGGATCCGATTTCGGCATTAAAAACGTGTGGTAGCTTTATTGAGGATATTCAAAGATTTGGTCAAGATACAGACAATTTGATCAATGAATTTAAAGATTATTTTCGGGATGCAGAGGCATCAATAGACAATTTAAAAGCCTTTATTGATAACCTCGAAGAACATGGCACAGATGCTTTGAAAACTCAGTTGCAAGGCGTTAAAGAAAAATTGAATGCGGATCCATTCGCCGCTTTAAAAGATGTAGGCAAAGTGATTGCCAATGTTGATATGAAAGACTTTGACCTGACCAGTGCTTGCGGAAGCTTTAATAAAGGCAGCAAACTGAATGTTAATCCCATGCAGGCATTGGGCTCCATGCAAGGTTTTATGGAGACATATGCTCAAGAGGCAGAGCAAACGCAGGATACTCAGAATCAAGCTCAAGCGAAGATCTTTCGTCAGGCTTTAATGCTGCTGGCTTCCCCCAATGGTATTGCCTTAACGACGCCTGAAGATATTGTTTTACAAGCTAATCAAGACATCGCTGAAAGCGCACAGGGGTCCATTAACTTAAGTGCCCAGAAGAATATTATTGCGCATGCACAGGATAAGGTGAGCTTATTTGCTGCACAAAAAGGGCTAAAGGCATTTGCTGCAAAAGGAAAAGTTGAATTACAGGCACAAGATGATGCGATAGAAGCGATTGCGCGTAAGGTGATTAAGCTGATTTCAACTGAAGATAAAATAGAAATAACCAGTCCGAAGGAAATTGTACTGACTGCTGGTGGTTCACAGCTCAAAATTAATGGGGATGGGATTTTTACGACAACAGGTGGAAAGTTTGAAAGTAAGGCGGGTCAGCATAGCTTTGTGGGTGGGGCAAAAGTATCTTATGAGGTTCCTGAATTACCAAGTATGTTTTATGGAAATTTTCTTGTTAGGGATCAGCAAAATAATCCAGTAAAAGGACAAAAATATAAATTAACCTTACCATCTGGACAAAAAATTTTAGGAGTGACAGACGATAATGGTATGACAGTAACTGGATATTCCTCATCAAGTGATGAAGATTTGAATTTGGAAATTATTGAAGAAGTAACCCAAGACATTTGGTTCCAACCACAAACAACGTATGAGTATGAACAGCTTAATCATATAGATTTTCCGCTAATTGATGAAGATAATGGTGAAATAAATGAAGAATAATTTTTTGGTTATTTTCTTGATATCTATAGTGGTTTATGGGTTAACTCTTCTGATTTATCAGATGGGGGGAGTTTAAATTATAAAGAATATGAATCAAAAGAAATAAAATGTGGAAAGAAAAGAATTAAAATTCTTTCGAGTTGTTATGATTCTGAGGAGGGACTTGTTGATAGAGGTAGTGGAGGAATCGTTAGACAATGTAAAAGTAGTAAATTGTTAATTGATGAAAAAACCGTAATTAACTTACCAATAATAGATAAAATAAATAATAAGGAAAAAATAATCTTAGAAGAAGGGTATTTAAGCCCTATTAGTTTTTCATGTATAGAGCATGAAGGAAATAGTTTTGTTCTCATAAATCAAGGTATCTCAAATAACGTCAATGCAATGACTGTTGAAGAGGTTAATGAATTTAGAAAACCAGTTGTTTTAAATTTAAATGGAGTTATTACTCCAAAAAAAGACGCTAAAAAAATTATAGATAATATGAAAATAAAAAGAATAAAAGTTATATCTGCTAATGCAGTTTATGGGGAAGAATAATGTCTAATATATATGAGATATTGCGTCCAAAAAAAGGTTATGCTTATACAGATGAGCAAATTGTAGATTACTCTTTGATCAGTATTTCTATACCAACCAATAAAAAAAATAAAGGAAATTCTAGAATATATGGTGATATTGAAGAGGCTAACTTTAAGAATATAGTCGACATTATTATTTCGCTATGTTCGAGGTATAACCTTGATTATAAGGAAACGGCTTATACTTTATTAATTTGTTTAGCAGAATCTGGCTTTAATCCAGATGCAGCGGCTGGAACCACCAGTGCCGCAGGACTTGCACAATATACAAAGGATACAGCAAATGCATTTAGAAAAAGAGCTAAAGAGCTGATTGGTGTAGACATTGATATGAGAGGAAACAATGTTTTTGATGCAACTATCGGATCATATGGTGTTTTGGTTGCATTTTTATTTAATAAAGAGCTGGCTATTAATTGGGGGTTTAAGCCTAGTGATGAGAAGTACTGGCAATTAATATATATGCTTCATCATGATGGTCCGGGATATTATAATGATGATCGTGGTAAGCAGCGAGCATATAATTTCAAATGGAGGAAGGATGCAATTAGAGCGTATGAAAGAATTTTCAAACAGAAATTAGTATTATTAACAGCTCTACTGAAGCAAAAGGTAGAAACCAAAATTAAACTAACGGATAATAATTGTTCAGATGTTGAGAATAAAAATTATATTTTGGCAACTGTTAAAAATTCGAGTAATGAAAAGCCTTCACATTTATCAATGGATAGGGGTAATGAAACAGAAATAAATGTTATTTTTGGGAAAACAAATTCAAAAGGAGAGTCTAAATCTATACTTTCAAGAATTGGTGATGAAATAATTACTATTATACTTCCTGATAATTACAAAGA
>NZ_JBICLH010000038.1:0-20070 GCF_043105125.1 Acinetobacter sp. TYF_19
CGAAATTAGGTCGACCACTTACCCAAGTTACGCCTTAAATTTAGCTCAATTAGGGGCGCTTTGCATTTCAAATCTTTGTGCAACAAAGCCAAGTGGCAGTAAAAATATTGACCTTGGACTAACTCCATCGATTCAAAATTTGATTGAACAACGCAAATGGAGAGATCTTGATGAAGTTAATAAGGTGAGAAATATTTATAACTTTGTTCGTGATGAAGTTCAATTTGGCTATAACACGGGAGATACGATACAGGCATCTCAAGTCTTAAGCGACGGTTATGGTCAGTGTAATACCAAAGCAACGTTATTGATGGCGTTACTCCGAGCAGTGGGTGTAGCCATGCGGATGGGTTTACCATCGATAAAGCCCTACAAAAAGGCGCAATCAAAGGCATTTGGTATCAGTTATCGCCCAAGAATATTTTACATAGTTGGGTCGAAGTTCATGTGAATGGACAATGGTATATTCAGGAGGGTGTAATTCTTGATCGACTCTATCTAGAAAAATTACAAAGTATAAATAAGCATCAAACAACAACCTTTTGTGGTTTTGGGGTATTTACCGAGAACTTTGAAAATCCACCTATTGATTGGAATTTGAATGATACTTTTATCCAAGACAAGGGGATTAACCAAGATTTTGGTTTATTTGATAGCCCAGATGATTTTTATAATCTACATCAACAAGAGCTCAGTCCGATACAGCGTATAATTTTTAAATATGTAGTTAGACATTTAATGAATCAAAACGTCAATAAAATTAGAAATAAACAAAAAGCCTCTTTATGAGGCTTCTTGTTAGCGTTCATAGAAATAACTTAACTTATGATTAAAGTTAAAGTACGACTTATTGTGATAAACATTACTCTAAAGTAATTTTGCTCCATGACTCATATAGTTTAACTGCGGAAGAAAAATCGCTGTCTGCTTCAGATAAATCACTGGCACTTTGAATTAAACTTTGAGCCAGTCCAATCACAGGTGCGGATAGTTTTGCTTCGCGGACTAAATCAACGGCAATGCCCGTATCTTTTGCTAATAGGGGGAGTGCAAAAGTAAGCGGGAAGCTGCGGTTGAGAATGCGCTGGGGCAAAACAGTTTCAGTGACGCCACTTTTACCACTCGATGCATTAATGCAATCCAATGCTTCGTTTAAGTTTACGCCATGAGCCTTTAGTGTGGTAAACCCTTCGGCAACAGCACAGAGGTTCACAGCCAAAAGCATATTGTTTACGGCTTTAACTGCAAAACCAGCACCCGATTCGCCCACGTGTTTAATCAGTTTACCAAACGCTTGAATCGCTGGTAGTGCGCGTTCAAAAGCTGCGGCATCACCACCGATCATAACCGTAAGGGTTGCATTATCAGCGCCAATGGTTTGACCACTCACAGGTGCATCTAAAAAGTCGACACCTTGCTGTTTAAGCAGTTCAGCTACTTTTTTTGCAGAAGAAGGTACACCGCTGGTGCAATCGACCCAAATACTGCCTGCTTTAAGCTCAACTTGTGCAAGTAAGTCTTCAATATCTTGACTGGTTGGAAGGCAAGAGAAGACTACATCGGCCTGAACTGCTTGCGCAAGTTCGACCGCCTGCGTGCCATAGGCTTCCGCATGTTGTTTTGCTTTATCAAAATTGCGATTCCATACCCACACGTGTTCAAAGTGTTTAGGTAAGTGTGATGCCATGCGATAACCCATGGCGCCTAGACCGATAAATGCAACTGACTGAATCATCTCAAACCTTAGTATTTAAATTTTACTTGAACGTTCACTTAACCACTGAGCCAGTTGTGGCCAAAATTCATCGGCACTACGCTTACTCGACATCAGTCCTAAATGTCCCCCTGGGATAAGAGTAAACGTGACATCGGTGCTACTTGTCAATTGGGTTAATGGTTGAGCTGCCTCTGCTGTAACAAGTTGGTCTGTTGTCCCCGCAGCTACAAGCAATGAGCACTGTATATTTTTTAAAGCAATGCTTTTCTCATTTAATGTGATTAGTCCAGTTTTGAGTGGATTACGCAGCCAAACATTAAAAAGCATGTCTTGGTTAATGCCGCCGGGATAATCAATCATACGATTGAGAAAACCGCCAATGGTGGCATGTTCATACAAAGCTTCATGGTCATCTAAATTAAGCAGTAGGTTTTTATGACTTTGAAACCAGCCGATAGGATCGATGATTTTAAAACCAAAAGTATTTAACCTTCCAGAGGTATGAAGTAGACCCTTCGGTATTTTGCCCTGATAAATTTGCTGTTGTAATGCTTTGCTTTTTGAAATGATTCGATTGAGATATGCAAAGAACTGTCCATTTCGCCCAGATTTATAACTGTCAATTGGACTCCCTAAAACCATTAAATTTTTCACAAAATTGGGTTGATGCAGGGCGGTATACAGGGTCACGAAAATGCCAGCCATACTCCACCCATGCAGAGAAATTTGCTCGCTGTGGCTATGTTTTAAAATGCTTTGTATACAGAGTGGAATATAATGATCAATAAACGTCAGAAAGTTAAAATGACGGTTATGAATATTTAATTTCCCCCAATCAATCACATATACGGCAAAGCCTTGCTGTTGGAAGTACTTCACCAGTGAGCGATAAGGGTAAAGGTCGTAAATAGACATATTGATGGCTAGCGGGACCACAAAAACCAAGGGTTCTTTATACTTCCGCACTTCAGGTGCGTAATAGCGAATTTGGGTCAGATCAAAAGTTTCAATCACTTCATAAGGTGTGCTTTGTGACAAAATGAGTGACTTTCCATTAAAAATGCGCGTAGAAAGATTCTTTAATTTATTTTGATGCGTTGAAATTTTAGTTTTTAAAGCGTGCATATAGGTCTTAGATCTCAAATAAGCAGAAAGTTTGATCGAAGTCTAATCAATATTCGCGTATTTTACCTTGACCTTAAATAGCCTAGACGCTCAAAATGTTGGCAATTCTTTACAAAGGCAGTCTGTCGACTGAACCAGAGCCATGAGCCTACAAGACGAATTTGAATACCAATTAGATACCTTAGCCATTCGTACTGGGCATACGCGTAGTTTCGAGGGAGAACATGGCGAACCTATCTTTCTAACTTCATCATTTGTCTATGAAAATGCAGCAGAGGCCGCAGCAAAATTTTCAGGTCAAGAGCCAGGGAACATCTACTCGCGTTTTACCAACCCAACTGTTGCAATGTTTGAAAAACGCCTTGCAGCTTTAGAAGGTGCAGAGCGGGCAGTGGCAACCAGTTCAGGTATGGCCGCAATTATGGCCGTGGCAATGTCATTTTTAAAACTGGGCGATCATGTGATTTGTTCACGTGCGGTATTTGGTTCGACCGTATCTTTGTTTGAAAAATATGTGGCTAAGTTTGGTGTAACTGTCGACTTTGTCGATTTAACAGATTTAGATGCATGGAAAAATGCCGTTAAGCCTGAAACTAAATTGCTCTTTGTTGAGTCTCCGTCGAATCCTTTGGCTGAAGTGGCAGACATTCAAGCACTTGCTGATATCGCACATGCCAATGGTGCACTTTTAGCGATTGATAATAGTTTCTGCACACCAGTATTACAGCGTCCAATTGAGTTTGGTGCGGACTTGGTGATTTATTCAGCGACGAAGTATTTGGATGGTCAAGGTCGTGCTCTTGGTGGTGCAGTAGTGGGTAGTCATAAACTACTCGAAGAAGTATTTGGTTATGTGCGTACTACAGGGCCTTCAATGAGTCCTTTCAATGCATGGGTATTTTTAAAAGGCTTAGAGACTTTACGTTTACGTATGCGTGAGCACTCAGCAAGTGCGCAAAAGCTGGCAGAATTCTTAAATACACACCCGAAAGTCGAAAAAGTGTATTACGCAGGTTTACCAGAGCATATTGGGCATGAACTTGCAGCGAAGCAACAAACAGGCTTTGGTGGGATCGTTTCTTTTGAAGTGAAAGGCGAGCGCGAAGGGGCATGGACTGTTATTGACAATACTCAGTTTATTTCAATTACAGGCAACTTGGGCGATGCCAAATCGACTATTACCCATCCTGCAACTACTACCCATGGCAAACTTTCACCAGAAGCGAAACAAGCCGCAGGAATTCGTGAAGGTTTAATTCGTGTTTCTGTTGGTTTAGAAGATATTGATGATATTATTCGCGATATCACACGTGGTTTAGACTTAATCTAATTTTTTAATTTTATGTTCGGAGATTTTAATGAACATTAATATGTTAATGCAACAAGCTCAACGCATGCAAAAAGACATGGAAAGCAACATTAAAAAAGCTAAAGAAGAGCTTGCGCAAACTGAAGTGCATGCTGAAGCTGGTGGTGGTTTGGTTAAAGTGACGATGACTTGCCGTAATGTGGTAAAACGTATCGAAATCAATCCTGAATTATTGCAAGATGATGCAGATATGATTGAAGACTTAATTGCTGCGGCAATGAATGATGCTGCACGTCAAGCCGAAGTAATCACTGAAGAGCGTATGAAAGCTGCGAACTCAGGTGCAGGCTTACCACCAGGTCTAGCTGGTTTATTCTAATTAAGGAATACGTATAGTGTTTAGCGATCGTTTTGATCAATTGGTACAAGCTTTACGTATTTTGCCAAGTGTTGGGCCAAAATCGGCTCAGCGCATGGCGCTTCATCTGATTATGAAAAATCGTGAAGGGGCTGTGGGTCTTGCACATGCTTTGAACGAAGCCACCAGCTATATTCACGAATGCAGTTTGTGTCACTCACTGACCGAAAACGAAGTTTGTGACATTTGCGTCTCGCATGAACGTGACGATCAACTTCTTTGTGTGGTTGAGTCACCCGCAGATGTGATGGCGATTGAGCAAAGTGGCAGTTTCCGCGGTAAATACCATGTATTAGGTGGGCATTTATCTCCACTTGATGGTATTGGGCCTGAAGAGATCGGCATTCCTTATCTAATCCAGCGTTTAGGCGATGGTAAAGTAACAGAAGTGATTTTGGCGACCAATGCAACGGTAGAAGGTCAGGCCACAGCGCACTATTTGGTTGAGGCAACGAAACATTTACCGATCCAAATGACGCGTATTGCACAAGGCGTACCACAGGGTGGCGAACTGGAATATGTCGATAGCCATACCTTAAGCCAAGCTGTACATAATAGAATGCGAATGAAATAAGTATTTCGATACTTGTTTCATTTTTTAGTTGAGCTACAAGATTGAAATCTTGAGTAAGATAAAAAAATATTAATTTGAATCTAGTTGTATAAAAAAATCACAAAAAACGGCAAATAATTAAAAAACCCTTAGAAATCTTGATAGCTAAATGATCTTATTCAGGTAAGATAGCCCAAAGAGCATCTAGCATTAGACGCAGTAGGATATGTTTCAGTTTATTCAGCAGCAACAAGACTTAACACCAGTCTTAGAAAAAATGGATCGTAATGAAGTCTATGGACTCGATACAGAATTCATCAAAGTCGACACCTTATGGCCAAAGTTAGGCGTATTTCAGATCAATGTCGAAAACAATGTCTATTTACTCGATGGTACGACACTCGATTTAACTGAATTTTGGAATAAACTTTTTCGTGCACAGCAAAATGTCTTTCATGCATGTAGTGAAGATATCGACCTGATTTATCACTATGCACAGCATAAAACCTTAAACAATGTATTTGATACCCAAGTGGGTATGTCTTTTTTAGGACATGGTCTACAAGTGAGCTATCAAAATGCCCTGAAACAAATGTTGGATGTCGATATCGATAAAGGGGAAACCCGCTCAAACTGGTTGGCGCGGCCATTAAGCCCTGCACAATTGAGCTATGCGGCAAACGATGTGCTGTACTTGATGAATCTCTCAGAAAAAGTTAAACAAGAACTAGATTCCAAGTCACTCTTACATTTTGCACTTGAAGACTGTCAGCATCTGACGCAAGAAATCGCGACAGAAACACCTTTGCATTTACTCTATCAAGATATTGGTAACTATCGACATTCACGTCGTCAGTTAATGCAGTTACAGCAGTTGGCAGTGTGGCGTGAACAGATGGTAAAAGCGCTTAATACGCCACGTAGTTTCATTTTGAAAAACTCAAGCATGATTGATTTGGCTGAGAAAAATCCAAAAAATGCTTTTCAGTTATCGGGTGTAAAAGACATACGTCAAAACGTTGTCCGCGAGCATGGCAAAACTATTTTAGATTTAGTGAAGTTCTTGCCTGAGCAAGCAGATTGGCCGCTACGCATGGCACGTCCCATCCGTCATTCTTCAAAAGATGTAGGGGAGAAGATTGATCATTTAATTCAAAATGTGGTCAATGAAACCAGCATTCCTAAAGAAGTGTTGATGCGCAAAAAGTGGATGAACGCACTGCATCAACATGTAGTTTTTCATAATGATGAGCAAGACTTGCCTGATTATTTATTAGGTTGGCGCTATGATTTGTTAACCCAACCTTTAATTCAACTCCTACGCCGTGATGAAAGCTATCTTTCGACGCAAATGAAAGTCATGGATTAATAATTAGTCAATTGGTCTGAAGTTTGAATATTTATACAAAATCACGACTGATGCGTTAATCATGACTAATGTCAGCTGCTTTTATTTGATGTATCCTGTGGCTTGAGTTATTTGAGTGCTGTTTTAGATATGCAATGTTCTATTTATAAATCAAGCAAAAAAGATGAAATGTATCTTTATATTGCTTGTCCAACTGAAGCTGATCAAGCCGCTGAAGATTTTAGCCCATTGAATGTTTTACCTGAAGCTGTTCGTGTTGCATTTGGTCGAGCGACTTTTGTAATGTCATTAGAGCTGAGTGAAGCGCGTAAATTGGCCCGTGTAAATGTATTGCATGTCATGGATTCGATTCAAACTCAAGGCTTCTTTCTACAAATGCCGCCAGAAGGATTAATCAATCCGAACGCTGCGGCACCAGAAGGCCTTCGTGGCGCATAAAGCATAATTCAGGAGTTGCACCGTGGATAGTTTTCTTTCAATGCTCGATTCAATTCCTGAAGATAGTATTGCTGTCACAGTTTACCTTTTGGGCAGTTTGCTGATTTTGTGGTGTTGGTATTCCATTGCTACACGCCTGCCGAAGCTGTTGGGTGGCATCACATGGATCATGATCTTTGCCATTTTATTGACGCCAACGGTTTCCGAAGGTCCAAACTCATCGATTGCACCGGCTATTTTTGGCTTGCTTTTCGGTGTGTTAACGAAAGAATCAGCACTCATTTGGTCAAATTTGTCACTGATTCTCTTTGTCATGGGGGTGGGGCTTGTGATCGGTTTCTTTTGGTCAAAATATGTGGCTAATAAAACCAAAGAAGTTATCAGTAACAATCATTCACCGCTGTAATTAATAAAAATAAGGTTTAATCATGTCTGTTGAAACACAACAATTTACGGGTACAGATCAGTACATCGCTACCGATAGTTTAAAACTTGCTGTAAAAGCTGCACGTAGCTTACAAAAGCCTTTATTGGTCAAAGGTGAGCCGGGTACGGGCAAAACTTTATTGGCTGAACAAGTGGCTGAGAGCTTAGGCTTAAAATTATTGACTTGGCACATCAAGTCAACCACAAAAGCCCAGCAAGGTTTATATGAGTATGATGCGGTTTCACGTCTACGTGACAGCCAACTGGGTGACGACCGTGTATATGACATTAAAAACTATATTAAACCGGGTAAATTGTGGGAAGCGTTCACCAGTGAAGAACGTTGTGTTTTATTGATTGATGAAATTGATAAGGCGGACATTGAGTTTCCAAACGACTTGTTGCATGAATTGGATAAGATGTCTTTTTATGTCTATGAGACGGGCGAAACCATTACTGCATCACAACGTCCTATTGTGATTATTACTTCAAATAATGAAAAAGAACTTCCAGATGCATTCTTGCGTCGTTGTTTCTTCCATTATATTGAATTTCCAGACGACGCAACCATGCGTGAAATTATTGATGTTCATTTTCCGCAAATTTCAACTGCATTGGTCAATGAAGCATTGCAAGTTTTCTTCCAATTACGTCAAGTTCCGGGTCTAAAAAAACCACCATCAACCTCTGAGTTGATTGACTGGTTAAGCTTGCTGATGGCCGATGATATGCCAGAAGATGTACTGCGTAATCATGATAAGTCTAAAGCCATTCCACCTTTATATGGTGCACTCATTAAAAACGAACAAGATGTACAGTTGCTTGAACGTTTAGCCTTTATGTCACGTCGTTAAAGGAGAAACACGCATGTTTGTGCGCTTGTTTTATACCTTACGCAAATACGGTGTTCCCGTCTCGACGCGTGAATTGATCGATCTGAATGAAGCTGTTGCTTCAGGTTTGGTCTTTGCCGATCAAGAAGAATTTTATCAACTCGCCAAAACCATTATGGTGAAAGATGAGCGCTTCTTTGACAAATTTGACCGAGGTATGAAGGACTACTTTGATGGCATTTCAACTTTTGATTTAGATGATTTACTGAATAAAGTTCAAAAGTTACCGAAAGACTGGTTCGATTTAGAACTCTTAGAAAAGCATCTAACTCCTGAGCAGCGTGAAGAATTAAAGAGAGCAGGCTCATTAGAAGAACTTATGAAAATGCTGGAAGAACGCTTACGCGAGCAGCATAAGAAACATCAGGGTGGAAACAAGATGATCGGCACTGGGGGAACGTCTCCATTTGGTGCTTATGGTGATCATCCTGAAGGGGTACGTATTGGTGGGCCGGGACGTAAACGTTCTGCTGTGAAAGTTTGGGAACAACGTAAATATCAGAATTTGGATGATGATCAAATTCTCGGAACACGCCAAATGCAAATGGCATTGCGTCGTTTACGTAAATTTGCTAGACAAGGTGCTGCTGAAGAGTTAGACATCGACGGTACAATTCGTGAAACAGCGAAGCAAGGCATACTTGATGTGCAGCTCGTGCCTGAGCGTCGTAATCGTATTAAGGTGCTGATGTTGTTTGATGTGGGTGGATCGATGGATTCACACATTGCGCAATGCGAAAAACTGTTTAGTGCGGCAAAAACTGAGTTTAAAACCTTAGAATATTTCTATTTCCATAACTGTTTATATGACTATGTTTGGAAAGACAATGTGCGTCGCTCAAGCACCCGTATGAATACGTGGGATTTATTCAATACCTATGGACGCGACTATCGTGTAATTGTGGTTGGAGATGCCTCTATGGCACCTTATGAACTCAATTCTGTGGGTGGTTCGGTTGAATATATGAATGATGAAGCAGGCAATGTCTGGCTACAGCGTTTACGCAATCATTTTGAAAAAACAGCATGGTTGAATCCAGAAGAAGACCGTTATTGGCATTACACCCATACGATTGGTTTAATTAAGCAAATTTTTGAAGATCATATGTACCCAATGACCCTCAAAGGCGTTGAGGATATGACTAAGTATTTAGCACGATAAAGCTGGAAAAAAAGCACATTTTAAGAATAAGGATCATAAAAAATGGATCATCATATTAATGGTATTGCTTTGCCGAATGAAGCGGGCTTTTTTGGGAACTATGGTGGTCAGTTTATCCCACCTCACTTAAAAGCGGCAATGGATGACATTAAAGTCGCTTACGAGCAAATTCGTGCAACAGAAGAATTTCAAACTGAACTTGCTGAACTGTTTGCGCACTATGTTGGTCGTCCAAGTCCGTTGTTTTATGCAAAACGGTTATCTGAACAGTTGGGCGGGGCACAGATCTATCTCAAGCGTGAAGACTTAAACCACACAGGCGCACATAAAATTAATCACTGTTTGGGTGAAGCGCTGCTTGCAAAATATATGGGTAAAACCAAAGTGATTGCAGAAACGGGTGCGGGCCAACACGGCGTTGCTCTAGCAACCGCCTGTGCTTTGGTCGGGATTCCGTGTGAAATTCATATGGGGCAGGTGGATATTGAAAAAGAACATCCCAATGTCGTCAAAATGAAAATCCTTGGAGCAACACTCATTTCAGTGACACGTGGTACTGCAACATTGAAAGATGCTGTGGACAGTGCTTTTGAAGAGTATTTAAAAGATCCAACCAATTATATCTATGCTATTGGTTCGGTTGTTGGGCCACATCCATTTCCAATGATGGTGCGCGACTTCCAGTCGATTATTGGTAAAGAAATTAAAGAACAAACCCATGAGCGCTTTGGTACGAACCCAGATTATGTGGTTGCATGTGTGGGTGGTGGTTCAAATGCTATGGGTGCTTTCACCGCATTTTTAAACGATGCAGATGTGAAACTGATTGGTGTAGAGCCTGCTGGTCATGGTTTAGATACCGACATGCACTCGGCAACCTTAACTTTAGGTAAACCAAGTCAGATTCATGGTATGGCGTGTTATGTACTTGAAAATGATCAAGGTGAACCGTTACCAGTGCATTCGATTGCTTCAGGTTTAGATTATCCTGGTGTCGGGCCTCAGCACAGTCTGCTGAAAGACTTGGGTCGTGTCGAATATACCACTGCGACTGATCAAGAGTGCTTGGATGCATTTATGCGCTTGTCTCGTGTTGAAGGGATTGTTCCTGCACTTGAAAGTTCACATGCCGTAGCATGGGCGCTTCGTGAGGCTCCAAAGTTGGCCAAAGATATTAAAATTGTGGTGAATGTATCTGGTCGTGGCGACAAAGATGCAGACTATGTCGCTGCAAAATTAGGTCTGAACTAAGTTTTAAGCCTTTCATATTTACATATAAAAATCCCTGCTTAGTGCAGGGATTTTTATATGGTTTCGGCTTTATTTTTATCATTAGTACCCAATGCCTAGTATATGTTTATGATTAAACCCCTAAACATTAAAACTTAACCTGAAATATACTGTTGTAGTTGCTCAATCAGTTTCTTTTGATCATCCATTGCTGCTTTCACCAAGTCACCAATCGAAATCAGTCCCAATAATTGATCTTGTTCAACCACAGGCAAGTGACGTAGGTGGCGATCTGTCATCAGGTCTAAACATTCTTCAACCGTAACTGCTGTTGTGACCGTCAGTACTTTTGCTGTCATAATTTCATTGACTGTGGTTTGCTTTGAAGTACGTTCCATCAACATGACTTTGCGCATATAGTCACGTTCGGACAATATACCTACAACGCGTTCTTCGTGTGTGACCACAAGTGCACCAATGCCTTTATCTGCCATAAGTGAAATTGCTTCAAGAACCGTGGCTTCAGGGCTGATGGTGTAGATTGCTTGATGTACTTTATCTTTTAATACTTGAGCAACATTGGTCATAGGGCATATCCTCGGTTGTGGTTATTGTTTTATATTTAAATTAGCGCGATTTAAAAAAAAAGCAAATACTTTACAGTCATAGCTCTCAATAAAATAACAAGTTAATTACGTCTTATTGTTCTTAATGAGCTTTAAGCTGGCGCTAGAATAGGGTCATTGAAGAAAAAGTGGCGCATTTGAGACGTACTGAGCTTCATGCGTTTTGTGCCGTTACATAGCGCTGGTGTGACTTTTAAACGTGACAGAGTAGGCAGTAATGCGCTCTGGAAATCCTGCGGCGTGATTTTTTTAGGAATATAGTTTGGCCAGTGCAATTGAGCATATTGGTGTGCGTGTAAACCATTGAGCCAAAAGGGGAAAACATAGTCATCGTGATCTGAGGTCATCGCCCAGCCTTGCTGTTCAGCGTTGTAAAGCCCCCAAAGAATACCGCAGTACATCATGCCTCTTAGAATATTGATTTTTAAATATAAATGATTTGAAATCGGTTGTAGTTTCAAAATTTTGTACATAGCGTTATGTCATTAAGGAACATGACGCTATTTTAAATAATTAAGATGAAAGTTCAGTGTAAGCTTTGCATAACTATGTAAATAAATATGTCATATCAAAATGTTAGGCTTAAAAAAAACGCCACCTAGGTGACGTTTTATTATGCTTTCATGGTGGCAAGCTGTTGCCAGTATTGTGCTTTAAGCGAGTCGCGCTCTACGCGGAAACCTTGATAATAAAGTTCTGCCAAAAATAGTGCTGCTTTACCGTGACCAGCGCGTGCAACGCTTTCTAACTGTTGTACTGCTTCTACGAAGTTCATTTGTGATTGAATGGTGTTTACTGCATCCGCATACGCATGTTCTAAGTCATAATGAGAGATTTGTTGAATCATATTAAGCTCCTTATTCTAATTATGATCACTTAAAGGTATTTTTACCTTTAGATATAAATATCACGCTAATGTTAAATATTTATTACAAATTGCTGGAATTGTCAAATATATTGTCGAGTATTCTTCATCTTATTTTGTTTACATGATTAAACAATGAACAATCAAAAGATTGAATATGATAATAAAACAGGAAACTGTATTTTATAAGGAGAATAACATGACAAATACATTAGACGGTTTTGATTTTGATATGCCTCCAACTGTTTCTCAAATTGTAGCGTTGGCGCAATATCACCGAACACTATTAGATGAAGCAGTTTTCCATCAAGAAATTCATCTTGGGGATTTTTGTTTGGCACAACGTAAACGAGTTTATGATTTCACACGTCAGCTTGATGAAAATCAACGGGTTGATTTTTATGAAACATACAATGGGGAGCTAAGACGTATTGCAGATGACGATCCTGCACACCCTGCAGATGCAGAAAATGGTGTTGGGGCTTTCGCCATTATGATTGCATTGGGGGTAATTGCCTTGGTGCTCTATTTTGCAGTTGTTCGTAGCATTGTTGGTTAGACTTTTGCTTTACAAACAATCTGACTTGCTGAAATTATGTCCTCTTTAGCATTAATGGGGGCATTTTTCAGCATTTCAACTTGTGATTATGCAATTCGCTACTTACACTAGTTTCACTAGAGGTAGGTTATGCACATTGCGATCCAAAAAATTCTTAAATTAAAATCACAGATTACGCTTGTACAAATTTATAATGGTTTGATGACGTCGATCATTATGCTCATTGTCGTTTTATCGAGTATTGCTTTATCTCGACCCATTTCTCCAAGCCAATTTGAAAATGTAAGTCGCTTATCTCATCAAGCGACTTTCCCAGAAACACAAGAGATGGCTCAAGATCTGGTTTTGGAAAACCAGATTTCCTATATTGATTACTTTAGATTAATGCAGGCTCATCAGTTTGAGCTGAATCGGGCGAAGCAGCTTCCGGCATTGGCTCCGGAGGTTCAATAATCGCAGGACTTTGATCAGGATGCGGCATGCTTTGCTTAATATTCGGGTCAAGATTCAATTCTAAAATATGTCGAAGTTGCTCTTTATCTAAAGCATTACTGACAATCACAAGGGTAAGACTTTCAGGGTGAATGTGTTTACGTATTGCATTTTGGACATCTAAAGGCGTGATCGCAGCTAAACGTTTTGGGTAGTCGGCTAAATAATTCGCATCTTGTTGATAAAATCCTATAGAGCCCAGTTGTGCGTTGATGTTTGCATTGCTGCTATAGCTGTTAGGTAGGCTGCGTAACATACCGGCTTTAGTTTCTTCTAACTGCTGTGCATCAATTGGTTGATGGACAAAGTCAACTAGGGCTTTATGCGCCACTTGTATGCTGTCCATGAGCTGATCTTGCTGGGTTGAATAACTTAGACTAAAACTTCCAGCCGCTTGGCTAAATGTAAAAGCACTGTTTGCTCCATAGGTGTATCCACGTTTAACGCGTAGTTCTTTCATTAAAATGGAGCTAAATCCACCCCCACCCAACATACGGTTAGCTAGTTCGAGTGCTAAACGATCCGGATCATCCCGCGTGGTTGATAGATGTCCCATGGTGACATGGGCTTGAGTTGAATTAAACAGAATGTGTTGAATATCAAAGTTAGGTTTATCTTGCGGTAGAGCAAGTGGCTTTGCCGTTTCACCTTGTGGGAGGGCTGCACTTATTCGTTCAGCCAGTTTCTGTGCTTGTTTCACACTGAGTTGGCCTGTTAGTGCAATATTCATATTTTGACTAACCAAAAACTCATCTCTGAATTTTTTTAAGTGCTGAGTCGTAATTTTTTTAATACTGCCATTGGTGCCTGTAATCGGTTCCGCATAAGGATGTGAACCGTAGAGCGCACGATAAAAACGAATGCTCATCAATCGACTCGGGCTTTCTTTCAACTGTTTCTGACCCACTTGGGTATTACTTACCATCAAACTAATACTGTTATTTTTAAAAGTAGAGTCTTTTAATACTTCAAGCATGGTACTCACTGCAGCATCTAGTTTTTTAGGGTCAGACAACGAACGCAGTCGAACCACAAACATGTCACGGTGTGCAGCTACACTAAAACGAGCCCCGACTTGTTCAAAGGCATTCGCGATTTCAACTGCATCATGTTGCGAAGTGCCTTCATCGATGAGTTGTGCCGCCATATTGGCAACACCATATAGGCCTTTTTCTACTTCTATATCTCGTGCAGAGCCTGCATTAAAGGTAAGTTGAATATCCACCATAGGTAAGGCGGGTGACTCAACAAATAGACTTCGAACTTTGTATTTGTTCTTAAGTTCGTGTACATGTGGTGCTGTATAAAGGTCGCTGGTTTGAACTTGTTTTAAGCTTTGTAGAGAAGCAATAGACTGTAATGTACGTGGGTCATCATTGCTAATACTACTTGTACTTACATCTGCAATTACATTGGTAGTGCAAAAGGTAGACAAGGTAATAAATAATAGGTGAAAGATGGTCTTTTGATTTTTCATTATTTTGTGGCCTTCTTTTCTGGTTGAAGGTACAACGTACTTAAGTTATCTCTGATAAAAGCAGTTTGAGCAACGTGCTGAATATCTTCAGGTGTAACCGCTTCAAAATGCTGTGGAAGCTGATCCATTAGCCGATAATTCAAGCCATTCACGGCTAAGTTTCCAATCATCTTTGCTTGCCCGACTATGTCATCTTGACCATAAATTAAGTTTGCAACAAAGCGTGTGCTAATCCGTTCAAGCTCTTGTGGTTGAACAAGTTCTGTTTTGAGTCGCTCAATTTCATATTCAATGGCTTTTTGTAGTTCAGGAAGTTCCACGCCAGTGACTGGAAGTGCGGAGATACTAAATAGACTGTCTCCACGGTTATAAGGGTCATAACTGACACTCAGTGCGGTCGCTAATTTTTTGTCGCGTACAAGGCGCTGTTGTAATCGAGAGCTGATCCCGCTATCTAATAAGCTTCGAATAAGTGTGAGTGCGTAAACATCTTCCGGATTGCTTGCTGTTGCAAGTGATTTGACATTCCAAGCCATATATAAATTTGGCACCTCAACATTGGTATTTTGCTCCATGTGACGGTAGCCAATGTTCTCAAACTCAGTCACATCATTGCGTACAGGTGTTGGATGACTTTTGATGTCACCAAAGTATTTTTGAACTTGTCTGAGGGCGGATTCTGCATTGACATCACCCACAATCACCAAGATCGCATTGTTTGGGCTATACCATTTTTGATACCACTGCTTCACGTTATCTAGACTGATATTTTGCAAGTGTTTCATGTGCCCAATGACAGGTTGACGATAGTGGCTTGTGGGATACGAAATCCATTTAAAACGTTCGAAAGCGAGTGAACGAGGGTTGTCATCGGTACGCAGGCGTCTCTCCTCCATCACCACTTTAATTTCAGGGTCAAAGTCTTGTTTCCGTAGTAATAGATTGTGCATACGATCCGCTTCAAGCTCTAAAGCCATCGGGAAGTAGGTTTTAGGATAAAGCTGATAGTAATTGGTGTAATTGGTAAATGTTGCGGCATTTACTGTACCGCCATAGATTCGACTTAAGCGACTGAATTCGTCATTGGGAACTTTGGATGTGCCTTTAAACATCATATGTTCCAGCACATGCGAAATACCCGTTATATTTCCAGACTCATCGGTACTGCCGACTTTGTACCAAATTTGGGTCATGACCATTGGGGAGCGATGATCTTCACGGATAATTACTTGCAAGCCATTGCTTAAAGTAGTTTCAAAACTACTGCGGGTAAGTTCACTGCGTATTTGTGCATGGGTAGTTATAGGTAAATAAACTAGAGTTAAACCCAGTGCAACTAAACTTTTTTTATAAGAATGCGTGACTAATAAGTGATGCATATAAAATTTGGGCTCAGGTTGAAGTGAAGTTAAAGCATTTCAATAAATAACCATTCTTAAGAAAAATGCGAAGTAGATCAAGCGCCAGAAGTATTGATTTGTTAAGTGTTTACATAAAGTATTGTTGCTAAGCGAAAGCCTATCTTTTATGGTAGAATCCGTCTTTTTTAACGCAGTGCTTTTCAAGGATTCGGCATGCAACAGCAATCTAATGAGCAGAACAAATTTTTGATTGATGCTGATATCGGGGATGACGATGTCACACTACCAAGTTTACCTGTGGTCAATGTGCCAATCGTTGAAACAAAAGAGCAAACAGTGGTTAATCCAGTCATTGTGACTGAAACAAGCTCAGAAGAAACAGAAGCATCTGAACGGGGTGGTTTCTTTAGCCGCATGAAAGAAGGGTTAACCAAAACCCGTAAAAACCTTGCCGATGGTATGGTCAATATTTTGATCGGCGGTAAGGAAATTGATGACGAACTGCTTGAAGAAGTTGAAGAACAGCTTCTAGTAGCTGATATCGGTGTTGATGCAACGAAAACCATTATTACCAACTTAACTGAACGTACTGCACGTGGCGATTTAATTTACTCGCACTCGCTCTATAAAGCACTTCAAGAAGAGTTGGTCGCTTTACTTGCACCACGTGTGAAACCTTTACACATCGATCCGAACAAAACGCCTTATGTGATTTTGGTGGTGGGTGTAAACGGTGTGGGTAAAACCACAACCATTGGTAAATTGGCAAAACGCTTACAAGGTGAAGGCAAGAAAGTGATGCTTGCTGCGGGGGATACTTTCCGTGCGGCAGCGACTGAACAGCTTCAAATTTGGGGTGAACGTAATAATATTGCCGTAGTCGCACAAGGCCATGGTGCTGACAGTGCTTCTGTCATTTTCGATGCGTTTGAAAGTGCGCGTGCGAAAGGTGTTGATGTCTTGATTGCAGATACCGCAGGTCGTTTACATAATAAAGGTCATCTCATGCAAGAGTTGACCAAAGTAAAACGTGTCATGCAAAAAATCGATGCGACTGCGCCACATGAAGTTATGTTGGTGGTCGATGCAGGAACGGGTCAAAATGCGATTAATCAAGTAGAAATGTTTGATGAGGCAGTTGGTTTGACAGGCCTGACGATTACCAAGCTCGATGGTACTGCGAAAGGTGGTGTACTATTTAATATTGCCAGTCGTACGCATGTTCCAATTCGCTTCATTGGTGTCGGCGAGAAAATTGACGACTTACGTCCTTTCTCTGCAAAATCCTTTGTTGCTGCTTTGTTCGAAACAGAGAAATAAGATTGAACAGCACAATTTTAAAGTGTTAGATCAGTCACATAAACTCCGCTAAATGCGGAGTTTATTTTTTGATTCAATTTGTTTGTTTTAAAAACAAGCATTTAGAAATCACGTAATGAATATAAGTGATTCTCCTGAGATTACACTAGTACCTAACACAATAGGCATCACTGTACATTTTGGGGAACACGGTATGGCTTTATTACATAAAATTGGACAAGTTCTAACAATGGACTTAACCAAAGACTTAAAA
The DNA here is from genome assembly GCF_043105125.1 of Acinetobacter sp. TYF_19. Taxonomy (NCBI): domain Bacteria; kingdom Pseudomonadati; phylum Pseudomonadota; class Gammaproteobacteria; order Moraxellales; family Moraxellaceae; genus Acinetobacter; species Acinetobacter sp. TYF_19. Next base: position 17,594 of record NZ_JBICLH010000038.1, read on the forward strand.
TTTAAAAAAAATCACGAAGAAGACCTAAAACAAACCACATTTATCGATCAACTAAAAAAGCGCCGTAGTATTTATGTTTTAGGGAAGCGTGTGCATTTAAGTCAGGTGTATTTAGCTGAATTGATCCAATATGCTGTATGGACATGTTTAGCAGATGCAGGTTTAGGTGCCTCATTGCAACATTATAACCCAAGTATTGATGCTGATATTTCCAAGGTTTTTGAGATTCCAAAACATTGGCTGTTACGTGCACAATTGGTCTTTGGTTCGATAGAGGAAAAAGCCGCTGAAAAAGAACATTATAAAGATGAAGAGCGCTTTATGATCTATGCATAATGACACGGAATAATCTTTAGTGGCTTCTAGATCAAGTTTTGTAATGTTATGGCATATTGTTCTATTTTTAAGACACTATGTCGCTGAACTAAGCATGTTCAAATTCAAAATATTAGCTATGATGAATATGAATCTGTATATAACAAGATCGTGAGATCGCTGAGGAAAATAACATGTCATTTTTAGACCACATAAAACAACGTCGTACCATTTATGCTGTTGGTAAAAATGTAGCATTAACACCAGAACAAATTGAATCTGTCATTAAAGAAGCGGTAAATCACAGCCCTTCTGCATTTAACTCACAGACTTCTCGTATTGTGACTTTGTTTGGTGAGTCGCATTTACAGCTTTGGAATATCGTGCGTGAAACTTTACGTAAAATTGTTCCAGAAGCTGCTTTTGAAGGCACAAATACCAAAATTAATAGCTTTGCTGCAGGCTATGGTACGGTTTTATTTTATGAAGACCAAGATGTTGTAAAATCATTGCAGGAACAATTTGCGCTTTATGCAGATAATTTCCCAGTGTGGTCTGAACATTCTTCTGCAATTGCTCAATTTGCCGTATGGACTGCGTTATCTGAACAAAATATTGGTGCGTCATTACAGCATTACAATCCAATCGTAGATGCAGAGATTGCAGAGATCTTCGATATCCCTGCGAATTGGAAACTTCGTGCGCAACTTGTTTTTGGTTCTATTGAAGCACCAGCGGGTGAGAAAACATTTATGGCGGAAGCGGACCGCTTTAAAACATTCAATTAATAGCTAGTTTTTAAAATGAGAAAGAGCAGAGTAAGTTTGCTCTTTTTTTGTTTAGTGATTTATCTTTAAAATATCAAAGCTTAGCAATATATATTGTAGTTGTGAGTTGGTTCTAAGCTCATAAATTGTCATAAAATTGTCATTTATACACTGCATAGTGCAACTAAACTTTAATAAACCATCGATAGAGTGTAAAAATGACCTTACGCATAACCCTTGCAACAGCAGCATTGATGTTGAGTACTTCAGTATTTTCAGCGGTGTCTATTACTGCTCCAGAGGAAATAAAAATTGAAGGCTTAAATGGGCAAGAGGTTAAGAGTCGTTTATTCAGTTCTGACAACAAATATAATATTGATGCTGGTGAAAATATTATCAGTGTTCGCTATACCCAGTTTTTTGAAGAGCATCCGGGTATTGGCTCCCACGATATCGTTCGCTCAGGGATTGTAAATATTAAGACCCCAATTTTACAAGACCAACAGTCTTACCGTTTGGCACTGATCAATCCTCCGCAAAACCATGATGATGCTAAGGCTTATGCTAAGCAGCCGATCTTTGGTCTCTACAATGCCAAGAATCAGTTATTGGTTGAGCAAAAGGGCGGTAAAACTCAAAATGCAGGCATTCTTCAAAATTTATTTAGCGATGCACCAACCGATCTAACTCAAAAAGCAACGACAGTGGTACAGCCTGCCCCGGTCTATACGTCACAAGCTGTTGTTGCGAAAGCTGGGATCGAGAAACAAAAAGATTTAACAAGTTCTGGCAATGCCCAACAATTAATTAATAGTTGGAAAAATGCATCTAAATCTGAACGCCAAGCGTTTATGGCTTGGCTTGCTGAACAAGCACAGTAGCTGGTACATTCTAAAAAACAGCGTTAGCTGTTTTTTTTATTTAGATGGCGTAATTATATGGTGGATAACTTGATAATATTGACTATAATTTAATCTAAAACGTTTGTTTTGATTTAAAAACAACCAGTCGAGTGGATTTTTTAAATTATTTATATAAATGCACTTGCGCTGCAAATAAAACTGTATAGAATACGCAGCACACCAACGCAATGTAGTGAATAACTTAAGGCGAAGGTCTTGCTGATGAGGAATCAGCAAGAAGATCATTAAGAGATTATGAAGAACAACTTGTGTGGATTTTTACTGATTGATCGATCGAAAATATTTCATTGATTGAATGGTAAAAATTACTCGAAGTTTATTTGAGAAATATTTGTCAGAAAATTGATGAGCCAAGATTTGTAGCCATAAGCTACTAATGATTTTAACTGAAGAGTTTGATCATGGCTCAGATTGAACGCTGGCGGCAGGCTTAACACATGCAAGTCGAGCGGGGTGATGTAGCTTGCTACAT
>NZ_JBICLH010000039.1:0-1045 GCF_043105125.1 Acinetobacter sp. TYF_19
CGACATAAACCACCTAATTAATTTAAAGGGTTTATGGAGTATATAAAATTGTCATACCATCATCTTAACTTTGAAGATCGTACTGCATTAATGCTTGAGTCAAGAAAAGAAGGCTTTTCAGCCAGAAAATTTGCTGAACTCATTAAAAGACATCCTAGTACGATCTATCGTGAGCTTAAAAGAAATAGCATCAATGACGTTTATCAAGCTCGATATGCTTCTGATAACACCTTCGCTAGACGTAGACGTGGTCACAGAAAACTCAAAATCGATTCAATCCTCTGGAAATTTATTGTTGAAGCGATCCGTTGTTTATGGTCTCCTCAGCAAATAGCAAAGCGTTTAAAGACATTTCCTGATTTGGATCAAACAATGAATGTAAGCCATACAACGATTTATTCAACGATACGAGCATTACCAAAGGGTGAGTTGAAAAAAGACTTATTATCCTGTCTGCGTCATGAAAATAAAAAGCGAAAAGCTAACGGTGAACCTAAAAAAGATTCTATATTACAGGATATTAAAACTATTCATGAGCGCCCAGCCGAAGTTCAAGAAAGAAAAATACCGGGTCATTGGGAAGCTGATTTAATTAAAGGTAAAGACAATAAAAGTTCGATAGCAACACTTATTGAACGAAATACACGGCTCTGTATCTTGGCAACATTACCTGATGCAAAGGCAGAATCAGTGCGCAAGGCTTTAACTGAAGCTCTGAAATATTTACCTGCAGAACTGCGTAAAACGTTGACCTATGACCGTGGACGCGAGATGGCAGAACATAAAATACTTGAAGAAGATTTAGGCATAGATGTATATTTCTGTGACCCACATTCACCCTGGCAAAAAGGCACATGCGAAAATATGAATGGTTTAATTAGGCAATATTTACCTAAAGGGATTGATTTAAATCAGGCAGATCAGCATTATTTAAATCAAGTTGCCATGTCACTGAATACTCGTCCTAGAAAAGCGTTAGATTGGCTTACACCATTAGAGAAATTTGCTCAGCTTGTTGATTATCATAAGACTTTTCAAACTGTCG
>NZ_JBICLH010000003.1:0-5845 GCF_043105125.1 Acinetobacter sp. TYF_19
AAAAAAAATTCGGTTCAACCTTGCTACGTGATGTGTTGTCTAGTGATTTGTGTATTAGTGATTTGTGGGTGGATGCTATGAGTGATTTATTTAAAGCCGTTGGCGATGTTACTTTAAAAAATCAAAGTGATGAATCTGTACGTGAAAATATAAATAAAATGTTTGTTACTTACAATAAAAAAACTGGCAAGGAATCTTTTGCTAATGCAAATAATATTTATGCTTTTTATCGTTTGATTATTTCAGATGGTTATAAATCTGTTAAAGATACTACCAGTAAGGCAACTTTTTATAGACGTATTTCTGACTTAGAATCTATTGGAATTTCACGTGCTCAACTACAAAATTATAATTCTTTAGATTCTACATCTCGTAATATTATTCCATTTGTTAAAATTATTGACTTAACTAATGTAGTACAAGCTCCTGCACCAATGCCTAATTATATAGAGCATCTTGATAAAGATATTTTAGATATAGTTTCTTCAATCCTAAAAAAAGCAGTCTAAGACTGCTTTTCTTTTTCAAATAATTCTATTTGTTCTTCTTCATACTCTTTTAATAATTTAATTATTGCTTTATTTAATCCTCTTTTATTTTTCAAATTTATTACTTTATCAATTAATTCCTTATCTATATTTTTATTTAGATATAGATGTATTTTCATTTCAAAAATATGATCACTTCTCATTTTATCTACTCCGCAATAATAGACATACGATACGAAATAATAGTATAACTCACTACTATACATAATATCAATTTAACTTCATCATAATAATCACAACAATGTTATTGGTGATTATTATGAAATTGGTTAGTGTATTGTTAAAAAACTTTGATGTAAAACAAGTTGGTGAAAAGAAAACTAATAAGTATGTTTTTCATGCGATGGAAACAGATTTAAATGGTGCTCGCATTCCCGTTGAGCTTCAAACCTTTAATGATGATATTAAGAATAAATTAATGCAGCATTGTAATGCTCAAGAAGAATTACTCATCCCGTTTTCAAATTCAAATCTATATGCGGGTAAAAATCAATACAACATTGATTCAATTATCACGCACCCCGATTTTATTATCTTGAGTCAAATTTAATGAATATTTTTCCTGATTTGACTAAACAAGTTAAAAAATCACAGCGTTTTATTACTTGCCAAATTTGCGGAAAAACGATTACTAAAAAACGCATGGCAAAACATTTTCTAATTTTCCATGCTTAGGATTTTTAAAACATGGCTTATGTCTGCGATTCACTGAATGAATTTGGTCAAGGACTAAATTGCATTGAGCACACCGAATTGATAGTCAAATTTCAGATGCTCCCTGAAATATCAATTGCTCAAGGTAATGCCATAGGAGTGGCTTTTCTAACAGTCTTTGCGGTTGTCCATATTATCAAGGCAGCCAAAAAGGCAATTTCATAAAACTTTCTTGGGGATAAAACCATGGAAAATGTACAAAAATTTAAACCGACTTTAGCGCAAAAAGCGGGTGTTGTAGCTGCGACTGGTTACATGGCTTTGGCTGGATCTACTGCAAATGCAGCAGGATTTACGCTTGATGCAACTGATGTTGTATCAACAATTTCAGGCGGTGTTGCTGTTGTATCGTCAATCGGACTTGCTGTTTTGAGTTTGGTAGTCGTGGTTAAGCTGTTCAAATGGGCTCGTGCAGCTCTTTAAGAACAAGACCCAAAGCAAGCCTACTTTGTGAGGCTTGCCGAGGGCTCGCAGGCAAGCGAACAAAGAGGTGAAGCAATGTCTATTGAATCTTTTGGAGCTTATCTATCCATTTTAATGTGGATCATGATTGCATATAAATTATTTTGAGAATTAACAATGAAAAATATATTTTTGCTTGGGGCATTGTTAATTCCCACAATAGTTTATTCAGCCAATGACTTGGAAAAATGGAATAGTGAAGTTGGTCGTACAGTTCGCCAAAGTCATTCAGAAAAATTAGCACAAACCACTTATTCAGAAATTAGTTCCAAAAATGTAAAAGTCTCCCAAGACATGAAAACCGTCTATCCACAAATTGAAACAAATGCACAAGTCGCTGGATCAAGAACCCGTGTTGTTGCTGAAGCAACACTTGTCGTTGATAAAGATAAAGTTTGGAAAGATTGGGCTAGAAAAATTGGTAAATTTGGTAAAGGTGCTAATGCTGTTGGTGGTGCATTAGTTGTCGGTGGTTTAATTGTTGACGCTGCGGGTTGGGTTATCGATGAAGGTGGAAAGGTCACAAAAAAACCAGTTCAAGACAATACAAATCCACATCTACAGAATTGCTATCAGTTGAACGGAAACTGTGTAGCTTCTATGTCTGAAGCTGTCACTATTTCTCGTGCATATTCAGTTGAGAATTATCCAAGTTATAACATCACATCTCATAAAGTTGTTGGTCGTACTATTAATTTTTATAATAAGGATGGTCTAACAGTAGATATTTATACTTGGTCATACGGAAAAAACCCAAATTACAATCCAACTGCTCAACCACCTACAAATACTGTTGTTTCAGAACAAGAAAAAGAACAAGTATTAAAAAATCTTTTAAATGACCCTAAATATGCGGATCTTGCTGCTCAAATGATTGGCAATACATATTCAATGGGGCCTGATAATCCTGAACCTGATCCTAATGTCGTAAATGACCTCAAAAACAAGCAAAAAGACGTTTTAAAGTCCGATAACCCGAAAGGCGATGGAAAAACACGGACAGATCCCAAAATTGATACAGGAACTCAAGGACAAGCCGATACAACGCCAAAACCCGACACAGGTACAGGTACAGGTACAGGTACAGGTACAGGTACAGGTACAGGTACAGGTACAAATCCTAGTACTAACACTGGCTCTACAACTAATTTTGAACTGCCTGCATTTTGTAATTATGCAGCCAAGTTATGCGACTGGTTGGATTGGACGCAAGAAGATAAAGAACTAGAAGAAGCTGAAAAAGAAGAACCCGAAGAATTTGATATAGGTACGATTGATAAAAACCGTTTCCGTGCCAATGGACAATGCCCTGCACCCATACAGGTGAATGAATCAGTTAGATCACTAGGTAAAAGTGTTGATTTTGATTTAACAATTGAATGGACACAAATATGTAATGTTGCCGAAGATACAAGCCCGCTTGTTTTACTCATTTCAACCATTACAGGTCTTTTAATTTTAGTCGGTGGAGGGCGTAGCAGTGAGCCTTAAAGGAATATTGGTAAAAGTCGCTGATTATTCAACTTCAAGGGTTGGTGGCGCACTTCTAAAAAGTTTAGGTTTGGGTTTATTTACGACTGCTGCAATCTTAACGCTCGTCAATCAGTGGGTCGATTATGCAGTAAACAAGTTCAATGGACTGCTCCCTGATCTGCTTTCCATTATGGCTCTCGCAAGCTTTCCCGAGGGTCTTTCTATCATTACAGGTTTTATCGTCATTAAAGCGACATTGATCGCAAATAAGGTACATATTGGTAAAGGGGCGACAGGATGATCTATTTACTCGTTGGACAGCCAAGACACGGCAAATCTCAATTCGCTGCCAAATTAGCGCATGATATTCATGAACAAAATTTAAAAACTCAAAAACTCATTGATTCAGGTAAAGCCGATCCTGAAAAACACGTTATTCGTAAGATTTATTCGGATATTGATGGTCATGCAGAAAATTGCGATTTTGTAGAAAAAGCACCTAATGATTGGCGTGATACACCTGATAATTCAGTTGTCTTTATGGATGAAATCCATTTAAGACCTGAATACACCGATTCAAATGGTCGCATGTCACAGGATCAAATGATTGTAGATTTGACAACTCACGGACACCAAAACAAAGATATTTACTTGATTACTCAAGACCCTGAACGCTTAAATCGTGGTATTCGTAAACTTGTTGAAAAAATGTATTTGTTGAAACGTCCTCCCCAGTTGCCGCCTTTCACGTCTGTTTATGTTTTTAGTCGTTGGCTTCGTGATCCGTGGCAAGCAACCAAGAACCCAGACAATTATCACGATAATTACATTTTCAAATTCAATAAAAAATGGCAGGAAATGTATGAGAGCGCATCAAAACACACATCAATAAAATTTCACATTCAGAAAAAGTTTTTCTATGCAGGCTTTGCAGTGATTGCGATGCTTACTGGAGCTTATTATTTATTTATGAACTCAGGTGCAAAAGACATTGTAAAAGCTGGCTTAAATCCAACAGCACCGTCTGAACTTGCCAAAACAGCCAGTCAATCAGATATAGAGATGCAGAAAAAAATTGCAACTTGTGTGGAACAATTCCAATGGACAGAACAGCAATGCAAAGATATTTATGATCACAAGGCACGTGAAGAAAAGAATGCTCAATTACAGGCATCTACACGCAATTCTATGGATCAAGTTGTAATTGATTATGAATATGACCCTGCAAAGCCTTATGACGTCAAATACACGCCTAGATTTGAGCCTAAAGACTTTCCCCGTTGGGAAAATGTTGCGGTCGTAAATGGTGAGTGTATCCCATTGACACAACAAGGCACTAGAATGCAAGGCGTCAGCAAGGCGGATTGTCTAAGATTTGCGAATGGTGATCGACCGTTCAATTATTATTATGAAGCTAAGCAAAGCGCAGCTTCATATGAATATGCAGTAAAGGAAGTTCAACAAGAACAAAGCGCTGTACAAAACCCAGAGGTTAAAGCTGAGCCTATTCCTTTTGGAACAAAACCACCAAAAGACATTAATGGGGCGCATTCACTATAAACAGAGGGGGCGGAGTGCCCCCGAACTAACGTTATTAAAATTTTAAAACCCTCTTTCCCTGATTACAGGCTGCTTATGTTGTCAAAACTTAGCTTTCAGAGCATCCCGAACGGGTGCGAACTATCTGTCTCTAATTTTTCTTTATTTGCTGAAAATTGCGTCGAGTCCACTTATTTAATAGTGGACTCTTGTCTCATGGTGATACATAATTCTTTCTGCTTGCTCTCCTTAGACCGCAATTCTTTGGAGGGTGAGCACCTCTTGATTGCGGCTAGAGTAAAAAACTATGATTGATATGACAGGAATTTACATTCCATTTCGCCCAGAGACTTACGGTTATACTGGCGTTGATAAGATAAAAATTGAAAGCGGTCTTTATGATCAAACAGCACGTTTAAAAGTCTTTGATTTTATTAAAATTTGTAAGACAGAGGGCATAGAGCCCAATGCTTATGGTATTTCTTTTGATTTTGAGGATGGTATAGAAACGGTTTCTGTTCAGGGTCTTAATGCTCCATTTGAGCAACTAGAATCTTCTTTTGCTGGCATTGCCTTAAAAATTAATCATGCTCCCACAATTGGCACACCACACATTATTTTAAAGGCATCGCCTGCAAAACTATTACTTGGTCATAATATTTATGGTTATGACGATATTAAAAGTGGAATTGTTATAATACTTCACACATTAATTAAAACTTATCCTTTTCTCTCTCAATACTTAGATTTTAATTCTGCGGAACTAAGAATGTTAGATATTAACTATTCGTTCAGAATGCGATCCAAAGAGGACTGTGTCTATTTATTAGATTATTTGCGTAATGTTAGCTATAGACAAACATTAGCCAATGAGGTCGAAAATAATCGTTTTAAGGAAACGACTTACTTCGGTAATAAAAATTCTAAACATAAATTTATTCGCATGTACTATAAACATGATGAAGTTTTAAAAACCATTCAGAGTAAAACAAAGCAACAATTAAACAATGTTACACAGCATCAAATAAATGTATTATCTGATCCTGAATTGATTGAATTTTCAAAAAATCTTCTACGTGTTGAAGCTGCATTGAGAAAAGTTTGGATTC
>NZ_JBICLH010000040.1:0-2302 GCF_043105125.1 Acinetobacter sp. TYF_19
CGATAAATTTTAGGTGTAGGCTTATTCATTTGAAAATTATATTGTGGAATAAACCTTAGATATAGGTTTGTGTAACAAAGCCGAGCTCAAATGAGACCCCATATTTAACATGGTCAAAATATTAGCTAAACGATCAGCTAATCGCTCATGAGTAGAACTATTTTGTTTCATCAATCAATAAGCAAATTTATGTGGGTGCATGGACAGATTGTGTCATCGTTATCAATCTTTTAATCTTATTTATTAAAAATTTTAAATGTTGTTTAAAGTTCATTTTATTTCATTAAATAATACAAATTCTCATCTTTGCTGATGGGATGGCGTGAATTGAACTCAAATCCTAAGCTATTGATTTAGTGAATTATAAAGTCAATAGCATTTTACCTATACCCATTTTTTACCCAAATTAGATTTAGTGCATTGAATCACAAAAATAATCTTGTTCAAATCCAACTAAAGGATTTGAAATGGTGTACTCATTATACCATCTTTATAGCTCAACCAAAATATTATAATATAACATTACATTTTTGATGTATTATTCAGAAAGACACATTCAGGGTTAAAGTTATGTTTGAAATTATTGATGATTTAAAGAAAAAATTAGATCAATATCGCCCTTTATCTCCTGCAATTGTAAAAAATTTACAAGAAGATCTTATTGTCCGCTGGACCTATCATTCAAATGCCATAGAAGGTAATACTCTTACACTATTGGAAACCAAAGTAGTTCTTGAAGGTATTACTGTAGGTGGAAAAGCGTTAAGAGAACATTTCGAAGCGATAAAACATAGAAATGCGATTTACTACGTCGAAGACATTATTCGTAAAGAAGAACCATTTTCAGAATGGCAAATTCGCAATATTCATCAACTTATTTTAAAAAATATTGATGATGAGAATGCTGGGCGTTATCGTCAGCAAAATGTATTGATTTCTGGTGCTACTACTACCCCTCCTGACTATACTTTATTAAATGACAAGATGGCTCAGCTAATCGATTGGTATAACCTTGAAGCATATAAACTTCACCCGATTGAACGTGCAGCCAAAGTACATGCGGATTTTGTGGGTATCCATCCATTCATTGATGGTAATGGTCGCACATCACGTCTTTTGATGAATCTGGAACTGCTTAAAGCAGGCTATCCACCCTGTGTGATTACTGTAGAAAATCGTTTAGCTTACTATGAAGCATTGGATTAATGGATGGCTTCTGGAAAGACTGAAGCATTTATTCGGTTAGTTTCAGAGGCGGTACAAGACGGATTTAAACCGTATCAAGTTGTTTTAGGAATATAGAACTATACTAACTTACATTTTTCTTCATTTATCTTTGCTTAAGACATTTTTGTTTATTCGGCCGGGATAGTGTGCGCACAGAAAAAAATTAAACCTTTGTTTATTAAAATATTTACAACCAACCTACTTCATTGTACCGCGAAAAGTTAGCAGGCTAAAAAATATTAATGGCAATGTATCTACATTACAGCTGTTAATGAACCTCAAGCTGCTGAATTCTGAATATCCACCTTGTATCATCAGTGTTGATAATCGATTGGCTTACTATAAAGCTTTAGATTATGGATGGCTTGTGGAAAACGAAGCTTTTGCATATTTTTATAAAAAATTCTAACCTCAATAAAATTATTCTTAATAACATTTCACATAAAATTCACTATTAAATACCTATACTTGAATTGGAAGTAAAACGCTGAAATTTAGAACCACAAAAATTTAGCAAGTGCTTTTAAGGTAAATTTAGTAATTTTACCAATTATAAATTTATATAGGTGTATTCTTCAATGGCTATAGAATTTGTTTCCAAATCAAAGTTACCTACAGCGTTTGGTGATTTTGAAATTATGGCATTTCAAGACCAAAGTACTGGTGAAGAACATATCGCTCTTGCCAAAGACATGGATACTATTTCTAATCAACCTGTACTCGTCAGAATTCATTCAGAATGTTTAACAGGTGATGCTTTTGCTTCACTGAAATGTGACTGTGGCCCCCAATTACATTCAACCATGAAAATGATTAATGACGCTGGTCAAGGTGTGATTTTATACCTTCGCCAAGAAGGTCGTGGCATAGGATTAACCAATAAAATTCGAGCCTATGCACTCCAAGATCAAGGACATGACACTCTCGATGCCAACTTATTATTAAATTTACCAGCAGATGCTCGTAAATATGACATGTGTACTATTATGTTAGATTATTTAAAAATAAAGAATAGACCTCTTTCATAAATCATTTTTTACTCAGTTCCAAATTATAGATCCCAGCAATTAGATTG
>NZ_JBICLH010000041.1:0-143749 GCF_043105125.1 Acinetobacter sp. TYF_19
CGCAAAACCCATAATTTGCAGCATATAACTTAGCATGTGGTGGTTATTTTCTAGCGGAAATTCAGCCAAGAGTTCCAAAATTTTGTTTTCAATCTCACGAATACCGCACATGATCAACCAAGAAGGAATGCTCACCCGCGCGTGTACCTGCCCAACTTTTTGTTGTTTTTCAACTGCTGCACAATAAGCTTCATTCACAGCCACGTCGAAACTTTCAATGAGCCATTGGTTTAAACTGTTTTTTAAACGTTGTTGAATGATGTCATCTTTAAAAAAATCTGCAGCCTCAGGCTCCAAGACAATATTGCTATAAAATTCATTGACCAATACAGACGAATGCTGCTGAATAAAATTTTGCGCTTTAACGTGATCATTCACTGAATAATGTTGGAAAATTTTCCCCCACTGCTCGGCCAATTTAGCCATGCATTCATCATTCATAAAAATTACCTATTTATATATTTTTTAGACTTACTAGACATTTATGTGATTAATATAGCAAATTTCAATACTTATTTTCACCATCAGCTTTCATTTTCAGCGCTTTATAAAAAGTAAAGCTCACGTTTTGTTGTTTTAACAGCAATGACTTCCATAAAAAAAGCCCCATTAATGGGGCTTTGAAAAGAGGATCGAACTAAAAGAAATGGAGATAACTCAAACCCATCTGATCCCAATCTTTGCCTTTTTGCTGTTGATACTGCCAATGAAGCCTCAAGGCATTTTGCTGATTGAATAAATATTGCAACTGAGTATTCAGTCTGACTTGCCATTGATGGCTATCTTCCCAATATGGCAGCTCGACCTGTACCAAACTATTGATATGTTCGCTCCAGATGTTCTGACAGCCTACCGTTGGCCCAAGTCCCACGCGCCAACCTCGCTCTAAAGCTTTGCCTGCTTGAACATGATTTTGCAATTGTGCATAGCATAAATGTTGACGCGCCTGATCTGCCACACTATAGCCAAACTGACTGGATAGATTAAATACGCCGTGTTGATCTTGTTCACTAAATGTACCATCTCGATCTAGTGCCTCTTGTTGCCAACCCATGTTAAAACCCCAGCTTAATGGTGTTTTAAAGGCAGTCAGTGGACTGTAGGCATTGACCTCCAGCACATTTAGTTCTTGCAGTTTTAGTCGATCATCACGGTATTCGAGACTGCCGTCTAGAAACTTAAGCTGTGTACCCAAACGGAAACCGCCTTGCGGGTCAATCAAGTCATGATAGGCCTGACGATGGCTCAGTCGGAAATAAGTGTCACCTTGTATCTCACCTGCTTCAAGCTGAACGGTTCGCGCATGGTGGCCTTTTACTGGATCTACTTTTGGCGCTTCGACCACTTGACGTTGCTTTTCCAAGTCAATCTGACTCCGCAAACCCAGCAGTTGTCGAATACGCGGTTGGGCGTCTTCTGCCGCAATCTTTTGTGCAATTAACTGTAAATACACATGGTCATAGGCCATTTCTAAAATACGTGCCTGATCCACCAAGGCATAGCGATTCAAATAATCTTGCATTTGAGCAGGTTTAAGTTGCGCAACCTGATGCGCAGCCGCTGCCAAGGCTTGTCCGTGTTGTTTGGCTTGTGCCAACAACTGAGTTTCTAAAGCTGGACGGTAAACACTTTCTGCAATTAGATGGTTTTCATCGACCGCCTTAATAGTCTCAACAGGAATCGCAGCGGTTTTAAATTGTTTTTGTAGGTTGACCTCTGGCCGTACCAAATCAATTAAACCCAGTAAACGATAGGCACAGTTATCACTGATAAAATAGTAAGGAAATTGCACATGCTTGAGTTCCCAAATATGCTCAACCATGGTTTTGGTTTCTTCTGGCGTCAGGGCTAACTCGTACTCCCACAAATCGCGGCTTTCCAAATCACCATATTCTTTCACTTTTCGATAGTACGGCATGAGTGAGTACTCACCTGGGTACTGCCCGGTTAAGCCCTTCCATGCAAAAGAAAAGCTGTCGCTATTGGCCACTGTCGCTGCATAATTCACGGCATAAGAAACTAAGTTCAGCTGTTTTTGGTCTTTAGGATCAAGCCTTAACAGGGTATGCCCAAACATCGAACTGGGATTGCCCATAAAGTCCGTAGCGTAAATTAAAGTCGCCTTATACGGCTTAATTTGCCCAAGCCACTCATCCAGCTCAGGACATGAGGCTTTAGGCAGTTGGTTTGATACAATATTCAGTTGTCCTATGAGCCATTTTGAACGTGCCGGAAAGCGACATTGAATCGATTGATTGGCTTCGGCTGGGGTAAAAAGTGCTGAAATATTGGCATCAAGCTCTTGTTTGAGCTGAGTTTGTCCGTGTTCGCTATAAAAAAATGGGCGATAAGTGACTTTACTTTGTCCTGAGACATTGGCATACATCAAACGTTGCCAAGTCACATTTGAGGCTAGCTTCAGCTGCTGTGCTTTTTCAATATAAAACTCTGCTGAGCTAGGTGCTTGAGCAAAGATGCTGGTGCTGAATAGCACACTAAAGAGGAGGACAACAGATTTCATGCAGTGTTAGCTATTCTTCTTTTTTAGATATGAAAAACCCTGCCTGAATGGCAGGGTTTTATGGTGCAATTAAACGTATGCTTTTAATACGCTATCCGTTGCCATGACTGCTTGTAAAGATGCTAATACTTGAAGCGCATCTTGGTTTTCAGCTGAATAGATTTTTGCGAAGTTTTGTTTAGACACTTCAAAGAAACGTGCTTTATCTTCAGACTGGATGTTCAGTAATTCAGCCAGTACATTTAGACTTTCGCCCTCACCAACTGCCATATCACGCGCCAATGCTTCCGCATTTTCGTTGGTAAATGTTACTGCCTGAGCAGTCACGGTACCTGTACCGCTACAACCTAAAGTACCAAAGGTAATACCGAAAAGTTGGTTAGCAAAAAGACCATTGGTTGTACCCGCTAAAATTTTAGCGACTTTACCAGACTGGCCAGCCCAAATTTGTGAACCAATACCACAACCGACGTCATTATCTGCAAATGTAGCGGTAGAACCAACAGCCAAAACCGCAGCCAATGCTATTTTTTTCAACATAAGGTTTCTCCAGACTCGATTATCTCCGAGTATTTTTATTGTTCCCATTGTGTGTATTTTGAGCTACACCCTTGTAAGATAGCCGTAACAAGCGCATAACGCAAAACAATTTATACTAAAGTGAAGTGAATATTTAAAAATGTGCTTTAGCGGTATAAGGACCAACTGCCACGTAGATCTCGTTTCCCTAAAATCTTTAACACCAACACCAGACTGAGCAGTAGCAATAAATACCAAGAACCCAACTTGCCCCAACCGACCATATGCCATGCATCGACTTGACTTGGGTACAACCAGATTTGGTAAAACGTACTGATATTTTCCGCAATCCAAATAATAAAAGCCAACAGTAAAAGTACGGGTAACATCGGCAGTTGAAAACGATGCTTCTGCAATTCAAAGCCTATCTTGGTTTTCCAAAACAGCACTATGCTCCAAGCAAACAAAAGATAGCGAATATCGGGAACAAAAAACTTGGACATAAAGTTGATATAAGACAACACCGCCAAGGTTAGCATGGAAGAGAAACGGGGTAAGTGTTCAAAAGAAACGTGATAGAGACGTAATAAACGCGCAAAAAAACTGCCCACAGCCGAATACATAAAACCTGCAAACAAAGGCACTGTTAAAATTTTAAACACGGCGGGATGCGGATACTGCCAAGATGCAATTTGCGGATGGGTCAAAAAGATTTCCATCACCATTGCCATCACATGAAATAATGCAATCACTTTGGCCTCGGCCCAAGACTCAAGTTTTAAATACAGCAGACAAACTTGAATCAGCACGGCATAAAACAATAGATAGTCATAACGGAAAAAACCGAAATATTCCTGACTCCCCATACTGGCTGTGAAGGCAAAAGCCAATAACAGTAATATCCCAAATAAGGCAGCCGAAGCTGCCTTAGATGAGAACTCAAAACATGATTTTAAAATCGTGATCACGCATGAACCCTAATTGAATTGAAGCTGTGAAACTTAGAGATATTTGGCACTGTATTCATGCACAGTATCAATAAAGGCTTTCGGGTTTTCAGGGTCAACCCACTGAGTAATGCCATGACCTAAGTTTGCAACATAACCCGTTTTCTCACCGCCTGCATAAGCGTCATCTAGCATGGCCTTGGTGGCTTTCACAATGGTCTCATGCGAACCATATAATGTTGCAGGGTCTAAGTTGCCTTGCAGTGCCGCACGGCCAGCCACCGTTTGACGAGCCACATTTAATGGCGTCGTCCAATCTAGACCAAAAGCATCTGCCCCTGTTGCCACCATTGGCTCTAACCATTGACCGCCACCTTTGGTGAATAAAATCACAGGCACTTTACGTCCTTCATTTTCACGCTTTAAACCTGTAACAATTTTTTGCATGTATTTTAAAGAAAATTCTAAATATTCACGGTGTGCCAATGCCCCGCCCCAGCTGTCAAAAATCTGTACGGCTTGAGCACCTGCATCAATTTGCGCATTTAGATAGTCAATTACCGCATCAGCCAAACGATCGAGCAGCGCATGTAAAACCTCAGGTTGCGCATACATCATTTGCTTGGTGAAACGGAAATCTTTGCTCGAACCACCTTCAACCATATAAGTTGCCAGCGTCCAAGGACTACCTGAAAAGCCAATTAAAGGCACTTGGCCGCCAAGCGCTGAACGAATCGTCTTGACCGCATTCATCACATAGTCGAGATCAGATGCAGCATTAAACTGAGGTAAATTCGCCACATCTTGTTCAGTACGAACCGTTTTATGAAATTTAGGCCCTTCCCCAGCTTCAAAATAAAGCCCTAAACCCAAAGCATCGGGTACAGTTAAAATATCTGAAAATAAAATGGCAGCGTCGAGCTCATAACGACGTAAAGGCTGTAAAGTTACTTCACACGCAAATTCGTTATTTTTACACAGCGAAAGGAAATCACCCGCTTGTGCACGGGTTGCACGATATTCAGGTAAATAACGCCCTGCTTGACGCATCATCCAGACGGGTGTGGTATCTACAGGTTCACGTAATAAAGCACGTAGAAAACGATCATTTTTAAGCGTCGTCATTTACTTTCCCATCTCAATTAAATTTGCTCACCATCATAACAAAAAGGTCGAATTTTTAATAACTTCTCATAACACTAAAATTCGATCAGGACAAAGATGCAAACGAATATTTACACAAAACAAATACTGCATCTCCATCTTTTTTCTGTAATACTTGACTAGTTTTTACTTTGTAAATGAATAATTCTTAAGGTTGAATTACATGTTCGTTCGCACAATACTCGCGATGAGTTTAAGTTGCATTCTTGCTGGTACAGCGTTTGCTGCATCTACTACTGAACAACCTTTGACGCCCAAAAAGATCATTGGTACTTCAGTTCAAGATCCTATTGATCCTTTAGCAACAGATGTCGCTTCAGCTTCTACTGCGGTTGCAAATAGCCAAATTACAGCAAAAGAACAAGCAGACTTAAACCAAGCTTCGCAAACTTTAGATCAACTTGAACAATCTGAAGATAAAACAGCTGACGTTGGTGCTGCACCAAGCAAAACCACCACTGCACCGACCACCACGACGACCAATCCTGCGGCAGCAAAAGCATCGTGGACATTAAATGGTTTAAACAGTGCAGAATGGTTTGACAATATTGATAAAGGCCAATTCCCTGTCTATGCACGTGCTCACGTGATGCTCAATAATGCACATGCGTCTCCGGGTGCAATTGATGGCATGAGCGGTAAAAACACCCTCAAAGCCATTGCTTCGTTCCAGCAAATGAGCGGTTTAAAAGCAACAGGCACCTTAACCAAAGAAACTTGGGATGCCCTACTGGCAAGTCAAGGTTCTAAGCCTGCATTTATTGAATACACCATTACCGAAGCAGACCTAAAAGGTCCTTATGCCGCATCAATTCCACGCGATTATGCACTACAAGCCAAAATGAAAGGTTTGTATTACACTCGCGTAACTGAAATGTTGGGTGAAAAGTTCCATATGGATGAAGACTTCTTGCAGAAGTTAAATCCAAAAGCGACCTTCAAAAAAGCGGGCGAAAAACTTATTGTGGCCAATATCCGCAATGAAGTGCCAGAAGACATTCATTTGATCGTTGCGCACAAAGGTGCAAAACAGCTGTATTTATTTAACAGCCGCAACCAAATGATCGGTTCTTTCCCTGCAACCATTGGTAGCTCAGATACTCCGTCTCCAACGGGTACTTATAAAGTCACTGGTGTTGCGCCAAATCCTTGGTATAGCTACTCACCAAGTAACTTTGTACAGGGCAAAAACTTAAAACCACTTTCTCTACCACCGGGTCCAAATGGTCCTGTAGGGAATATCTGGATTGGTTTAAGCAAAAAATCATTTGGTATTCATGGTACACCAAACCCTTCAGCTATTTCTAAAACAGCATCGCACGGTTGTATCCGTTTGACCAACTGGGATGCTAATGATCTTGGCAAAAAAGTGAAGTCAGGTGTTACGGTTAAATTCTTAGAATAATTGGCTTTCTAAGTTATTTACGCTATAAAAGGTGTTCTCTTGAGAGCACCTTTTTTCAATTACAACAATATAAAAATGACGATGAACGCTTTAAAAATAATACTGCCCGTGGCCTGCTTACTATCTTTCTCAACTTATAGCTTTGCCGAATTAGATGAAGAAATCGTGACCAGCGTAGATGCTTCTGCATATGTAGTCGAATCTGACAATCCATTTGACAGTCTGGATGATCATGAAAAAATCCGTCATCCGCAATACATTCCAGAGCAAGATAGCCTCAAAGATCCACTTTTGAATGCACTCTATTATGTCATCGCAGGCAAATCTCCGATTCACTATTACGCGATTCGAACGGGGCAAAAGCCTAAACTGCTTTATTTAAACTCGCCCCACTCGGCAGTTTTTTCAATAGGCGAGGCTTATGCTGAAAATCGAGAAAAAATCACCCTACAGCCCCAACTCAACAACACTGTCAAAGATCATGAACTGTTTTCGATTATACCCGTCGCTAAAAATCTCGCACTGATTTTTCGTACTCGCTATGCCTATACTCCTACAGAGTTAAAAGCCAATGCGGCCATGAACCCCATCTATACCAACAATCGCTACCGATACAGCTATGAAATTATTGAAATCGACACGAATGGAAAACATCTCCACCGCGAACAATTTGTGGCTCCAGCCATTGAAGATGGGATGAGTTTTGGCCCCAAATGGGATGAAGACTTATTAGATTATAATAATGCAATACTGGAATACAGCACCAAGTCTCCAGGCGACTACCAAACCGTACACCCTTATAACCTTGAAACCCGCTATGAATACAGACAAGGTCAATTGAAGCACTTTGAACAGAAAATTCTGCTCACCGCCAGTGACAAAGTGTTCTTAAAGAATCCACCCAACTCGATTAACTATGAAAATTATCTCGATGATCAAGATGTACCACTCTCCGTTGAAAGCAGTACTTGCCTCGATGACTATTTTGTTTTTAAAGACAAAGCGCCTCCACTTGGTATGAAATGGGGCAATAACTGGATGCAACAGCAGCCGAAGCTACATCAACAATTTTTAGCTGAATATGCACAAAGCAAAAACTACGTCTGGAAAGATTTCCGCATACGGTATTGTGATTTAGACTGAGGCTGCAATGTTGTATTTAATCATTTCAATATTGAAACGCAACATTGCAAATTCACTATTTTAGCGATAAATATAAAACGCTAAAATTACTCCATAGATTAAAAATAAGATTGGAGTTCAAAATGGATGCTTTCATTCATCGCAGTCAAGACCGTGGTCATGTCAATATCGGTTGGCTAGAGTCTAAACACAGCTTTTCTTTTGGCAGTTGGTATAACCCTAAATATATCGGCGTGAGTGCCTTACGTGTTATTAATGACGACGTGATCGCGGGCCATCAAGGTTTTGGTCAACACCCCCATGACAATATGGAAATCTTGACCTGTGTGCTTAAAGGTACCATCACCCATAAAGACAGCATGGGCAACCATGGTGGTATTTCTGCAGGTGAATGGCAACTGATGAGTGCAGGTACGGGTGTACAGCACAGTGAAATGAATCAGGGTGATGAGCCAGTACATTTGCTACAAATTTGGATTACCCCAAATCAAAGAGATGCAGCACCAACCTATCAGCAGATTCGTCTTGATCCACATGAGCAGCCAAATCAATGGCATGTGATTTGTGGTCCAAATGACAATTCTGCAATGCATATTCGTCAAGATGCTGAAGTCAAAACAGCTGTGATTGAAAAAGATCAAATGCTAGAAGTTAAAGCTACACAGCATATTAACTACGTGCATGTGATTTCAGGTTCAATCCAAGTTGCAGAACATACTCTTCATGCAGGTGACGCAATTGCGTTCTTAGAAGCAAGTGACGTTAAAGCCTTAGAAGATGCACAAGTGATTTGGTTTGATTTGCCTGAAGTCAAATAAGTCATCACTCACAATAAAAAGCCAACGTCTCGACGTTGGCTTTTTTAATGTGGAACTCAAGCAGTTGTTTCATTTGGCTTAGAGAAAATTCACCGCAAGTAACGCTACAGCAGCAGGTAAGGCTTGAATGTAGATAATTTTCTTACTGGCGGTCAGGCCACCATAAATCCCAGCAACCAAAACGCAGCCTAAAAAGAAGTTGGCCAGTGGCAGTGCATAAATTTCAGGTGCACATAACGCCCAAAATAAACCTGCAGCCAAGAAACCATTGTATAAACCCTGATTTTGCGCCATAACTTTGGTCAGTTGTGCTTTTTCGGGCGTATTGCCAAAGGCTTTTAAACCATAGGGCTTATCCCATAAAAACATCTCTAAAACTAAAATATACACATGCAACAGTGCAATTAAAGCAATCAAAATTTGTCCCATCATACGCTTTATCCTTATTTTTGATGAATGATGCTAGATCAGCTTCACAACTGATCTAGGTCAAAACTCTTAGGGTTTCAAAAGTACTTTACCCTGACGTGCGCCTTGCGTCGCTTTCAGTGCAGCATCTTTAATTTGTGCAAAGCTGAAGATACCTTCAACAGGTAGCAGTAATTTTTTCTGTGCAGCAAGCGTCAATAACTCCACAATTAACGCCTTTTTACGTTCAGCAGACAATTGCTTATTCACCACACTTGCCCAAAAACCTTTGACTGTGGCTTGTTTAAAAATCAGATCTCCCGAAGAAATCTGCATGGTCTCACCTGTCATGCTACCAAATGAAACCAATAGACTATTTTTGCTCAGTAAAGCCAACATTTCACCACTGGCCTGACCACCAATGGAGTCTACACCCGCAATCAGTGGCTGATCTGTATGAATCGCTTTGACTTGTTCTTTCCAATCAGCTTGGTCTGTTGCTACCACATTTTGAATGCCTAAGGCCTGCATTTCAGCTACAGCCTCAGTACGGCGAACCAAATGAATTACCTTTTGACCACGCGCTTTTGCAATCATTGCCACGGTTTTACCCACCGCACCATTGGCAGTGTTCTGAATCAACCACGAATCTGCTGGTAAGTCGATAAAATCTAAAAGCATCAGTGCACTGATCGGCATCCCAATCAACTGCGCTGCCGTTTCATCATTAATCGCGTCAGTTAAAGGCACGACGCCATGCGCTGGCGCAATAAAATACTCGGCCCAACTGCCATGAACTGCAGCAACTGCTACACGCTGCCCTACCGATACGCCTTGTACACCCTCACCAAGCGCATCAATCACACCCACAGCTTCGCTACCACCAATTGCAGGCAGTGTTGGTTTATAACCATAACCACCACGCACTGTCCACACATCGTGGTTATGCATTGGCGATAGAATCATTTTAATACGTACTTCACCCGCTTTCGGTTCAGGTTGCGGCATATCTGCAGCTTCCAAGACGTCAACAGGTTCACCAAACTGGTGATGAATAATACTTTGCATTTGCTATTCCTTTATCTGCTGTAATAGTTGCTGGGTAGTTTCCAAAGCGAGGTAAAGGGGCTGCTTATCTCGAGCCAGTCTTGCCAATAAAGCTGCTCCCAACCACAATTGATACATGGTTTGTGCCATTTTTTCAGCATCAATATACACTGGAATTGAACCATCTTGCTGCCCGGCTTGGATTAGACCCGAAATACGTTCTGTTAACTTACGCACCCCGAAGTTCAAAATCTGACGCATATCTTCAGATAAATCTGAGACTTCTGCTGCCAATTTAACGATTAAACAATTCTCCGCCCATCCCCCATCGCTATGATGTTCAATATCACTTTCAATATGTGATGAGTTATCAATCCATGCTTGCCAAAGTGCCATCAGGCTTGCATAGGCGCTTCGCTGTTCTTGCTGTATCAGCTGATCGATTTTGACTTTATAGTCGGCCAGATACTGCTGGAGTAGCGCACAGCCGAAAGCCTCTTTCGAAGCAAAGTAGTAATAGAATGAACCTTTCGGCACATCACAATTCTTTAGAATTTCCTGTAAGCCCACTCCGACAAAACCTTTATGTAATACCAGTTGAAAACTGCTATTTAAAATGTGTAGTCGTGTTGCTTCGCTTTTGTCTGATCGTTTCATATCCACACTATAAATCAATAATAGACCAGTCGTCTATAAAATAATGCATCTACCTTTGATACTTCATCTCGAATCATTGGATTACATATAAATTTTGCTGATTAAATTTTAAATATAAATGATTGAAATAAATGTTATATTATACCATAACGATAATTTTCAATTCATCTTATGTCTACACCTTCACAACGTTTACAAGCGATTGATGCCCTCAGAGGATTGGTTATTCTGATTATGATGGTCGACCATGTCAGAGAAACTTTTTATCTCCACCAGCAAGTCCCCGACCCGATGCTGATTCCAGGAACTGAAGAATCCCTTTTCTTTAGCCGGATCTTGGCTCACTTATGTGCCCCTGTTTTTGTGGTATTAACAGGCTTATCGGCTTATCTTTACCAAGCAAAAAACAACAGTGTTCAAATGACCCGTGAATTTTTACTCAAGCGCGGTCTATTTCTAATTTTTCTCGAACTGATCATTATCAACTTCGCTTGGACTGGACAGTTCCCGCCCGATGTCATCTATTTACAAGTGATTTGGGCCATTGGTCTGAGTATGGTGGTTTTAGCAGGCTTAATTGGGCTATCGCAAAAATGGCTCTGGGTGATCAGTCTCAGCATTATTTTTGGACATAATGCGCTGGATCAAGTGTCATTTTCGCAGATGCCGACCCTGCAAAATCTGTGGTTTATTTTACATGAACGTGGTTGGATCGAATTTGGAGATCTGATTCGTTTTAGAACCTCTTACCCAGTACTGCCTTGGATTGGGGTAATTACCCTCGGCTATTGCATCGGTCATACCGTATTTAAAAGCACACACGATGTCGCAAAAAGAAATCAAATCTTGTTAGGCTTCGGGCTTGCCAGTATCAGTTTATTTATCGTTTTAAGAATGATCAATCTCTATGGCGACCAAGCATGGTCAATCATGCCGACCAGCACTGAAACCGTTATGAATTTTTTGAACTTGACCAAGTATCCGCCATCGCTGCTGTTTATTTTGTGGAATGTCGGACTAGGTTTAGTCCTGTTAGTGTTACTTCAAAAGGTTGAAAGTAAACCTTGGATCAAACCCTTGATTGTCTTTGGTTCCGTGCCGATGTTCTTCTATATCGTACACTTATATGTGCTGAAAGCCCTCTATCTCACTGCGGTCACACTGTTTGGCACGACCCATGGCGAATACTTCGGCGTCGATCATGTCTCCACCCTCTGGCTCATTTCGATTATTTTAACTGTGGCTCTCTATCCGTTGATGTTAAAATTCTCAGCCTTTAAACATAAAAACAAACACATTCGCATTCTTAAATACCTTTAAGGGTTTAAGCTGTATAACCCATTTCACTGAAATAACATTGATGCTTAGTCCAACTAGGCATCAGATTTCCCAACACTCGGCAAATATGCTTTATGCGCCAACGAATGTCTGAAGCAAAAAATTTACTTTGCTTTAGCCTGCAATGCTAAGCAGATTGAAATTAAAACCATCCCAATCCAGCCGATTGGTGCAAGTTGTTCTCCCACCAACAGGATTGCAAATACAGCGGCAATCAAAGGCTCAAACAAGGTCAAAGTAATAACTTTACTGGCAGTCACGGTTTTTAAGCCATATCCAAATAAAACATAGCCCAAAAACATGGGGATCAACATCATATAACCCACGACATAAAGGTTGATGTTTTCTTCAAACAAGTTTGAACCTGTTATCCATAAAGTCGGAAGTAATAATAAAGAACCAAGCCCGAAGATGAGCCCCATTGACGCTTTTGCATCCATTCCTTGGTCAATCATTCGTTTTGCCGCCCAAGAATATAAAGCATAGGTCAATCCCGCAACCGCCCCTAAAGCAATACCCAACATTGGTCGATTTTGGGACAAATGCTCCGTGGTTGCTACAGCATGTGATTCCCCGAGAGAAAGTAGCGCAACGCCCGTCACTCCCAATACGAAACTCATCAGCCATGTCATCGAAAGTGCTTTTCGGTCAAACACCCTTTCTAAAAGTGCAGTAAATAAAGGCGCCGTACCAATCGACACGACCGTACCAATGGTGATGCCTGCATAGTGCATCGATGAATAAAAGGCCAAAGGATAAATAAAAACCGCAATTACACCTACACCGAGCATCACTGCATTGGCTTTGACATGTACCAGATGGTAGATAATACTTTTTCGCGCCAAAAGTGCCTGTAACAGTCCACCACCACCCATCGCAGCAGCGCCAATAGCCAAAGGACTCAAATTAGGTGCAAAAGATGCCACTGTGCCCGTCGTTCCCCATAGAAAAGCAGCGAACAGCACCGCGATGAAACCATAATTCGGTACCGCAGAAACAGACTGATTCACGTACTAATTTCCTGTGCTAAAAGTGTTTTCACCATCGCCGTTGCAGCTTGTACTTTTTCACTCGAGCTTTCCAAGCCCGCTCGCGCAATCGATCCCTCTAGAATAAAAGACAACAACAAAGCCATTTGTTTGACCTTATCTACGTCCAAAATGATAAGGGCAAGCTGTGTAGAGATAATGTTTTCAATTTCATCCTTATGCCGTTTTACAGCCAAGCGCTCGGCGCTGTGCGCTGGGAACTCAGCAGCAGCATTCAACAAACCACAGCCCCGAAAACCTTTTTCATAGGCAAACTCAGCATGGTCTTGATAGGCTTCAAAAACCGCGACAATTTTATCAATAGGGGTATGCGCTTGTTGGTTTCGAAGCGCATACAAATCTAACCACTCTTGGTGCCGTGCTTCTATATAAGAGGTAATCAGGTCAGCCTTGGTCGGGAAATTATTATATAAGGACATTTTGGCAACTTTGGCCTTATCGGTAATGCTATTAATCCCTGTACCGGTAATGCCATCGTTATAAAACAAAATTGCGGCTGCATCTAAAATTTTCTGTTTCGCAGTTTTCGTATTCATCAAACTCAACTAAGTAGACCGATCTACCCAATTTATAGAATCTGTAAAAATATACAAGACACCTTTGCTTATTTAATGAAGGAAATACGGGAGAATACCCTTCAATCGACCCATCGCAATGGCGGTAGAAAAAAAGCGAAACGGAACTATCGCTCTATACTTTTACAAATCATATGTAGTTCCAACTTATAGGTAAGAAGTTGCTAGATAAACCAAACGAAGGATGCTAAGAACCGTTCAGATGAAATTGAGAAACTTTCGAAAAACTGATCTACCAAAACGACTACTACATAGCACAACAGTGTAGTCTCTATAACTGCTTGTCTGAAAACGAATAGCGAATCTAAAAAGGGATCAAGTTGGACAGCTCAATAGTTATAAAAGAAGGTTAAATACCTTAAATAAAAAAAAGCAGTAAGAGAAAGTCTAACTGCTTTTTTTAGAATTTGATCACTGCCGATCTATGTGGTGTGCCCCACACTACTTGCCGTAATGGCCCAACTTAAACTTGGGTTATTGATTACTGATTAATTTTAGTTTGTATTTAAAAATAATTTGGCGGAAGCGGTGAGATTCGAACTCACGGAGGACTCACACCCTCGTCGGTTTTCAAGACCGGTGCATTAAACCGCTCTGCCACGCTTCCATGGGCGCTATCATATAAATAAAAATATTTTTTGGCAAATATTTTTCATCTCACGGCCTGCAAAAAGCCACTATTCAGCTAAAAAATGTTCAATCTCAATAAGATATTAAATTTACAGCCTCTATAGGATGGAAAATTGATCAATAACTCTGGCATCTTTTAGAAATTAATTTTAAAAAGGCATAAAAAAACCCCGACTCAGTCAGGGTTTTTTGAATTTGGCGGAAGCGGTGAGATTCGAACTCACGGAGGACTCACACCCTCGTCGGTTTTCAAGACCGGTGCATTAAACCGCTCTGCCACGCTTCCATGGGCGATATCATATAAACATTCAATCTACTTGGCAAATACTTTTCTTCAAAAATCACACCAAGTGGCTAAAATTAAAACAAAATCTTTTAGTTCTCTGAACTTTCAGGTCTGTCATAACGAATTGAATTGACATACCAGTGTTTTTTTCCAGTTGGCGTCAACACTTCAATTTCATCATCGACTTGTTTGGACAGTAAAGCACGTGCCATCGGTGAGTCAATCGAGATGTGCTGCGGGTGATGATCGTAAATTTCATCCACCCCGACGATGCGTAACGTTTTGTGTTCCCCTGCGTCATTTTCAATTTCGACCCAAGCGCCAAAATAAATCTTGCCAGCCTGCTCTTCAGAAAAGTCGATAATACGAAGTTCTTCGAGGCGTTTTCCCAAGTAGCGAACCCGTCGATCAATCTTACGTAAGATCTGTTTGTTGTACTGATAATCCGCGTTTTCACTACGATCACCAAGGCTCGCCGCCCAGTTTACTTTCTTGGTAATTTCAGGGCGTTCTTCATGCCAAAGCTGCTTTAATTCCGCCACCAATTTGTCGTGACCTGCACGTGTAATTAAGTTTGATTTCATGATGAATGCCATCTAAATCTGCTTATTGATTTACAACAAAGGATTATTTTATCCCTTATTTCTCCACAACAGAAGTTTATAAAATAAATTCCTGAATTAAATTAAACCGTTATGTTACATTTTTCTAAAAAATATTGCACAAAATTTGACACTTTTAAAATTGCTATATATTATGCGCACATCTTAAATTAGTTGCCTATTTTTTAATCTATGTAGTTTTTCTACATAATCTTCTTAATCCCATGTCATTTTGAATGACGTCATGAATGCCCAACCTCTTATTGAATTTAGACAACTTGAACTCGTTTTAAGGCATGTTTTTGCCTTTGCGTTCTAGGGCATAAATTACTTGTAGCGGAGACAACATGCACAGTAGTTCAACTTCTGGATCGAGGCTTTGCCTTAATTCATTAACTTTCTCTCTCCCGTTGAAAGCCCTTGCTTTAAGTACTTTGTTAATTCCATTTCATAGTATTAATGCAAGTAAGACCTACCAATATGATAACGTCGTCAATCATAATAAATTGACTGTCGTTTCAGTGGAAAACCCAACGACCGTTTTTAAAGATGGTCAGCATTTGCATGGTTTTGGTTATGACCTTGCACGTAACTATGCAGACAGCTTAAATGTAAAGCTAGACTTCAAAACCGTCCCCGATAACGCTACAGCACTGAAATGGGTAGCACAGGGCAAAGCAAATTTTGCAATGACGACGGCAAGTGTTCAAACGATTGAGCAAAAAAGTCTCGCAACCTTTTCTGCTACTTGTGGTGATTTAAACGTTTTACGTAAAAATGGCCTCAATACTGAGCTGAACTGGGTATTTAAACATGCGAATGATCCATTGACGCAAACGGCGAGTGGATTTGTCTGCCGTGGTAAACAATCTGGTTCAATTGGTCAATTGGCCTCTTTTTACAACCGTAATGTCGTGAAGCCTGAAAACTGGAATACGATTCAACGTGATTTGCGTCAGCGTATGCCGATCTATAAGGCCAGTTTTAAAAGCACAGCGCAAAAGTACGATTTAGATTGGCACTTATTAGCAGCGATTGGTTATCAAGAGTCTTATCTTAAACCAAACTCCGTTTCTCCCACGGGTGTTCGTGGTTTGATGATGTTGACCAATAGCACAGCCAAAGCCATGGGTGTGAGTAACCGTACCGATCCTGCGCAAAGCATTCAAGGTGGTGCTAAGTACTACGACCAAATGCTAAGTCGCTATGAGGATATTCCCTTCCCTGACCGTAACTGGTACGCATTGGTTGCGTACAATATGGGACCGGGTGCGGTGAATCAGATTCAAAAACGCATTCAGGCACAAGGTAAAGACCCAAATAACTGGCTCAATTTGTATGCTTACTTACAACAGAACCAAGCAAAGAATGGCCGTTACCGTCAAGCACTACAGTATGTGACACGTATCCGTGCTTATCTTGAGCACATTAAAACCACGCCGCAGCTGGTCAATATCTAAAAGATCATCTCTAGTGGCATAAAAAAAGCTTACCTATAAAGGTAAGCTTTTTTTATTTCAGAACACTTAAACCGTTTGCTCAAGCACTTTCTTAAATAAATCTTTTTGCTCTTGGCTTGGCTTCGCTGTTTGCAATGCCATCAACTGTGACATATCACCTTGAACTTTTATTTTACCCGTCATGAATGCTTGCATTGCTGCAGCCATATCAAACTCAAGGAACACTTT
The DNA here is from genome assembly GCF_043105125.1 of Acinetobacter sp. TYF_19. Lineage (NCBI taxonomy): Bacteria > Pseudomonadati > Pseudomonadota > Gammaproteobacteria > Moraxellales > Moraxellaceae > Acinetobacter > Acinetobacter sp. TYF_19. Next base: position 16,798 of record NZ_JBICLH010000041.1, read on the forward strand.
ACGTAGTGTTTCAGCATCCATGTTCAAGGTTGTTTTCGCGTTTGAAGACAATCCTTTTTTAATTGCGCCACCATCTAAAGATAATTCGGTATTACCCGCATTGTCAGCAACAACTAAGTTAATTGCAAGATTCGCAAGTGCTGGCGGCAGGTTCAGATTACCCGCTTGAGCAGTTAATGTTTCTACAGTTGAAAACCAATCATCAGTTAAAAAAGCAGGCATGATGTTTCCTCAATTCTTTGTTCGTTGTGTGCTGCCTATCCAGACGGCATCATTGTGAAGCTAAATATGCTCGGAGATTGTTATAGCATGTATATCCTACATGTGCCTAAAGTTTTTTGTACGTACCGTTCATATTTTATATTTCTTATACAAAGTTTATCAAAATCATCCACATAAAAAAACACCAATCATTGATTGGTGTTTTGCATTGGCCTAACTGACAAAATTAGTCTGCTGCAAAGCCAAGATTAACCATGTTAATGCGTTTGTTCTCAGGTTCATCTTCCGTTGAACAACTTTCACCTTTAAAGTCGAATTCACGTTCGCTATCTAACGCTTCAAAGTCGAATAACTCACGATCCGCCAACTGTGATGGCGAGACGTTTTGTAAAGCACCAAAAATACTGTGTAGACGCTTTGGATGTGCTTTATCCCACTCGCGCAACATGTCATTTAACATGGCACGTTGCAGATTTTCCTGAGAACCACACAAGTTACACGGAATAATCGGGAACTGACGCATTTCAGCATATTTAATGATGTCTTTTTCTTCCACATAAGCCAGTGGGCGAATCAAGATATTCTTTTTATCTGAGGATAACAATTTAGGAGGCATCGCCTTTAAGCTGCCGCCATGGAATAAGTTCAAGAAGAAAGTCGCCAAGATATCATCACGGTGATGCCCCAACGCCACTTTGGTCGCGCCAATTTCTTGCGCAAAGCCGTATAAAGAGCCACGGCGTAAGCGTGAACAAACTGCACAGTAAGTTTTGCCTTCAGGCGTTAACCGTTTGGTGATGCTGTAGGTGTCTTTTTCTAAAATATAGTAGGGAATATTATTCTCTTCTAAATAACGTGGTAACACGTCCTCAGGGAAACCTGGTTGCTTCTGATCCAAATTCACAGCCACCACATCAAAATTGATCGGTGCAATGCGTTTAAACTGCAACATAATATCGAGCAAGGTATAACTGTCCTTACCACCGGAAATGCAGACCATCACTTTATCGCCTTCTTCGATCATTTTAAAATCGCGAATGGCATGACCCACCTGACGGCGTAACTTTTTCAACAGACGATAATACGCAGAGCTAGTGGGTAGTTCTGGTTTAAAATTAAATCCCTGATTGGACTCAACTGGCGAGAACATAGACGAGTTAAACCTTAAAAAAAATACCGCGCAATTTTATCCGATTCACAGCTATCTCGCACCTAAAGAATGTAAATTCTCATAAATTGTCATTGCTGTCATATTCATGTATTGAAATCGGTTTAACTTTGAACGATTGCGTTCATATTTTAGCTGAACTGCTTATGTTTTGGACTTTTCCACATTTTTCCACAAAAGCTGGGGATAACTTTGTGGATTCTAATCGACTTGACAGGGTGTTCCCCCCACTCTTTAAGGCTTCTATTTAAATTGATCATTTTTTGATCAATTTATTTACCATTAAATTTCAACAACTTAACCCAGTCAAGCAATCCTCATTAAAAATAAATTAATTATTTTTTTTGATTACTTGCTCAACAATTTGACTTGATTTTTACAAAGACATGGATTTTTTGAACTTAAAATAGTTTCAGACGGTTCTTTTTTTGCTAAACTCATTTCTAGTCACTGAAATCGATTTTTTTACGATTAATAATAGATAATGAAAAATAAGCTGCTTTTGAGTCGTTTTTACGTTTTGGGGTGTATGACGATTTCGTTCATGGCACTAGATTGTCACGCGGGTCAAACCATCTACCAATTGAGAGATTCCAACGGCACGACCTTGTTAACCAATAAACAAAGTCGTTATAGCAACTTAAAAGTCGAAAAGAAAACCTATTATCCAGACAGTAATATCCACAGTTATAGTAACTGGGGGGCTTCTGAATCTTCCGTGTTGCCCAGTTATAGTCGCAACAAAAATGCTTTTGACCACATTATTCGCCAAGCGGCTCAAACCCACGGCGTTTCTGAAGGCTTAATTAAAGCGGTTATGCATACCGAATCAGGCTTTAATGTGAATGCACGCTCACCTGTTGGGGCTCAGGGGCTTATGCAACTCATGCCTGCGACAGCACGGCGCTTTAATGTGTCTAATGCGTATGATCCACAGCAGAACATAAATGCAGGTGCCAAGTATTTGGCATGGCTGATGAAACGCTTTAACGGCAACACCAGTCTTGCGCTTGCAGGCTACAATGCTGGCGAAGGCAATGTACAAAAGTACGGCGGTATTCCACCCTTCCGTGAAACTCAAGACTATGTTCGCCGGGTGAGTAGCCGTTATAGCAATCTATATGCGGGCGGGATCAACATCTCTGCAGGCTCGAATAACACACCAGCCAATGCTCAAGTCATTGCGCAATCTGCACATTACAATGCAGACTCTTCCTCAAGCACACAACTCAGTGTGAATCGTAGCGCACCTTCACGCCAAATTATCCTCGCAGCCGATGGCAGTTTTACTGATGCGCCGGGTTCCTATGCCACAGCCAATGCAACCGCCTCTGCCCGCATTCAAATTTCAGAATAATTTTTATAGCAGTTTTATTATTTTTTCTTGAATTTTGAAGAATTTCACCTCATATTGAGAGCAATGATTTTCGATTTATAAATCAGATTATTTTTTTATTATAAGAGGATTTTCTCAATGATGCGGATTGGTTTGTTCTTGCTAACCAACCTCGCGGTACTGGTTGTAGCTGGCATTATCTTGTCACTCTTCGGTGTCGGTAGTTACCATGGCGCGGGTGGCTTAAATCTAGGTAACCTACTGGTTATCTGTTTTGTCTTTGGTATGGTTGGCTCAATGATTTCTCTATTCATGTCAAAATGGATGGCGAAAAAAACAACTGGTACAGAGTTAATTGACCCAAATGCCCCGCGTAACCAAGCAGAAGCATGGTTGTTACAAGAAGTCGCTCAATTGGCGCAACGTTCTGGTATTAAAATGCCAGAAGTCGGTATTTTCCCGTCTTACCAATCTAATGCTTTTGCTACAGGTTGGAACAAGAACGATGCATTAGTTGCCGTTTCTACCGGCTTACTTGAGCGTATGAATAAAGACGAGCTTCGTGCAGTCTTGGCTCACGAAATTGGTCACGTGGCCAATGGTGACATGGTGACTTTAGCGCTCGTTCAAGGTGTCGTGAATGCCTTTGTGATGTTCTTTGCACGTGTTGCAGGTGATTTTATTGATCGTAATGTCTTTGGTCGTGAAGACGGTGAAGCACCAGGTTTAGCTTATTTTGCCATTACCATCGTGCTTGATATTGTCTTTGGTATTTTAGCTTCTGCAATCGTGATGTGGTTCTCCCGCTACCGCGAATATCGTGCAGATGAAGCAGGCGCGCGTCTTGCAGGCAAACAAGCAATGATTTCTGCCTTGTTGCGTTTACAAGCGGAGTCACAACTTCCAGATGCGATGCCTAAAGAAATGAAAGCATTTGCGATTGCGGCAGGTCAAGAGCAAGGCTTCAGTTTAGCCGCTTTGTTCCAAACTCACCCGACGATTGAACAACGTGTTGCTGCTTTACAACAGCTCGATTGTCCATAAACAATTTGTTCACAAGATTTTAAAAAGCCTCCACTTGGAGGCTTTTTTGTGACTCGGCATAACAGAACATTTTCATTCAATCGTCACTTGGATACAGCGCAATAGACTGCCATTTGGGTCAATGATGCAAAATTGGCGGATCTCATCAAAATCCTGAATATCGGTCATACGAGCGCTTTCCCACAACGACCAATTCACTTTAGACCAGTATTCATAATAAGGTTGAATTTCCGCTACGCGAATACAGGTACTATGCCATGAACTATTTGGGGCTAAATGCGGATGATGAAAAAATTCCAGTGTCATTTCGCCCAAACGCAGAATCATCCACTCTGCGGACTGATAAACCAGATTAAAGCCCAAGCTTTGATAAAATGAAGCAGTGCACGCCAAATCAATCGCTGGCAAATTTGCCGTAATCTGACCTTCAAATTTCATGAGTGGCTATCCTAAGTTTAGTCCCTGTAACCAATGCCACATCACACTGCCACCCCACCACAATAAGCCCATAAAACACACCAAAAAGATCAGGCCAAACAAATCGGGGATGTGTAGCCAAAGCCATGCCACTACTGGGTTTCGCCAAAATGCGGACTGTTGCTGTTTCTTTTCCAATTTTTCATGGAGAAAAGGATGAGTCACATGATGCTCGGAATGGATTTGGTATTCTTCCCGAATATGGTCATGAACCACATCCAGTGCTTTACGACTCGGACGTATAAAAATATCAAACAATGTCCCTAACACAGGGATAAAACCGACCACAGCGTCAATCATAGCCAGCTTCAATACAGGGCTCAATTTTTCTTGCGGCACGCCAATTTGCTTGGCTTTATAAATGGCATAACACGTTAGGGCAAAACCTGCGATATCACCAGCAATCGGAACAGTACTCAACGCAGCATCGACACCGACACCCTGCTTGGTGAATGGAATACGCACCACAGAATCCATCATATTGGCATATTTGGCCAAATCACGCTCTAAACGAATGACATCTTGCTGGCTCATTTTTTTTTGTTCTAAGGATTCAGGCATGTTGTTACTGACCTCCACCATTTCAACCACATTAACATCATAAATCCGCTGAATTATGCTGGTTTTTATGACTTTTTTCTGTGCTAACTTTGTGCTGAAACAATTGCTTACAAGCTTAAGACAAGGTCAGAATTTGCGACGCAATCAGCAGATATACCACCACGCCTGACGCATCACAAATTGAGGTGACCAAAGGTGCGGATGCACTGGCTGGGTCGAGTTTCATGCGGTTTAAGATAAACGGCAGACTCATACCAATCAAACAACCCATCAACACAATGCCCATCATACTCAGTGCCAATACTACAGCGACCAGAATATCCCCACGGAAATAGCCCAAAATGGAAACAGCTGTTGCCATAGTTCCGCCTAGACACAGCGCAACCAGACTTTCACGCCCTAGCAAATAAAACCAGTCTTTAAAATGTACGTCGCCAGTTGCCAGTGCACGTACCATTAAAGTGGCGGACTGTGACCCCGCATTTCCCCCACTTCCCACCAGTAAAGGAAGGAAAAATACCAAAACGATATGTGCCGCAATCAAGTCTTCAAAGTGTGCAATTCCTAGCCCCGAGAGTAAACTGCCAAAAACCAGAAACACCAACCAAAACACCCGCTTCTGATACAGTAAGAGGATTGGAGCCGTTTTAATACTCATCTGCGGACTGGCCGCAACCGCACTACTTTTTAGAATATCTTCTGTGGTTTCTTGTTGCACCACATCCATTGCATCGTCATAAGTCACAATCCCCAATAGACGCTGCTGCTCATCGACAATGGGCAAAGCCATAAAATCATAATGAGCCAGTTTCTGTGCAATACTTTCCTGATCCTCACTGACTAAACCCGTGATGACATGGCTGGTCATAACCTGTCCAATCAATTGCTCAGGCGGAGACTGGATAATTTGTCGCAACGAAATCACACCGTGTAAATAACGCGAGGCATCGGTCACATAGATGAGATATAAAGTTTCACTTTCCGCTGCATGCTGTCGTATATGTTGAATCGCCTCTTGCATGGTCATTTCGGCATGTACCGTAATGACCTCGGTGCTCATAATTGCACCCGCAGACTCGGCTGGATAATCCATCAAGATCTTCAGTTGAGCTTGAACATGCGCATCTAGCTGCGGAAAAATCTGACCTTGAACCTCTTGTGCCAAGCTTTGAAATAAATCGGTACGGTCATCCGAATGCATATGAGCCAGTAGCTTCAGCAACAAAGCCTGAGGCAATTTCGCTGCTAGCTGCTGCTGCTCGGTTAATGCTAAAAACTCAAAGACATAACTGGCTTGTGGTAATTGTTCCAATAGCCGAATTTGGTCATTTATAGGCAGGGCCATTAAAATATCAGCTAAATCCGCAGTGCTGTACTGTTTCAAACTTTGGATAAAAGCATGGTTATCGGGCTGATTTAATTGCGCTTGGAAATCTTGCTGTGAAAATGACGGATTTGGCATACACCACTCAAATATTGTTTTTCTTTATCTGTCCGAGTATAGCAAAGGACCTTTAAATGTCAGGCCTTTCAGCCTGATTGGATTAAAGGTTCGCTTTGCCTATTCATACTGCACACGAATGTTTCAGATTCGATCTTAGACTTCCTCCTGAGGTGTTCGTCCATGAAACACACGGCGAACCAAGACATACATTAAAGGAATAAACAGCAATACCAACACCGTACCAAAAATCACGCCACCGAGTACACTCACCCCAATTTCCTTACGGCTTGCGGCCCCTGCACCAAAGGCAAAGACCAGAGGTGTAACACCCGCGCCAAAAGCCAAAGACGTCATTAAAATCGGGCGTAACCGTAAGCTTGCTCCTTCCAACGCTGCTTCAATTGCGGTTTGGCCTTTTTGCTGCGCCAATGAAGCAAATTCCACAATTAAAATCGCATTTTTACAGGACAAACCAATTGTGGTCAGCAAGGCAATTTGAAAGTAAATATCATTCGGAAAACCCGTCAGATAACTGAATAGAATATTGCCACCGATACCAAGTGGAATCGTACTCATGACTGCAGTTGGAATACTCCAACTTTCATAAAGTGCAGCAAGGCATAAAAAGATAAAGCCTATGGAGACCAAATACAGCAGCAATGCTTGGTTATTGGACTTGTTTTCCTCGAACGATAACCCGCTCCATGCTAGATCAATACCATCATGCCCTCGTACCATGTTTTGTACGTCTTGCATGGCTTGTCCCGAACTGACATTTTGTGCTGTATCCGCCTCCATTTCTAGTGCGGTATAGCCCATAAAGCGATTCACCACCTCAGGGCCTCCACTCCAAGATACTTGAGCAAAATTTGTAAAAGGAATCATTTGGTTCAGATCATTACGTACGGTCCACGCTTGAAGATCATCAGGTTTTGAACGAAATTCGGCATCCCCTTGCATAATTACCCGCTTAATCCGACCACGGTCAATAAAGTCATTGATATAACTTCCTCCCCAAGCACTAGATAAAGTGCTATTAATGGCGGTCTGGCTGAGTCCATTAGCCAAAGCTTGCTTATGGTTCACATCCACTTTGAGTTCCGCTTTATCTGGATTAGAACGTTTATCTAAATTGCTAAAACTAGAATACTGCTTGGATGCGTCCTGCAAAGTTTTGAACTGTGCTTCTAAATAGGCACGACCTTCGCCATTGATATCACGTATCCAAAACTCCATTCCATCGGTTTGCCCTAAGCCACTGACTGAAGACGGCATATTTACATTAATTTGCGCATTTCGATGCGATCTAAAATGAGCAATCGCTCGTTCTCGAATCGCTTGTGCGGAATTTTCTTTCCCCTTACGTTCATCCCAATGTTTCAATGCAATAAAACCCTGACCTAAATTTTGTCCCGTCCCTGAGAAATTACGACCATAGCGGATCATCACCAAATTGATATTGGCCTGTTCTTGGTCTAAAAAATATTGGCGAATTTCTTCCCCAACTACACGGCTTTGACTCAGCGGTGCACCATCGGCCAGTTTAAACTGGACACTTAAAATACCCTGATCTTCACTGGGAATAAAACTGGTCGGCAAAGCACGATAAAATAATGCAAAGACGGCAATTAACGCCACAAAAACCACCAGCATGATTTTACTGTGCTGAATGGTCTGAGTACTCAACTTTAAATAACGCTGTTTTAGCTGATCTAGCTTCAGATTAAACCAAGTTGCCCATCGTGCCGATTTATCATTGGGTTTTAAAATTAAGGCGCACAACGCTGGCGTCAGAATCAATGCGACCAGCAGCGATAGCGCCATGGCAGCAACTAAAGTCATTGAAAACTGACGGTAGATCACTCCTGTCGAGCCACCGAAAAAGGCCATGGGAATAAACACTGCGGTTAACACCAAAGTAATCCCAATTAATGCCCCACTGATTTCCTGCATCGATGCAATCGAGGCTTGTTGAGCACTCATCTGCTGTTCATGCATCAGCCGTTCAACATTTTCCACCACCACAATCGCATCATCCACCAGAAGCCCGATGGCTAAGACCAATGCAAATAGGGTTAAGGTGTTGATACTCATCCCGAGCACATACAGAATGGCGAGCGTACCTAAAATTACAACAGGTACTGTGATAGTCGGAATCAACGTTGCACGCCAATTTTGCAAAAATACAAACATGACCACAATCACCAAAAGCACTGCTTCAAACAGTGTTTTGACCACTTCCTTAATCGACTCTTGCACAAAAGGCGTGTTATCACGTGGATAAACAATTTGATAGCCTTCAGGCAGTATAGAAGATAAACGGGCAACCTCTTGCTTAATCAATGCAGACGTCGCTAAGGCATTAGCCCCTGAAGACAGTGAAATGCCCATCCCCGCTGAAGGAAAACCATTAATGGTATTAAACGACTGGTAATTTTCCGCGCCTAGTTCCACCCGTGCGACGTCTTTTAAATAAATAAAACTGCCATCGCGGGTCGATTTGACAATGATGTTTTCGAATTCTTCAACGGTTTTTAGACGTGTACCAGAGGTGACTTTCGCATTTAAATATTGGTCTGACAGGCTGGGTAACTCGCCAATTGCCCCTGCGGCCACTTGCGTGTTTTGCGCTTCAACCGCCGCACGAATATCACTCGGCATCAGTCCATATTGACGCAATTTGTGCGGATTCAGCCATAAGCGCATGGCATACTGTGCGCCAAAGACATCAACCTCACCAACCCCATCAATACGGGCTAAATCTTGCTCCAAATGCGTCATCATATAATCAGACAGTGCAATATTGCTACTTTTGCCTGTTTGGTCATATAGACCAATCACCATATGCGTATCGCCAAGCGACTTATAAACATTGACCCCTTGACGCTGCACATCTTCTGGTAAGCGGTTAATCACCCCATTGATGGCATTTTGAACTTGAACCTGAGCGGTATCTGGGTCAGTTCCATTTTCAAAACTAATGCTGATTCGACTACGGCCATTCGAGTCACTGCTCGAACTAAAATACAGTAAATGATCAATCCCTTTAATTTGCTGTTCTAAAACCTGAGTAACGCTCTCCTCCACCGTCTCTGCCGACGCGCCTGTATATGTTGCACTCACCGTAATTCGCGGAGGTGCAATATCGGGGTAGCGCTCTACAGGCAACTGAAAGGTGGCAAATAAACCAAATGCCATCACGATAATCGCCAGCACACCAGCAAAAATTGGACGATGAATAAAAAATTTAGACAGCATGGGTCTGCGGTACTCTTGGGTCTGAGGCTAGATCTAGAAACTGGTATCACTTTATGCTTGATCTTCTATGACGAATCATTAAAAAACAAGACTTAACAACATGAAATAGAACATTAGAGCTAAATATGAAGAAACTATGAAGAAAGCTTTTTGACCAATTGATGACATCCTGTAATTTTTCGCAATTTGTCATTGATCTGAGATATTAAAATTGAACACTGAATCCGCAACACCACAATAAAATGTTGAGGAACACATGTTAAAAAGAACATTATTGAGTTTGATTTTTTTAGGCTTATTGGGCTGTCATCATGATGAGAAAGACAATGCCGCGTCCCAAGCACCGCCAAACAACGCCGAATACATTGAGCCTACATTGCTTATCATTGGACATCGCGGCGCCAGCGCGCTACGCCCTGAACACACATTAGCCGCTTATCAAAAAGCAATTGATGATGGTGCAGATTTTATTGAGCCTGATTTGGTGCCAACTCTAGACGGTTATTTAATCGCTCGCCATGAAAATGAAATCGGAGGAACCACCAATGTCAGCAGCTTGCCGCAGTTTGCAGAACGGAAGACGAGTAAAGTCGTTGATGGCGTGACTTACACAGGTTGGTTTACTGAAGACTTTACTTTAAACGAGCTGAAGCAACTGAAGGCACGAGAACGTATTCCAGAGATTCGTCCAGCAAATGCCCAATATAATGATCAATTTGATCTGCCTACTTTAGATGAAATTATTGAACTCGTAGATGCGCACTATAAAAAGACAGGAAGAATTGTGGGCCTGTATATCGAAACCAAACATCCCAGCTATTTCCAAGGTCTCAATTTGGCCATGGAGCAACGCTTATTAACCACGCTGGCCAAACACACCTATAGTCGTGACATTGCGCCAGTCTATATCCAGTCGTTTGAAGTCAGCAACTTAAAACAGATGCGTCAACAGTTGGATCAATTAAAATCGATTCGACATGCCAAAATTATTCAACTCTATGGTGGCAAGTCCGAACAACCTGCCGATGCTGTGCTTGCCAAATCAACACTCCGCTATAGTGATATGGCAACACCTCAAGGACTGAAAGACGTCGCAAGCTATGCGCATGGTGTCGGACCAAGCAAAACCTATATCGTGCCGAATACTCAGCCAGCGACCCCGTCCAGTTTTGTGAACGATGCACACGCAGTGGGCTTAAAAGTACATCCTTATACCCTACGCCCTGAAAACAATTCCTTGCCAGACTATTTAGACTGTAGCGCCATTGCCGCTGAAAAGTGCGAAAAAGGCGCACTGGCAGAGTTTGAGATTTTATTTAAAGCGGGAGTGGATGGTGTCTTTACCGATGATCCCGCTTTAGGTCGTCAAGCCGCCGATGCTTTTTTGAAAAAATAGAATAGATCATCTACGAAGCAAACCAGACAACTGAGCATCTCGTTTACTTCCAACCCATATCCACCCTTTAACTATAGAGATTAAAAAGCAGGCTTTTTAATCTCTTTTCTCTTATTTTAGGTATACATAGATTAAGCACTTTTTGAATACTATAATTAAGTGACTTTTAATATAGATCATGTATTGTGGCTGAAATTTTAAAATGGTTGATGGTATGAGCCAATATTCCCCACTCAAAGGCAAGTCAGGTTTTAGACGTATTTTTAATGCGACACATTATTCTATTTCAGGTTTTAAGGCCGCATTTGCGCACGAAGCTGCTTTTCGCCAAGTCCTGTTGATTAACCTGATTCTGATTCCAACAAGTTTTTTCTGTGATGTCAGTCGCTTAGAACAAGCCCTCATGGTAGCCGTCTGTTTACTTGCAATTATTGTTGAGTTATTCAACTCAGCGATTGAGGCGATTGTGGATCGTGTTTCACTGGAGCGGCATGAACTTTCAAAAAATGCCAAAGACATGGGCAGTGCTGCACAGTTTGTTTCTTTAAGTATTATCTTTATTGTTTGGCTACTGATTCTGATGCCTTAACATTTTTGTTCAATATTTCACACTCAAGCTGTTCAACAAGCTTAAAATTAAGTCATAAAAAAACCCTGCTTTCGCAGGGTTTTCTTTTGAATCAGTTCAGTGCTTAGTGAGCAGCGAATTGGTTCATTGTGTTTTTAGCATCATCGTGCGCTTTAAGAGCGTTGTCACCAGAGAAGATTTCTTTGTGATCATCACCGATGTCAGAACCCGCCATTGCTTGGTGTTTAACACAAGCGATACCACCACGGATTTCTTTACGTTGTACGCCAGCAACATAAGCCAACATACCTTCAGTACCGAAGTAACCTTGAGCAAGCTCATGAGTAGAAAGCGCAGCTGTGTGGTAAGTCGGAAGTGTGATCAAGTGATGGAACACACCCGCTTCACGAGCAGCATCAGCCTGGAATGTACGAACTTTTTCGTCAGCTTCAGCAGCCAGTTCAGTTGCATCGTACTCAGCGCTCATTAACTTAGCACGGTCGTAAGCAGAAACGTCTTTACCTTCAGCAACCCAACGGTCATATGCTTGTTGACGGAAGTTTAAAGTCCAGTTGAACGAAGGCGAGTTGTTATAAACAAGTTTCGCATTTGGAACTGTTTCACGTACACGGTTAACCATGTGAGCGATTTCAGCAACGTTTGGAGTCGCAGTTTCGATCCAAAGAAGGTCAGCACCGTTTTGTAGGCTAGTTACACAGTCAAGTACAACGCGGTCGATTTGCGTGCCTTCACGGAACTGGTATAGACCAGAAGCAAGACGTTTAGGACGGTGAAGTTTACCATCACGCTTGATCAGGATTTCGTCTTCTTGAGCTTCTGAAATGTCGATTTCAGTTGTGTCTAAGTAGCTGATGTATTGAGAAGCGATGTCGCCTGGCTCTTTAACCACTGGGATTTTTTGAGTCAAGTCAGCGCCTTCAGAGTCAGTACGTGCAACGATGATACCGTCGTCAAGACCCATTTCTAGGAATGCATAGCGAAGCGCGTGGATTTTCGCGATGAAGTCTTCGTGTGGAACTGTTACTTTACCAGCTTGGTGACCACATTGTTTCGCGTCAGAAACCTGGTTTTCGATTTGTAGTGCACAAGCACCCGCTTCGATCATTTTCTTAGCAAGTAAGTAAGTTGCTTCTTCGTTACCGAAACCAGCGTCGATGTCCGCAATAATTGGCACTACGTGAGTTTGGAAACCGTCGATTTGCGCAGTGATTTCAGCAGCTTTTGCAGTATCACCAGCTTCTTGAGCTTTTTTAAGCGCACGGAATAGGTCGTTTAATTCTTTAGCATCAGCTTGGCGTAAGAAAGTGTAGATTTCTTCGATCAATGCAGGTACTGAAGTTTTTTCATGCATAGATTGGTCAGGAAGTGGACCGAATTCTGAACGAAGTGCAGCAACCATCCAACCAGAAAGGTAGATGTAACGACGTTCAGTCGTACCGAAGTATTTTTTGTTCGCAATCATTTTTTGTTGTGCGATGAAACCGTGCCAGCAACCCAAAGACTGAGTGTATTTGCTAGAGTCAGCATCATAAGCAGCCATATCACGACGCATAATTGCAGCTGTGTATTTAGCGATATCTAAACCAGTTTTGAAACGGTTTTGGATTTGCATACGCGCAGCATCTTCAGGACTGATGTCTGCCCAAGTGCTACCGAATTTTGCTTTTAATTCGCGGATTGCATCAATCGCTGTTTGATATGTAGTCATGATATTTCCTGTAATAATATTAGGATTTTCTTCAACGAAAAGCTAAAATCAGACCCTCAAGCTTTTGCTTAGATTTAGAGCGCTTCGTTGCGATGAATACAGATTAGATTGACAGAAAAAATTAATCCAATATTCTGCATTAATTTTCAGTATTTATTTAAAAAATACATAGATAAAAGTCTAATTATATTTCGACAAATTAAAACCAAGTATTTGTTATTATTAAACTTAAATAAAATAAGAAAACCGTAAAAAATACATACTTTGTCGAATATTTCTTCATTAGACTTAAGTCTCGGCCGTTGAAAAAAAGAGTCCCAACCGAAAATCAATACTTAATGTGACCGAAATGACAAAAGTTCAATATTCAGCAAAAAGAGTATTTATCACGCTTTTATTCCACCAACAATAAGCCATCTCAAGCCATTTTCTAGGCGATACTCTAAGCCTCAATTCACACATATTAAAACATTGCTTAGGACTAATATCCTCTCCGCTTTTAAAAATAAAAAACATTTTCTGAGAAAATGAAGGGGGTATTCTTTATACAACCCGATGCTTTTTTTTTCGTCAGTTTATTACACAAGACTGGTGGCTTATGGCATAATGCAAATAATTTCATGATTTTATTCTCGGTATTTATTTTATGAATCTGGAGCGGGTTGATCTAAACCTCTTAATTTACTTGGACGTACTTTTACGCGAAAAAAATGTAACCCGAGCAGCTGAACAATTGGGTGTCACCCAACCAGCAATGAGTAATATTCTACGTCGTCTTCGTAACTTATTTAATGATCCCCTGCTAATTCGCTCTTCTGAAGGTATGACACCGACCGAACGGGCTTTAGAGTTACAACCCCGCATACGTGACGCTCTTTCTGATCTCTCCATGATTTTGGAACCTCGTACCGAGTTCCGTCCTTATACCTCAAATCGGGTTTTCCGTATTATGACTTCGGATTATGCCGAAGCAACCTTAGTTCCACGCCTCGTTAAAGCATTACGGTCTGAAGCACCCAATGTGGTTTTAGACTTCTTAACTCCAAGTGATGTGTCATATCGTGATATGGAACAGGGTAAAGTTGATCTAGCCATTAACCGATTCAATGAAATTCCACAAAGCTTCCATCAAGTTTTAGTCTGGCGTGACAGTTTTTCATGTTTGCTGAACGGTAAACACCCCGCTGCCAGCAACTTAAACCTAAAAAGTTACCTTGATGCACAGCATATTTGGGTCTCTAAAACAGGTATGGGCGTTGGTTTCGGCGTTAACCCTGAAAAACAAGCAGGTCTCGGTTGGATTGATCAAGCGTTAGAGCGTATTGGCCAAAAACGTAAAATTTCGGTCTTCACTCGACATTATCAAATGCCTGCACTATTGGCTTCAAATGTAGACTTAGTCGCGACTTTACCGACCCGTATTGCACGCCTACAAGCCAAAAGTCAAAATCTCCTGATTAAAGATCCACCTTTTTATATTCCAGAATTTGAGTTGAAAATGGCATGGTGCCCACTGTTGCATCACCATCCTGCACATCGCTGGCTCAGACAGCTGATTTTGTATGTGGCACGTCAAATGATTGAGGAAGAAAATCGAGAGTTTTTAGGCAATAACTCGCAATTCTCACATTATTAAGCATTCAGTTCTAAATAATTCATATTCATATCAATAACTCAGGTATGATAGAAGACAGTAACTAATTACTGTCTTTATTTTTTTGTGTTAAAAATATTCATAATAACGATGAATCACAGGTGGATTCGGTGAGCCTTTTTCAAAACATAGTTATCATTCTAGTCCTGATTGCTGGGGCAGGTTTCTTGTCTCTGACAGAAATTGCACTGGCGGGAGCACGTAAGGTCAAGCTGAAAATCTTGGCTGAGTCGGGTGAGGATCGCGCACAGAAAGTTTTGAATTTACAAGAAAATTCTGCTGACTTCTTTGCCGCTTCACAAATTGGCTTAAACGCAGTGGCAATCTTGGGCGGTATTTTAGGTGAAGGGGCTTTTCGTCCTTACTTCATGAGCTTTGTTTCTCGTTTTTATACTGGCCCTTGGTCTGAAACCATTAGCTTTGCTCTATCTTTCACTTTAGTCACCTCTCTATTTATTTTGTTTGCTGACCTCATGCCAAAACGTTTGGCCATGATTGCCCCAGAGAAAATCTCTATTGCGGTGATTAACCCCATTCAGGTATTTATTAAGGTCTGCAAACCTTTGGCTTGGATTATTAATGCTCTTGCCAACTTGTTATTCCGCCTATTTAAAGTGAATACCACCCGTGATGACAACATTACCTTTGATGATATTTCTGCAGTGATGGATGCGGGTGCGCAAGCTGGGGTGCTGCAAAAGCAAGAGCACCATTTCATTGAAAACGTATTTGAACTTGAAGAGCGGAACGTTCCTTCAAGTATGACCACGCGTGAAAACGTGGTGTATTTTACTTTAAATGAATCCGAAGCCAGCATTCGTCAAAAATTGGCTGAATATCCTTATTCTAAGTTCTTAGTCTGTAGTGAAAATATTGACGATGTAATTGGCTATGTCGATGCCAAAGACATTCTGGTCCGTATCCTGAATAATCAATCTTTACTACAACTCAATGAAAGCACCATTCGTAATGTTCTCACCATTCCAGACACATTAACCTTGTCTGAGTTATTAGACCGTTTCCGCTCCACCAAAGAAAAGTTTGCTGTTGTGATTAACGAATATGCTTTGGTCGTGGGCGTCATTACCCTGTCAGACATTATGATTACGGTCATGGGCGACTGGGTTACTCCAATTGAAGCCGAACAACAGATCATTAAACGTGATAATAATTCATGGCTGATTGATGGCAGCACGCCGATTGAAGACATGAAGCATGCACTGGCCATTGATGAAATGCCAGATGAAGAAAATTATGAAACCTTGGCTGGTTTTATGATGTACCGTCTACGCAAAATTCCACGCCCTGCCGATACCGTAGAATACGCAGGCTTTAAATTTGAAGTGGTTGATGTCGATCATTTTAAGATTGACCAACTTTTAGTGACGCGCTTACTTGAAGAAACACTACAGCCTGCAACCCAAACAGTCGAGGAATAGAAACATCGCCTTGAATTAAAACCTTGCAACTGCAAGGTTTTTTTTGCTTCAGATTTAACCATATGAAGTTATACAAAATAAGTATCTTAACCATACTTTACAGATATATATTATTTATTAGAAAAATAGAATGAAAAATCACATATGTTTAAGAGCATTTAAAAATCATGCTGAATTGCATACTATCGCTGTCACTTGCTGAATAAACAGACTTAACACGTTCAAAGGATTGATCCATGCTGACCATTTTAGGTTTAGGCATGATTATGTGCTTCATGTACTTAATCATGTCCAAACGACTGAGCGCTCTTGTTGCTTTAACTTTAATCCCTATCATTTTTGCATTACTTACTTATGTTTTAAGTCTCTTTGTTGACAACCTTGCTGGATTTGATATTGCTGAACTTGGCAATATAATGATGGAAGGCATTAAAAAGCTCGCTCCTACGGGCGTAATGCTCCTTTTCGCAATCCTTTATTTTGCAATTATGATCGACACGGGTCTATTCGACCCTTCAGTGAAGTGGATTTTAAAGCAGGTTAAAGGCGATCCTTTAAAAGTGACCCTCGGCACCATTACGCTGACTTTAATTGTTTCCTTGGATGGTGACGGCTCAACCACTTATATGATCTGTGTTGCCGCAATGCTACCGCTGTATAAGCGTATTGGTATGAGCCCTTTAATTATGGCCTGTCTGATGATGCTTGCGAGCGGAATCATGAACTTAACGCCATGGGGTGGACCAACGGCACGTGCTGCAACTGCATTACATGTCGATCCAAACGATGTCTTTGTTCCGATGATTTTACCAATGCTCGTTGCAATTGGCTGGTTATACTTCCTCGGCTTTATGTATGGCCGTATGGAGCGTAAACGCATTGGTATTGTGAAATTAGATATTAGCCATGGTGACAGTATTCAGATTTCGCAAGAACCAGAAGCTAACCGTGCCCACTTAAGATGGTTTAACGCACTACTGACTTTGGTCTTGATGGTCTGCTTAGTGATGGGTGTTTTACCTGCGGCTATTCTGTTCATGGTAGCGCTGTGTATTGCCTTGGTGGTGAACTATCCTGATTTAGACATGCAAAAGCGTTTGGTTGGTAACCACTCTGCCAGTGCCCTAGCTGTAGTCGGGATTATCTTCGCGGCAGGTATTTTTACCGGTATTTTGTCAGGCACAGGTATGGTTGAGGCCATGTCTCAAGAACTGGTTGCCATTATTCCAGAAAGTATGGGGCCGTATTTAGCACCAATCACGGCTGTGATTAGTATGCCACTGACATTCTTTATGTCAAACGATGCCTTCTACTTTGGTGTACTGCCTGTACTCTCTGAAGCCGCTGGACACTATGGTATCACGCCTGTGGAAATGGCTCGTGCATCGATTGTTGGTCAACCTGTACACTTACTGTCTCCATTGGTTCCATCAACTTACTTACTCTGTGGGTTGGCAGGAATTAACTTCGGTGAACACCAAGAATTTACCATCAAGTGGGCGGTGATTACCTGTTTAGTGATGCTGGTTACAGCAATGGTCTTTGGTATTTTCCCACTTTACTCAACGCTGGGTTAATCAAATACCCACACTGAGTTATAACGAACCTTAAGCTCAACAACCGATAAATACCCGATGTGATACATCGGGTATTTTCATTTATAATGCCTTGATATAACAATACAATAGAGTCAAGCTTATGTCTTTTTCATTGCCCGCTGTGTTGGCATGTACTTTCTTTTATTCTGCGCTCTATCTGATTTATTATTATTTTGCCCAATACAGCCACACGCTGCTGATCGTAACTGCGATTGTTTTGCTGATTTTAGCATGGCGGATTACACCTTATGCTTATGAACGTGGGCAACGAAGCTTTAACGAGACTCTGTCTTTTGGACAGTATTTCTGGAATCCACTGATTACATGGTGGCGACTGTTCATTTGGCCCATCAGCTTATTACTGTCTTGGATTTTCCATAGTTAAATAGAAGCCCATAAAAAAGCACCCGAAGGTGCTTTTGGTGCTGCGATCTTAACGACCATACAATTCAAGTAATTTATCTAAAGTCGCTTGATAGTGAATGCTAATATCTTCAGATAAAATTTTATATGCGCTGTCAAACTGAACCATTGGCCAGCCTTCTTTCCAAAATGGGAAGATGTTATGCAAATCATGTGTCACGGTCGCATCTTCACGTACAATTGCTTGTGCAACTTGTGACAAGACTTGTGCTGTTTCCGCACCATCAATCGCCATGTAATCAATCCCACGTACTTTTAAAATACGGATGCGGTCTTTCTTATAACGAATTTTTTTGGCTTGACCTTCATTCAGACCCAACGCCAAAGCTACAGCTTCAACAAATTTACTTTCAAAAGATTGGTTTAAAGCCACAATCGCAAGTTTATGTGCTTCTTGACGACCCGCTTTACCACCCTTAAGAATCTCTTCTTTTGCCTCTGTATCAAGCTCATCGTCTTTCATAGACTGCAAAATGTCTAAAATTTCGATATCACTTAAAGATTCAGGAGAATGATCAGTCATGAACTGCCCTTAGACAAAAAAATTGAATCCGACATTTTCGCATAATTCAGAGCGAAAAAGCGAAATTGTTGTACTTTTCTCTGTGAATATTCTGTTTCACGTATTTTTTTGAGCCATCCCCCTTCCAAATCTACTATAGTAAAGGCTATTTTTCTCATACGCTCTTTTTTGACGATGCAATCCAAACAAGTTCAACTGTTACTGCAACAATTAGAGACCCGCTACCCTGCCGCATTTAAACGTAATTACTTGCTTTATAGTCAAATCAAAACACGCGGTATTTTAGATGACCAACGTGAAATTATTCCGTGGGTTTTGGCGGTGATGATTTTTATTCCAATCAGCTTAATTCTGAAAGATTTTTACTTAACTCACTTGGAGAATATCGATCCGCTCCAAAGTCATAGTTATGCCATTATCAGTATTTTATTGGTGCTGATGTGGGTCTTACCTTTTGTCATTAAACAAATTAAACATTCATCAAACTCCCTGTATCAACTGCAACGCCATGCGCCCATCAAACTCGCTACAGTGATTCTTTTAAGTGGACTAAATCTGATGTTCCTTGAAAGCAGTTTGCTGATGTGGATCTTGTTTTATTTTGGGGTGAACTTTGGTTTTGTGCGCTTCTATAAAGAAAATTTATTTCGAGACCACAGCCAGTCGGTTGAACATCACCAGTTACAACAACTCAGACGTGTCTGTTTTTGGGCCTATAAGCAAACGGTCAAATCTCGACTCCAATTACGCTTTAGCTCCCATCAATCTGAAGATTATCAGGCACGAAAACTTCAGCTGGGGCGTGAAGCAGATTTATACGTGCAACTGCTGAAGTATGAGCATGCTTACTGTAAGCAGATTAAGCACATCGATCTCGACAGTTATATCGATGAAAAATTATAAAAAACCGAGCAATGATGCTCGGTTTTTCTAAGGTCATTTTATGCCGTTTGTTTTAATGCACTGACTGGCAATAATGTCGAGTCTAATATCACTTGATGCGAGCGAGTTTCGTCAACGATGTATTCTTTGTGCTTAATACTATCTACGAAAATCCAATCCGCTTGCACCTGCTCTGCGGTAAAACGGACTTTCAAATAACCGCGCTGATTTAAATTGCAATAACTCAGCTCATCAATCAAGGTTGTAAAAGCAAACTCAAACTCTTGGAGTTGTTGCATTGGAATAGACAAATACTTTTCCATACCTGGCGAGGAAACTGAACTTGTCGCTAACTCCACACCCACAAATTGCCCTGTTAAATCGTGTAAGTCCGATGCCCATGCATTATGTGTATCACCAGCCAAGACCACGACTTTTTTATTTAAATACTGCAGTGTGCCGTACAGCGTCTCCCTTTCAATCGCATAACCATCCCATGCATCTAAATTGTAAGGAACCACAGTTTTAATACGAGACAACTGCTCTACTGTTAAAGATGGATCATGATTTAAGTAACGAAGTTTTATTTCCACCAATTCTTTAATGAGTTGATTCACCTGCGCCAAAACATCTGGAGTCACCGCGCCGCTACTGATTGCACTGAGCACTTGTAACATCTCGGCTGGAACAAGCATTTTGCTCATCAACACCTGCTGACCCAAAACTTGCCATGTGGCTTTAGAGCTCGCAAGTTGCTGTGTTAACCATGCGCGTTGATTCAACCCCAGTAACGTTCGATTTGGGTCTTGCATATCTGTAGTAAAGCGCACAGCATCCAAACCCGATGCGGTTAAATAATCTGCATAATCTAACTGTTTACTCCGCGCTAGAATACGCGTATCCAACATATTTAACTGCACTAAATTACCAAAGTTAAACTGGCGATAAATATTCAAATGATCTTTTTCAGAAAGCGGACGGATTGGCATCCACTCAAAATAGGCCGCCAGTGCCGCAAGTTTACGTTCAAGGAAATCGCCTTCAGTATCTGACTGATGATTTTCAGCACCCTTTTCCCATGTATCATTTGCGAGTTCATGGTCATCCCATACCACAATAAAAGGATGGCGTTGATGCGCGGCCTGTAAATCCTGATCTAGTCTATATAAAGCATAACGTTTGCGATAGTCATCTAAGCGAATAATTTCTAAGCTATTATCATCCGCCAGTGCACGCCCCATCTCTACAGCCTCTTCCGTTGCATATCCGCCCATACCATATTCGTAAATGTAATCCCCCAAATGAATCACAACATCCACATCTTGTTTGGCCATTTCTTTATAAACATGGAAATAACCCGCTGGATAATTTGAACATGAGCATACGGCAAACTGTACCGACTGTACTTGCGTTGCCAAAGTTTTGGTTTGCCCTGTGATTGAATATGTCGACGCCGATTTAAAACGGTAGAAATAAACTTGCCCCGCAGCAAGTCCCGTCACATCCACTTTCACCGTAAAATCTTGTGCAGCTGTAGTCAGCACCTTTCCTGTTGCTGTAATGTGTTTAAAGTCTGCATCTTTTGCCACTTCCCAGAGCACCTCTAAACGCGCACTCCTATCCGATGATGTTACGCGTGTCCAAATGATAACTTGAGTTTGTAAAGGATCACCACTGGCAACCCCATGCAAAAACTGCACTTGCGTAGTGGGCTGTGTGTTTGAATCGGCGTCATCACCACAAGCGGTCAGTGAAATAGGTAAAGATAAAGCACCAAATCCTGCCAAAGTTTTTTGAATAAGTTCTCGGCGGTTCATTTTTTTTGTCATGTGGATTGCCTAAAGACGATATGGACTTGAAATTTATGCGAAAAAGATGACATCCATATCTCAAGTCGATGACATTTTTATGAAGCCTGAACGAGTGCAGCACAGATAATTTTGCTATTTTTTAAACATAAACCGCTGAATTGATTGAAAAGAAAGCAAATAATCACAAATAGACTTGCCAACTTTTATTTCGTCCTCTA
Source organism: Acinetobacter sp. TYF_19 (assembly GCF_043105125.1). Taxonomy (NCBI): domain Bacteria; kingdom Pseudomonadati; phylum Pseudomonadota; class Gammaproteobacteria; order Moraxellales; family Moraxellaceae; genus Acinetobacter; species Acinetobacter sp. TYF_19. Next base: position 38,549 of record NZ_JBICLH010000041.1, read on the forward strand.
TTATTGCGCTCATGCCCGAGTGGTGAAATCGGTAGACACAGGGGATTTAAAATCCCCCGCCCACAAAGCGTGCCAGTTCGAGTCTGGCCTCGGGCACCATTCTTAAGCTAATTAAGATGGTGCAATAAAAAATCCAGCAATATGCTGGTTTTTTTATGTCTATAATTTATGCATCGAAGCACATAACAATCACAATATGAAAAAGAATATCTTCATTATCATCCTGAGCCTAGTTTTTGCAAACGTCAGCCATGCAAACCCCACCTCACAGCAAACAGATAGCGATACCTTTTATGACTTGTTTGCAGGCACGATTATTGAAAAAGACCGTCAACTCTATTTACATGCGTGTAAATCAGTAAATGCTCATTTTAAATTAAGCTTTAATCATACTAAAGATGAGCAACATATTCGTGAGCTCATGAAAAAGCATCCAAAATTTTGGCTGAATCTCAGTGCAAATGCTGAAATGGTCGATGGTGAATACGTGATGACGGTCGATACGATTAAAGATGAGCATTTAAACCAAAGTTGTCATCTCACCGATCTTTTAGATGAACTGTAACAGCAATCTCAGCGTCTAAAACAAAAACCAACTGCACTTGAAATGAGAGAGTGACTCACCACTCTCTATTCACCACCAATTCTTCCATTTCAATATCCATAAACCCAGCATCTTGTACCACCATCATCATCGCTTCAGCAATAAAATCGGCAGCAGAATCATCTAACGACGAATCCAGATCTTCAAAATGTGGCTTCATTTCATTAATTTCAGCCACTGTGGCATTGGCATATTGATAAATATCACCCTCAGATTTTGCTTTTACAATTTTTTTAGCAAAAGTCTCGACATGCTGCTTCACTTCAGCAACAAGAATATCGGGATAATATTCATCATCAAACATAGGGAGAAGTAAATCTGCAAACATACAGGCACTCAAAACGAGAAACTTAAAAAACGAGTCTGTATAACATAAACCGAACAAATCACCAAATAAAAAAGCAGCATCTCAAAATGCTGCTAGTCTAAAAATCAGATAAAGATCAAATTTTCAAATTAAATCATTAGCCCAGCATTCCGCCGCCGCATTAAGCAATATTCATCGCTTGCCAAACCTTGATCGCATCACTCATGGCTTTGACATCATGAGCGCGCACCATACACGCGCCTTGTTGAATACTCAGCAAATGTCCCGCTACAGAACCCACAGCCCTCTGCCCTGCATCCGCCCCACCTAAGGCTTCGCCGATAAAGCGCTTCCGTGACAATGCGGACAAGATGGGATACCCGAGCTGATTCAGCTGATGGAATTCGTTTAAAAGCTTAAGGTTCTGCTTTGCATTTTTAGCAAAGCCAAAACCCGGATCAATAATGATATTTTCAGCTTTGACACCTGCCTTGAGTGCATCCGCCACACGCTGGGAAAGCTCAGCCATCACATCTAAAGTGACATTATCGTATTGATCTAAACTATTCATAGTGGTTGGTTCACCACGCATATGCATGATGATCACTGGAATATTCAGTTCAGCTGCCATCTCTAAAGCATTCGGGCGTGTTAATGCTCTCACATCATTCCAGATATGTGCGCCTGCTGCGACCGCAGCTTGAATTACTTCAGGTTGAGAGGTATCAATCGAAATGACCACATCAAGTTCAGCCAAGGCTTCCACCACTGGAACGACACGACGAATCTCTTCCTCAACCTCAACCACAGATGCACCTGGACGCGTCGATTCACCACCAATATCGATGACTGTCGCTCCATCGGCAATCATTTGCTGAGCATGTGCAATCGCTTGTAGTTTGCCATTATGTTTGCCGCCATCACTGAACGAGTCTGGCGTCACATTTAAAATACCCATCACATGCGGTACCGATAGATCGAGTGATAGCTCACCACAACGTAGGATTTTCTTCGGCAAAGCCATCAATTGCATGTGATATTCTCCAGTTCAATTTACATTATCTTAACGCGTTCCCACTTTTAAGTGCCTATTTTTCTTCATCGACAGTGAAAAATCTGTGCAATAAAAAACCACCCGAAGGTGGTTTTTTATTTTAACTTTTTAAAATTAAATCGCAGATGGTAATGGTGGTGGTGTGCTTGGACCATCCGTTGGAGTTACATCAATCACAGGATTTTCTGCAACATATACTTTTGGTGGTTGTGGCTCACGACCTTCCATAATGTCACGAATTTGCTCGCGATCAATCGTTTCCCATTCCATCAAAGCTTTTACCATCGCATGCGCGATATCTTTGTTATTTTCCAAGATATCACGTGCAACACGGTATTGCTCATCAATGATACGACGAACTTCCGCATCTACTTGTTGCTGTGTTGCTTCAGAAATAGTACGACTACCAATGCTGCCCATGAATGATTGCTGAGAATCATCTTCATACACCATTACACCAAGTTTGTCAGACATACCGTACTTGGTCACCATTGCACGTGCCATTTTAGTTGCGCGTTCAAAGTCGTTTGAAGCACCTGTCGACATTTGGTTGATAAAGATTTCTTCAGCAATACGACCACCAAACAAAATTGAAAGTTCATTCAACATTTTGTCTTTATAGTGGCTGGTTTGGTCATGTTCAGGCAACTGCCAAGTTACACCCAATGCCCAACCACGCGGCATAATAGTCACTTTATGCACAGGGTCTGTACCCGGTAGAATTTCAGCCACAATCGCATGACCAGCTTCATGGTACGCGGTTGCACGACGCTCTTCTTCACGAATCACCATCGACTTACGTTCAGGGCCCATGTACAACTTGTCTTTTGCATCTTCAAAATCATGCATATCGACAGTGTTCTTGTTACGACGTGCAGCAAATAATGCAGCTTCGTTCACAAGGTTCGCCAATTGTGCACCAGAGAAGCCAGGTGTACCACGTGCAAGCACCTGTACATCGACACCAGTCACTGAAGGAAGTTTCTTCATGTGAACATTTAAGATTTGCTCACGACCTTTAATGTCTGGTAAGCCAACCATAACTTGGCGGTCAAAACGACCTGGACGGAGTAAAGCTTTATCCAGTACATCGGCACGGTTTGTCGCAGCAATGACGATAATACCCTCATTGCCTTCAAAGCCATCCATTTCCACCAACATTTGGTTCAAGGTTTGCTCACGCTCATCGTGACCACCACCTGTACCTGAACCACGATGACGACCCACAGCATCAATCTCATCAATAAAGATGATACATGGTGCATGGCGTTTCGCTTGTTCAAACATGTCACGGACACGAGACGCGCCCACACCCACGAACATTTCAACAAAGTCAGAACCAGAAATACTAAAGAATGGTACTTTCGCTTCGCCTGCAATTGCTTTTGCAAGTAAAGTTTTACCTGTACCCGGTGGACCCACCATTAACACGCCTTTAGGAATCGTTGCACCTAAACGTTTAAATTTTGAAGGGTCTTTTAAGAAATCAACAATTTCTACAACTTCTTGCTTTGCTTCATCACAGCCAGCGACATCGGTAAAAGTCACTTTAATTTGGTCTTCTGCCAACATTTTTGCTTTTGACTTACCAAAACTCATTGGACCGTTTTTACCACCTGCTCCGCCACCCATGTTGCGCATAAAGAACATGAATAACAAAATGATTAAAAGTACAGGGAAGCTTGCGATCAAAAGTTGCATCAATAAACCTTGACGTGCAGGTGCAGTACCTTCAACGACAACGTTATTTTTAATCAGATTAGGCATAAGCTCTGGGTCTTGAACCGCAGGACGAATACTTTCAAACTCTGAACCGTTTGATTTTTGGCCATGAATTCGTTCGCCATCAATTGTCACTTGCTTAATTTGACCAGCATTCACCGCAGCAACAAACTCTGAATAATTCATCGCTGTCGGCTTTTCATTGCTACTGACATTACTGAAAATGAGGATCAGTACGCCCAGTATCACTAGCCACAATATGGCATTCTTGAAGAGATCGCTCAAAGCTTTATTCCCATATCAATCTAATTTGATCATGCCCTATCGGGTGACCTTAAAGTTTCTGCTGAAGATCAGCTTCGCAAAATAATAAAAAGGTACAAAATGCACAATTTTTAACGACTTGGCAAGTAAACTTTATTTGAAAGCCTTCTTACGGCCTTGCCCAACTAAGAATACTTCCTTAGATCGGGCACGTGATGCAGCAGGTTTTACTGTCTTTAACACATCAAAGTTGTCGACTACTTGCTTACGGAACTCGTCAAAGCCTGTACCTTGGAATACCTTTACAACAAATTGACCATTTGGACCGAGCACTTTCGTAGCAAAATCGATGGCCAATTCACAGAGGTAAATCTGGCGAGGTTGATCTACAGCCTTGTTACCTGAAGTATTGGGGGCCATATCTGAAATTACAACGTCTACTTTACGTCCATCTAAAATATTTAACAATTTATCGAATACTTCTTGCTCACGGAAGTCACCTTGCAAGAAGGTCACATCTGGAAGTGCATCCATTTCCAAAATGTCAGATGCAACCACCAATCCTCGATCACCGACCAGCTTTCCTGCAATTTGTGACCAACTTCCAGGTGCAGCACCCAAGTCAACCACGGTCATGCCAGGACGAATGATGTTATATTTTTCTTGAATTTCAAGTAACTTATAAGCTGCACGTGCTCGATAACCTTCTTTTTGCGCTTTTTTCACAAAATGATCATCAAGGTGCTCTCTCATCCACGCACGGCTACTTTTGGATAACTTTTGGTTGGTAATGCGTGTTGCCATATCTCTCTAAAACATTAAAATTTCTTAAACTTAATTGTACGTTAAATTCTCTAGGCTTGCAGTATACATCTGTATCCAAATCTTGGGTTTTAGTTGTTTTTTTCTATTATCTAAATCGATTATTTCCACAGAATATAAAGCGTTTAATTTCGCAGTTTGTTATACTAAGCCGTTTTTAAAATTAGGTTATCTTTATGGCGACTTTATCCATTCAGGAACGCAAGCGTTTGCGTCAAATCGGTCATGCTTTAAACCCTGTGGTAATGCTTGGCGGTTCAGGTCTGACTGAAAATGTCGTTGAAGAAATTTTACGTGCTTTAAACGACCACGAATTGATTAAAGTCAAAGTCGCGGGTGAAGACCGTGAAGAGCGCGCTGCAATCATTGCAGAAATTGCCTCAACTACAGGTGCAGAAATTGTACAGACCATTGGTAAAATTGCGTTGCTTTACAAAAAAGCGGCGAAACAAAATGCCAAATTGTCTAATTTAGTTCGTTTCGCTCACGCAGCAAAATAATTGTAGTTTTTTATGGCAAGTTACGAACTCAGTGCATTTGATCGTCGCTTTCAAGCAATTTCGCTTGTTGGTGCGATTGAACAACAAAGCCCATATGCTCTCAATATCGGCTTTTGGTTACGCGATCCCAATTTGTACATGCACTGGCCCGAAGTCGTGAATGCAAATCCTCGTCAAGACTTTTTATGGGAAAACACCTGTTTTGAAGTCTTTATCGGGGTAAAAGGCGAAGATTATTATCGCGAGATCAATCTCTCCCCTTCGCAAGCTTGGCAGGCCTATCAGTTTGAGGAATATCGCTATCCTGAAGATATGCCGCCACAGGTCGCTTACGATATTGAACTCAATCAATTGAAGCGCACCCACTATGGTTTAAATGTCAGCATTGATCTGACTGAATTTATGCTGCAACACAAACTCAAATGGGCTGACCTATATCTGGGTTTATCCGCTGTGTTGAATACTTCACAAGGTCAACAGTTCTATGCCATGCAGCATAGTGGTCAACAAGCTGACTTTCACAATAAACGTGATTGGTTGCATCAGTTTTAATCCAGACAAATAAACCAGAACAATAAAAAAGTGAGGCCATGACCTCACTTTTTTATGCACTTAATCTTGAGCCTCGTACAGCGAGATTACTTGCTTGAAACTTTATTCCACGCATCTATGGTGTGTTCTTTTGAACGTTTGAAAGTTTCAGTCAACTGATCTTTATGTTTTACTGAAATTTCGCTGACATCACCTTTTAGCTCTTTACCTAGTTTGGTCAAGTCATCTAAAACGGCCGTAAACTCAGTTTTAACAAACTCTTTTAGTTCAGTTAAGTCTTTTTGAGAGTTCGATAGCTGCCCTTTAATGGTTTCTAAGCGCAGTAAAAGATCTTGTTTAAATTGGCGGAGTTGCTCTTGCACACTGGCATTTAACTGCTTCGCTTCAGCTTCAAGCTTTTCTTTGCTTTCAACTACCGCTTCAGTGACCTGCTCTGTTGCTTCTTTCGCCACTTGCTCAAGCTTTTCAGTGCTTTCTGCAACAACTTCTTTCAACGCTGGCTTTGGTTTGGTCACTTTGTCTTGTTCAGTCATGATGTTATTCCTGTTGTTATATACACAGCGACAGCTTAGCGTGATTCGATAAAATTTAGATTTTGATTTGTTAGACAATTATTTGTTGTTACATTTTTCTTTACAAAACTTAGAAACAGTATCCGCTACAAAATAAAAGCACTTTATCTTGTTAATTCCATCTTATTGGCATGGACTTTGTTAGTGAAGTTGCGTATAGTGCCATGTTAAGTTCAAGCGAGCAGACATAGGGAGGGTAGGTTTTTAGATAGCCTTCCTTTTTTTTCGTCTACTCGCTTTTTTACAGCCTAAATTTCAGGAGCTTTGGTTTGAGCACCCCAGCAATTTTAGCCCTTGCCGATGGTACGATCTTTAAAGGAACGTCTATTGGTGCATCGGGTAGTACGACTGGTGAAGTCGTTTTCAACACTGCCATGACTGGCTATCAAGAAATTTTGACTGACCCGAGTTATGCACAGCAACTTGTGACTTTAACTTACCCTCATATCGGTAACACAGGTTGTAATGATGAAGACGCTGAGTCAGGTCGAATTCATAAAGTATGGGCCAACGGATTAATCATTCGTGACCTACCTTTATTGCATAGCAACTTCCGATCAACGCAATCTTTAGGCGAATACTTAAAAGAACATAATGTTGTCGCAATTGCAGATATTGATACGCGTAAATTAACCCGTATTTTACGTGACAAAGGTGCGCAAAACGGTTGCATCCTTGCTGGTGAAAATATTACTGAAGAGCAGGCTTTAGAAAAAGCACGCGCATTTGGTGGTTTAAATGGTTTAGACCTAGCTAAAGAATGCTGTGACCCAACTGGTTTCGAATGGACAGAAGGTTCTTGGGTATTAGGCACAGGCTTCACACAACCTGAACTTAAATTCCATGTTGTTGCATACGACTACGGTGTCAAAACCAACATCTTACGTATGCTTGCAGACCGCGGTTGTAAACTCACTGTCGTGCCTGCACAAACTCCTGCTGCTGACGTGCTTGCATTGAATCCGGATGGCGTGTTCTTATCGAACGGCCCTGGCGATCCAGCTGCATGTGACTACGCAATTGAAGCTGTAAAAACAATTGTAGAAGACGCTCGCAACCTACCCGTCTTTGGTATTTGCTTGGGTCACCAAATTCTTGCACTTGCCTCAGGTGCAAAAACAGTGAAAATGCCGCATGGTCACCACGGTGCTAACCACCCTGTTCAAAACATGGAAACAGGCACAGTGATGATTACTTCTCAAAACCACGGCTTCGCAGTGGATGCAGAAACACTTCCTGCAAACGTGAAAGCTACGCACAAGTCTTTGTTCGATCAAACTCTTCAAGGGATTCATCGTACAGACAAACCAGCGTTCAGCTTCCAAGGTCACCCTGAAGCAAGCCCTGGTCCGCATGACTGCGCACCATTGTTCGATCATTTCATCGAACTTATCGAAGCATCTAAGAAGTAATTAAGGAAGCGATCATGGCTAAACGTACAGACATTAAAAGTATCTTAATTATTGGTGCAGGTCCGATTGTCATCGGACAGGCATGTGAGTTTGACTACTCAGGTGCGCAAGCGTGTAAGGCTCTTCGTGAAGAAGGCTACCGTGTTATTTTGGTGAACTCTAACCCAGCAACCATTATGACCGACCCTGCGATGGCAGACGCAACTTATATCGAGCCAATCACTTGGCAGACTGTTGCACAAATCATTGAAAAAGAGCGTCCAGATGCTGTCCTTCCTACAATGGGTGGTCAAACAGCATTGAACTGTGCGCTTGCACTGGATGCCAACGGTATTTTAGAAAAATACAATGTTGAATTAATTGGTGCAACCAAAGAAGCGATTGAAAAAGCTGAAGACCGTAAACTGTTTGATGAAGCAATGCGTAAAATTGGTCTTGAATGTCCAAAAGCTGCGATTGCTGAAAACATGGAAGAAGCTTTAGAGATTCAAGCGCGCTTCGGCTTCCCTGTGATTATCCGTCCGTCATTCACGATGGGTGGTTCAGGTGGCGGTATCGCTTATAACAAAGAAGAATTCCTTGAAATCTGTGAACGCGGTTTCGATCTTTCTCCAACCAAACAATTATTGATTGATGAATCTTTAATTGGTTGGAAAGAATACGAGATGGAAGTTGTTCGTGACAAAAACGACAACTGTATTATCGTTTGTGCGATCGAAAACTTTGACCCAATGGGCGTGCACACAGGTGACTCAATCACTGTTGCGCCTGCACAAACATTGACAGACAAAGAATATCAATTGATGCGTAATGCATCTTTAGCAGTTCTTCGTGAAATTGGTGTTGAGACAGGTGGTTCTAACGTTCAGTTCGGTATTTGCCCAGATACTGGCCGTATGGTGATCATCGAGATGAACCCGCGTGTTTCTCGCTCATCTGCTTTGGCTTCAAAAGCAACTGGTTTCCCGATTGCAAAAATTGCAGCGAAACTAGCAGTTGGGTACACCCTTGATGAATTAAAAAATGACATCACAGGCGGAACGACTCCTGCTTCGTTCGAACCTGCAATTGACTACGTGGTAACAAAAATTCCACGTTTCAACTTCGAAAAATTCCCACAAGCAGACGCAACACTGACCACACAGATGAAATCTGTGGGTGAAGTAATGGCCATTGGTCGTAACTTCCAAGAGTCTGTAAACAAAGCGCTTCGTGGTCTTGAAGTGGGTGCGTGTGGTTTTGATGAAAAAATCGCTGTAGGAACTGAAGGCGCGAAAGAAAAGATCTTGGTTGAACTTAAAGTTCCGGGTCCAGAGCGTATCTGGTATGTGGCTGATGCATTCCGTCATGGTTTCACCTTAGAAGACGTGTTCCAAGCGACGAAAATCGATAAATGGTTCTTGATCCAAATCGAAGACATCATCAAAACTGAAAATGAAATCAAAACTTTAGGTTTTGGTGATCTAAACGCAGACAACATCCGTTCGTTCAAACGTAAAGGTTTATCTGACCTTCGCATCGCGAACTTGATGGGTATTTCACAAAAACAATTCCGTAAGCACCGTTGGAACTTGGGCGTAACGCCAGTTTACAAACGTGTGGATACCTGTGCAGCAGAGTTCGAATCTGACACTGCATACATGTATTCAACTTACGATGATGAGTGTGAATCAAACCCATCTGATAAAGATAAGATTATGGTGATCGGTGGTGGTCCTAACCGTATTGGTCAAGGGATCGAATTCGATTACTGCTGTGTACACGCTGCGCTTGCAATGCGTGAAGATGGTTACGAGACCATCATGGTGAACTGTAACCCTGAAACAGTTTCAACGGATTACGACACTTCTGATCGTTTGTACTTCGAACCAATCACATTGGAAGATGTACTTGAAATCGTTCGTACTGAAAAGCCAAAAGGCATTATCGTTCAGTATGGTGGTCAGACTCCGCTTAAATTGGCTCGTGCTTTAGAAGAAGCAGGTGCGCCAATTATCGGTACATCACCAGATGCGATTGACCGCGCAGAAGACCGTGAACGTTTCCAACAAATGATTCAACGTCTTCAACTTCGTCAGCCAAACAACAGCATCGTAAAATCTGCTGAAGAAGGTATGGCTGAAGCATCGAAAGTAGGCTACCCACTTGTGGTACGTCCTTCTTATGTACTCGGTGGTCGTGCGATGGAAATCGTATACAACGACGAAGAGCTTAAACGCTACTTACGTGATGCGGTTCAAGCATCAAATGAAGCACCTGTACTTCTTGACCGTTTCTTAGATGATGCGATCGAAGTTGACGTAGACTGTGTATCTGACGGTAAAGACGTTGTGATTGGCGGTATTATGCAGCACATTGAACAAGCAGGGATTCACTCAGGTGACTCAGCATGTTCGATACCTCCGTACTCGCTCTCAGTTGAAATCCAAGACGAAATGCGTCGTCAAACCGTTGCTATGGCGAAAGAGCTTGGCGTTGTTGGTTTGATGAACGTACAGTTTGCTGTGAAAGGCGAAGACGTTTATATCCTAGAAGTGAACCCACGTGCGTCTCGTACTGTGCCATTCGTTTCTAAATGTATCGGTGAGTCTTTAGCGAAAGTGGCTGCGCGTTGTATGGCGGGTCAGTCTTTAGAATCTCAAGGATTTACTAAAGAAATCATCCCGACTCACTTCTCTGTAAAAGAAGCGGTGTTCCCGTTCAACAAGTTCCCGGGTGTTGACCCTATTCTTGGCCCTGAGATGAAATCTACAGGCGAAGTAATGGGTGTTGGTAAAACATTTGGTGAAGCATTCTACAAAGCTGTGTTAGGCTCGAATGAACGCGTACCAGGTCTTCCTACAGAAGGCGAAGTGAAGCATGCATTTATCTCTGTGCGTGATTCAGACAAGCCTCGTGCTGTTGGTATTGCGAAGCAACTGGTAGGCTTTGGCTTCAAAGTACTTGCAACTGGCGGTACTTATGAGTTCATTAAAGCTGCGGGTATTGAGTGTGAACGTGTAAATAAAGTCACTGAAGGCCGTCCTAATATCGTGGACCGCTTGAAAAATGGCGAAGTTCACCTCATTATCAATACAACTGAAGGCAAACAAGCTCAACAAGATTCGTTCTCGATTCGTCGTTCAGCACTTCAAGCGAAAGTGTATAACACTACGACCTTGAACGGTGCCGATGCTGTATGCCAAGCTTTTGCGATTCAATTGCCAATGGATGTATACCGTTTGCAAGATTTACAAACTGTAGGTTAATTCGTTTACCGAGAAGTCCCGTCACCTCTCGGTGGCGGGCTTTTTTCATTTATAAACCTATATTTTTTACACTCACAGACTTGAGGGACAACAATGCAACGTTATCCTATGACTCCCCAAGGCAAATTAGCCTTAGAGAAAGAATTACATCAATTAAAAAGTATTGAACGTCCACGTATTATTGCGGCAATTGCTGAAGCACGTGAGCACGGGGATTTAAAAGAAAATGCGGAATACCATGCTGCGCGTGAGCAACAAGGTTTCTGTGAAGGTCGTGTTCAAGACATCGAAGGTAAATTGGGTGCGGCTCAAGTTATCGATGTAAAAGAACTTGAACAGAACGGTCGCGTGGTTTTTGGGGTGACAGTCACTATCGAAAACTTAGACACCGAAGAACAAAAGACCTATATGATCGTGGGTGATGACGAAGCTGATTTTAAAATCAATAAAATTTCAGTGAACTCTCCTATCGCGCGTGGCCTTTTGGGCAAAAGCGAAGGTGATGAAGTAAAAATTCAAACTCCACAGGGTGAAGTTGAATACGAAATTGTGAAAGTTGCATATATCTAAGTTTCTTTGATATTTACGGCTGTAGAAACCCCTCGATTGAGGGGTTTTTTGTTTTTGTATTTTCCCAAATACTTCTCCTTTGCTCTCTTCTTATGCACGTGGGAAATTTCACTCCAAGAATGAGATAGATTTAAGGTATTCATTTCCCCTCTTTTTCAAAGCAAGACTTTTATTTGTTATAATTTCTCACACTCTTCAACGCTGTCTTTTTATGTCTGAGCCCCTGATTAATTCTCCTGTCAAACACTGGTGTGAGTTTGAGTTCATCTCTAAAACGGTGAAGAATCCGAATATTCACATTAAAGGGAATTACTCTTACTATTCAAAAAAATAAACATTACTAAGAAATATGGAATTTCTTATATCCTTTTGTTTTTTATACAATTTAATAAATTAAATTTTTATACTTCAAAATGGCTTTGTTGCACAAAGATTTCATAACTATATGATTTTAAAAGTTTTGATTATTTTTTGATCCAAAATTAAATTTATTTAAATCAGATGCTTACATATTTATGCAACAAAGCCGTTCAATAAAAAGCGTGTACACAGTGCATTGGGTTACAAGTCGCCTTTTGAGTTTGAAGCAATGTACTATGATAAGATTAACCCGTTAGGTCAGGTGGCCTAACTTAAATAAAAAGTCTCCGACAAACCCGGTACGGTTCACTATTGACGACTTACTTTTGATTTTATGAATAGAAGCTTGTGTGACAGTCCAGTAAAACATTGGTGTGAATTTGAGTTCATATCCAAAACAGTTAAAAATCCTAATATCCATATTAAAGGTAATTATAGTTACTATAGTGCTTATTGGGATTCTGGCTTTGAGCGTTGTGTTGTTCGATATTTGCATGACAAGCCTGCTACACCAGAAAAGCCTATTGACCAGCTTTATATCGGTAATTTCGTCTGTTTTGGCGCAGAATGCGTGATTATGATGGGTGGTAACCAGTTACATCGTACCGACTGGATTTCATCGTTTCCGTTTGATACACGCAGTTTTGTACCTGCTGGCGATACAGTCATTGGAGATGGTTGCTGGATTGGCTCTCGTGCAATGATTATGCAAGGTGTCACACTTGGTGAAGGTGCTGTGGTTGCAACAGGTGCTGTTGTTACTAAAGATGTGCCTCCGTATACAATAGTTGGGGGAGTGCCTGCTAAAATTATAAAAACTCGATTTTCTCCAGAGCAAATCGATAGATTATTAAGATTAAATATTTATGCCTTGGATGAAAAAAAATTATTAAGCTTACGCCATTTGTTTCAATCAAATGATATTGATGCTTTAGAAAAATACTTTCTAGAAGAGCCTGTAAATAATCTGGTAAGGTGATTTTTTGCTTATCTAACAACCTTTGACTAATTACTTATTAGTGTTTTATTCTCATCGCCTTTTTTTTCCTAATGAGGGTAATCCACCACTAACTTCATTAAAACTATTTTTGCAATATGCTCCTGAATATTCAGCATATTTATCTAAAGGAATTTCTTTCTTTTTGTATGTTCTAAATTGATATATTTCCCCATCAGTCGGTAATCGGCCATGTATGATTTGGTAATGTTCACCTAAGACAATGAGATTGCCTAGCAGTGCTTCTTTGCATGTAGGACAAATAGAAGTTTGTGATATACAACGGAATTTACCTTTGGGCTTCCTCATAGGTTCTCCATCTCTATAAATTTTATTGATTTCATAAAAAACTCCTTACTATGAGATTTACTCATTGAGTTTGAACTGGCTTTGTTGCATAAATATGTAAGCATCTGATTTAAATAAATTTAATTTTGGATCAAAAAATAATCAAAACTTTTAAAATCATATAGTTATGAAATCTTTGTGCAACAAAGCCGTGTTAAATTGATTATTATTCACACGCTTTTGTGCTAATTTAGAAGTGAGAAATTAGCATTTCATATGCAAATATCCATATGAATTTACTAGGTTTTATTCTTTAAAAAATACAGCTAATATCAAGGTATAAGCTGTATTTAACCCGTAATACATTAGAACAGAAATCTGCACGTATAATCAGTTGATAATAAGGAGAAACAACCATGGCATACCAAAACATTTTAGTCCCTGTAGACGGTTCAGAAACATCATATGCAGCCGTTGCGCAAGCGGCTGAACTTGCTAAAGCATTTGGCGGAAAAATCACAGTCGTTCAAGTACTTGCACTTGACCCTTACATTGCGGCTGAATACATTTCTGCAACTCAAACCAATGACTTAATTGAACGTGCGCGTACTTCAGTTTTGAAAACGCTAGAGGAAGCTGCGGCTAAATTTAGCGATCTGGGCATTCCAGTTGAAGCAAAACTACTTGAAGGTCAGGTGGTGCACCGTGAAATTATCAAAGAAGCAGAAACATCTAAAGCAGACCTGATTGTCATTGGCTCTCATGGTCGTACAGGTTTAAAACGTTTATTCCTAGGCAGTGTTGCACAAAGTGTTTTAGGTGAAGCGCACATTCCTGTTTTAGTTGTTCGCCAGTAATACATCGAGTGCTCTACTTCTACGGAGGTAGGGCATTTCTATTTTAAATATTCCATTGAAACTCTTTCATTTTCACTTTGTCCCCAATCACTAAAATACCTTCCGCCATAAGTAACTGTGCTTGAATGTTCTGTCCCTGATCATTCAGTTTACTTAGGCTAATTTTCCCTTGGGAGTTGATTACCCGATACCAAGGTAAACTACTATCTGCATCCATATGTTTCAGCACATAACCCACTAAACGCGAATGTTTGGGAATGCCTGCTAAACGTGCAATTTGTCCATAACTGGCTACCCGCCCATAAGGAATCTGAGCGATCACCTGAAAAATCATCGGGGCTAGTTCTTTGACTATCGATTCTGCCATTTCAAATGTGCCCTATTCTAAGTATTCCATAATGACATCATTATTTGATTCAAATAAACCAGCTCATTCATTCTAAAAAGCCCCAATACAGGGGCTTCTTGATTGAGCAAATCACTAAAAATTATCAGGACTTTCCAGCCGTTTCACTTCCTGAACTCGCTCAGGGTTATGCACCGCGGCAATGCCGTCATCCGCTTTAACATCAATCAATGCTTCAGGTTGATAGACAATAATGGTTTCATAGCCCTGTGCATCTTCACCAATAATATACTTGAAACCTTTACGGTTCATTTTATTACACAGGCGTTGATACCAACCTTTAAAACCTGTCTTTTCTTCATTCGGGTTGTAGTAAAACGCATTCATTACAGCAGGTAATCCTAGACCGCAGACCATACCTGAAAGCAACACGGCGATAAAAGTATAACCAATCAAAATACTGCTGTATTCACTTAACTCAGGTACGTTAGCTACCGCTAAGATCAGTGCTAAGGAAATCCCTCCCCGTACTCCGCCCCATGACAAAATCGCCAAACTTCCGTTATAACTTTTCTTACGGAAAGAGGGAAAAAAGGCAAAAGATAAATAGTTCGCTGCAAAACGTGAAGCATGCAGAATAATAAAAGCGACGATGCCGCCAAAAATCAGACTAAAGCTGAGATCTAAAATAAACAGTTCCAAGCCAATTAAGGTGAATAAGAACGAGTTAATAATCCCTTCAACCGTATGCCAAAAATGGTTTACTTCCCGTATTTCGCGTTCTTGTAAAATTTCTTTCCATTTATTCCCCACAATCAAACCACCGATGACGCATGCAATCGGTGCTGAAGCATGCGCAAACAGTGCAACCAAGTACGAACCGCAGGCCAAGAGTGCTGTGGTCAAAATGAGAGACTCCATTTCGTGCTTACCACGCAGCAGTCGCAAGATCCCTAAACCAAAGGCCCAACCAATAATGACGGCGACAAAAATTTCATAGAGCAAGGTCTGCAACACGCCCATGACGGTAAAGTTTTCACCTTGTAAGACGTTTAAAAGCGTCATAAACAAGGCAATACACATGGCATCATTAAACAGTGATTCTCCTTCGAGCTTGACCATTAAATGATGTGGCGCACGTACCGAACTGAGTACGCCTTTGATCCCAATCGGGTCCGTTGCACCCAATGCAGCCCCCAACAGCAAAAGCACCAATAAATCGACATGCTGCCCAATAATGAACTGATAACCGTAGAGCACCACCCCAAAGAACACGGCGCACAGTACCAACGCAATACTGGCTAAAATGCTGATCGGCTTCCAATAACTACGTAAATCTGAGACTTTGAACTTCAGTGCAGAAGAGGTCAAAATGAAGCAAATCACGCCATTGATTAAAAAGTCATAAAAATCAATGTGACGAACCGCTTCTTCAATGTTATGAATATTGATGGTAATAAACTGATTACCACTCAGCAGGCTCGCGCCCCACTGTAAAATAAAGACAAAAATGGCGGAAACGATGGGTACGCCAATGGCTTGAGGAAAACCTAAAATACGTTTATTAAAAATAGTCGTTGCAATAGATAATGCAAAAATAACGGTAAAAACTTGTAGAAAAAAATAATTTCCCATTGAACTTCCAAATTGGGCGGTTGGGGAGATGGCGGCTTTCAGTGCTTATCTATGGAATAAAAATTCACTTCATACACATTGATGCTCGAAATATTTTAATCATTTTTCACATCAACGCCCGAAAAAAATAATTTTTTTAACATTTCTCCTGATGATGAATTAACATAGGGCATATGCATGTTTTTTATGCGTGAACTTTCCCTTTGGCCAAGTTTGATCTCCTATGCAATTCACTTTTAAAACCATCTTTCGGATGTTCTTCGCACTGATTATTTTCCTCACGACCTTTGCGTTGTTTCTAACCTGCTTTGCGAAAACCAAAGAAATTTTACAGGCTGAGCAAACTTTTGCCTCAGCCCAAAGTTTTAAAATGAACTCTCGTCCCGATCAAACACTGGTTCTACTTTCAAACAATAAAGCTCCCGATGATCATATTTATTTGCATGTGGCCAATCAGGGTTATATCGCCAAACTCAGCTGTGATCATTATTTAACTGACATTTGTGTAGATGACTACAACGAACAACATACCCGCCAAATTCAGTCAATTGAACTACTCAAAGCGGGGCAGTTTAACTATATTCAGCAAGTCAGTTATCTCGATACACGGACACAAGATGTTAAAACATTGCGTTATACGCCTGAGCAAATTCAGCAGTTTTACCACGCAGATATGAGCAACTTAAAGTATGTGGTGTTTGGGGTATTGTTATTTGCCTGTATTGCGTTATATGTGAGTGTCCGTATTGCTCGAAACTTTAAGCAGTTCTTAAACCGCTAGAATGAATTGCTTGAAATAAAAAAAGAGGCGATCAATCGCCTCTTTTTTATAGCTTAAATGGCTTGATTAAAAGTATCACAACTTTCAACTTGACCCGACTTAAAGCCCGTGCCAAACCAAGTCATACGCTGTTGACTAGTTCCATGGGTAAAGCTATCAGGGACCACTTGCCCTGTTGCCCGCTTTTGTAAGTAATCATCACCAATCTTATGTGCCGCATCCATCGCTTCTTCAACATCCCCTTGCTCTAAGAACTGAGTTCGTTGATTGTTATGATGCGCCCATACTCCTGCTAAACAGTCAGCCTGTAACTCTTGGCGTACCGATAAAGCATTGCCTTGCGCTTTTGAGCCCTGTGCACGAGCTTTTTGTACTTGTTCAGAAATACCTAAAATGGTCTGAATATGATGTCCAACCTCATGTGCCACCACATAAGCCTGAGCAAAGTCACCCGCTTGATCTTGGCGCGCCAACTCCGTTTGGTTTTGCTCACCGCCAATACCCATTTGAGTCCGCATGTCTTTAAAGAAAGCGGTGTCGATATACACCTTCTGATCTGCTGGACAGTAAAACGGCCCCATTGCAGACTGAGCGGTACCACAACCCGAATTGATCACTCCTGAAAACATCACCAACTTGGGCGGAACATATTGTTGTCCCAATTGCTGTTGGAAAATTTGACTCCATGTGTCTTCAGTATCGGCCAGTACAGTACCGACAAAGTCCATCGCTTCCTGCTGATCAGGCGTTGGGTTATCCAAACCTTGAGTTTCTGCCGCTCCAGTTTGTGCGGTCACTTGTTTAGTGGCTTGGTAGGCTTGCTGCGGATCGACTCCTAGAAATTTCCATGCCACAAAGGCCACGATCAGCCCTAAAATACTGATGCCACCCGCCTTGACACCGCCACCACCGCGACGATCCTCGACATTGCTACTGACACGACGTCCCTTCCAACGCATAGCACTCTTCCTTCTTCTAATTCATGCTGACCCGATCCAGTTTATGCCTTTTTTGAGCTCGGCCAAACTTTTTTAATCAAGCTCACAATAGCCAATACAATCAAACCAGCCACAAAACCGATCACTAAATTAATCAGTGTTGGGGTTAATGCTCCAATGATACTGCCCACAGTTGGAATATGTTCAGCATAATCCACTGAACCTTCAGTGAAATGATGCAATAAAGGCACGCCGTGGGAAATAATACCGCCACCCACTAAAAACATCGCGATAGTGCCCACGATAGTTAAGGTCTTCATCAGCTTTGGTGCAAAAGCCAGTAAACCACGGCCAATAGTTTGCTTAAATGAAGAGGCTTGCTGAGTTAGATACAGCCCTAAATCATCAATTTTGACAATCATCGCCACAAAACCATACACACCGACAGTCATTAAAATAGCAATTACAGACAACACCATAACTTTGGTTGAAAAAGTTGCTGCCGCTACAGTCCCCAGTGAAATCACCACAATTTCTGCCGACAAAATAAAGTCGGTACGAATCGCCCCTTTGACTTTATCTTTTTCAAAAGTCGCCATATCGGTTTCAATCGCAGTTAATTCTTGGCTGGCTTCTTCTTCGGTTTTGGCTTTTTTGTGATGCAAACTGTGCAGGACTTTTTCTACCCCTTCATAGCATAGAAATAAACCACCAATCATCAACAGTGGCGTGATCAGCCACGGTGCAACCACACTAATCAACAGCGCTGCAGGGACTAAAATCAATTTATTAACAAAAGAGCCTTTAGCCACAGCCCAAACCACAGGCAGCTCACGGTCAGTACGAACCCCACTCACCTGTTGGGCATTCAGTGCTAAGTCATCGCCCAAAACGCCCGCCGTTTTTTTTGCTGCCATTTTACTCATGACTGCAACGTCATCTAATATCGTGGCAATATCATCTAGTAATATTAATAAGCTACTCGCCATTTATTTTTATCCATCTTGAGAATTTTGACATTTTAATCTGTGATCTAAGCTTTTGAATATTTGTTTTTTGAAATTTAACTGATTTTATAATTTTTTCACTGCAGTTTTTTTAAGACTGACATTGAAAAAGATTATGCCGTACAATGTCTGCATTCTTTGAAAATAGCATGTCGCTACGACGACTTTGGAAATAGATAATGAGTAATCAAGACAACCGTCCTGTTATTTTGACAGGCGACCGTCCAACGGGACAACTTCATTTAGGGCACTTTGTCGGATCTTTACGTTCACGTGTGGGTTTGCAGGATTCACACCATCAGCATTTATTATTGGCCGATGCACAAGCCTTTACTGACAATGCAGATAACTTCGAAAAAGTTCGCCGCAATATTCTTGAAGTTGCCACAGATTACTTAGCTGTCGGAATCGACCCAACCAAAACCACCATTTGCGTGCAGTCGAGCTTACCCGCGCTAAATGAACTCACCATGTTGTATCTCAACTTTGTGACCGTGTCTCGTTTAGAACGTAATCCAACCATCAAGTCTGAAATTCAGATGCGTGGTTTTGAACGTGATATTCCAGCTGGTTTCTTATGCTACCCCGTTGCACAAGCCGCAGATATCACCGCATTTAAAGCAACGGTTGTACCTGTGGGTGAAGACCAGATTCCAATGATCGAACAGACCAATGAAATCGTACGCCGCATAAACCGTCAGATTGGTCAGGAATTACTGCCTGAATGTAAAGCTCTGCTTTCCAATATGAGCCGTTTACCCGGCTTTGATGGTAAAGCCAAAATGTCGAAATCTTTAGGCAATACCATTGTGTTGGATGCAACAGATAAAGACATTAAAAAAGCTGTTAATGCGATGTACACCGACCCGAACCACTTGCGTGTTGAAGACCCAGGTCAGGTTGAAGGTAATATCGTATTTACATATTTAGATGCGTTTGATCCAAACAAAGAAGAAGTTGAAGAACTGAAAGCACATTACCGCCGTGGCGGTTTGGGCGATGGTACGGTGAAAAAGCGTCTTGAAGGCGTATTGAAAGAGCTGATTACGCCAATTCGTGAACGTCGAATGGAACTTGCGAAAGATCCTGATTACATCATGGATATTTTAAAGACCGGTACAGACAAATGTCGTGATATCACTCAACAGACTCTAGATGAAGTTAAATCAGGTTTAGGGGTGTTTCATTTCTAATCCGGTCTTAAACTAATGCGCTTCTTTAAAGCCTTTCTCACTGAGAAAGGCTTTTTTAATCGCGAAATAAACACGAATAAGCCACATGCATCTCAAAAACTGACATTTAGTGTCGTTTGTTAACCTAAATTTACAGTAATTAACGTGAATACTCATGAAATAAGAATGCTCAACCCTTATGATGAGTTCATAGCTTAGATTAACCCTGAGATATAACGTTTCTCCTTTTTACCGAAACTGTGTAACAACAGATTCGTAGTTCTACGCAATGAATACCCCAATCATTGCGTATTTTTTTGCCTAAAATTTATCAAATTACAATTTAACTGCTCTCTCTTTACGTGCCAACAAACTTAGACATTCTGTTTTTTGAATGCTATGCTAAAGCCCAATTTCAATACAATTCTTTTTAAAAATTTACACTTAACTGATAACAGCATAAAAATAGAGAACCTTTAGAATGTGGGAATTATTTACTCACCCATCCAATTTAATTTTTAGTATTTGCCTCAGTCTCATGTTTTTGTTGGGACTGCTCGAATTGATTTTATTGGTATTAGGCGGCGGCTCACAAGGCCTACTTGACCAATTCCTACCTGATGACTTAGGCAGTACTAAAGACGTCGACATTGCACTAGATGCCGATCAAGGTTGGCTCAATGCCCTGCTGGATTGGTTGTTTATTGGCCGTGTTCCTCTCTTGGTTTGGCTGATTATCTTCCTCACCCTGTATAGCTTAAGTGGCTTTATTCTACAGTCCATTCTTCAAACTTGGACCGGGAGCTATTGGAGTGCATGGATCATGGCACCTCTTTGCCTCGTACTTTCGATGCCTATGATTCGTTACAGCGCCATGCTGATTGCTAAAATTTTGCCACAAGATGAAACCACAGCAATTTACAGTGAAGAGCTGATTGGACGAACAGCACTGATTATTTTAGGAGAGGCTAAAGTTAACTCACCTGCTCAAGCACGAGTTCAAGATCAGTTCGGGCAAACGCATTATGTACTGGTTGAACCTGAAACAGACCTTCATTTTTCTCAAGGTCAAGAAGTCATTTTGACTCAAAAAACCAAGATTGGCTTTAAAGCCATTTCACTTTAATTCTTTCATTTTGTACTTATAACTTTAAATAAAATCGGGACCCTTATGCTCAGCAACAATTTCTATAACATTCTTATTCTTGCAGGGATTATCTTTGCAGCTCTGGTTATTATCGGCATTATTATTGCCCGTCTGTACCGTCGTTCAAGCAAAGAAATCTCTTTCGTACGTACAGGTTTTGGCGGCGAAAAAGTTATTTTAGGTGGAGGTGCAATTGTACTGCCTGTATTACATGAAATTATCCCTGTCAACATGAACACGCTACGTTTAGAGGTTCGCCGTGCTGATGATCAAGCGCTCATTACCCGTGACCGTATGCGCGTCGATGTCATGGCTGAGTTCTATGTCCGTGTGAAGCCACTAGCAGAATCAATTGCAGTGGCCGCGCAGACTTTGGGACAAAAAACCATGTCTCCAAATGAGTTGAAGAACCTTGTGGAAGGCAAATTTGTCGATTCCTTGCGTGCAGTCGCTGCTGAAATGGCGATGGAAGAGTTACATGAAAAACGCGTAGATTTTGTGCAAAAAGTACAACAAGTGGTGTCCGAAGACTTACATAAAAATGGTCTAGAGCTTGAAACTGTGTCATTAACAGGTTTAGACCAAACAGGTTTTAAATACTTTAACCCTCAAAATGCATTCGATGCCGAAGGTTTAACCAAGCTGACTGAAACGATTGAAGACCGTCGTCGTAAACGTAATCATATCGAGCAAGACGCTGACCTTGCCATTAAGACCAAAAACTTAGAAGCAGAACAAGCACGTCTACAAATCATCCGCGAAGAAGAATACGCCAAACTACAGCAAGAGCGTGAAATTGCAATTCGACGTGCAGAACAATTGGCTGAAATTGCCTCACAAGAAGCTGAGAAAAAACGTGAAGCAGAAGAAGCACGTATTGCAGCTGAGCGTGAAGTCGAGTTAAAGCGTATTGGTGCAGCACGTGATGTAGAAAGCCAAAATATTCAAAAATCACAAATTATTGAACAAGCGCAGGTTGAGCAAAAGAAAACCATCGAACTGGCAGAACAATCACGTGCCATTGCGATTGCTGAAAAGTCGCGTGAAGAGTCTGAAGCCAAAGCTTCTGCTGACCGTGCCCGCGCTGAAGCGGTTAAAGCTGAAGAAGAAGTGATTACCGTACGTGAAACCCAGCGTGCTGAGCGTCAAAAAGCTGTTGAATTGGTTGCAGCGAAGCAAGCTGCAGAAAAAGATGCAATTGCGATTACGGTGGCAGCTGAAGCAGGTAAACAAGCTGCTGCCGATGATGCCGAAGCCGTTCGTATTGCTGCGGAAGCTCAAGCTGAACAAGCTCGCTTAAAAGCCAAAGGTGAAGCAGATGCCAAAATACTGTTGGCTCAGGCAATGGAAAAACAATACCAAGTCGACGCCGATGGTACACGTGCAGTGAATGAGGCCAACAACGTCTTATCTCCTGAGCAAGTTGAAATGCAAATTCGCCTAGCATTATTAAAATATTTACCTGAAATCATTCGTGAAAGTGTTAAGCCGATGGAAAACATTGACGACATCAAAATTCTACAGGTTAACGGTTTAGGTAATGTCGGCTCAGCCACAACTGGAGGTGATGGTGCGGAATCTTCACAAGTTGCTTTGTCTGATCAAGTGGTGAATAGTGCGCTACGCTATCGTACCCAAGCGCCATTAATTGATAGCTTAATGAATGAACTGGGAATTCAAGGCGGCGACATCAATGGTTTAACCCAAAGCTTAAAACCGCAAAGCAAAGCTCAATAGTAGTTAGACTTACAATCAAAAAACGCGACGATCTGTCGCGTTTCTTATCATCTGCTTTAATATTCAACTTTCTACAAAATACACATTTAAGCTTTTAAAACGATAAACCTAAGAATTGACTCAGCACCGTAAGCCCATCATCTATTATAAAAATTTAAGTTATCTTCGTTCTTAAGTCGATTCACTCGCCACCAGTGAATTCAAAGAAGTAATGTAAACATCCTAGACCTTACAATTGAGTGAAAACATTCTAAACAGTAATGAAAAAAAAGTTTTTATGAATAAATAGAATTAAGCTATTTAGTGCAAACGTACCCAAAAGAAACGAATCAATTGCCCACGATCATAAGGAAAATTTGAAAGGTACTCATATCCCACTTTATTTCTTTTGTTGACTTTAATTTCAATACCATACCCGAATGAAATACTGAGTACATCCAAGTCTGAACTGGGAAACTCCCCTGTCCCTAATTTATGGCTCAAACCATCCGAGTTGTAGGCCGAGTAGTTAAATATACGAATATATTCATTCTCATAAAAATCATTATTGATCAATGTGTAATCGTTTTCCTCTTCATCATGTTGTGCCGCTAACTGCTGATAATGGTGGAAGATATCATCACTCAAAGACTCCGCCAAATAGACGTCTTCATTTTCAGCATAAGCGCTATTCATCGCCAACCCGAATAAGAATAAGCAGCGGAAAAACAATAAATGAATCGGCTTCAACATCTACAATACTATGTCTTCAAAAGAATTATTTTAATTATGAATATAGCATAGTCACCTATAGAAACAGTGTACACTAAATATTTCTCAGTTCTCAGATTGGTAGGTACATAGCAAATCTTGCTCTAATTTCACCATTTTATCTTTTGCTCAGTATGGCTTTTCCAATGCGGCTGAATATAATTTTCAACTGGGATTAAGTTACTCTAAACCCTCATATTATTTTTTGTCTTAGAGCAAACCAAAATACTCCCCACAAAAAAGCCGCATGTGCAATTAAGACATACGGCTTTTTCCTTTAAAATATAAAAGCTTAAACTAAACCTTTGTCCTTTAAAAGTTGGAACATCGTTGAACCGAGTTCTGCTGGGCTACGCGTGTACGCCATCCCCGCCTTTTCAAATGCTGCAAACTTTTCTTCCGCAGTCCCTTTACCACCAGAAATAATTGCTCCCGCATGCCCCATACGCTTGCCTTTCGGCGCTGTTACACCAGCAATATAACCCACAACCGGTTTAGTCACATGCGATTGAATATATTCTGCTGCTTCTTCTTCAGCCGTACCACCAATCTCACCAATCATGATAATCGCTTCAGTTTGCGGATCTTCTTGGAACAGTTTCAAACAATCAATTTGGTTCATGCCCGGAATTGGATCACCACCAATACCAATACAGGTTGATTGTCCTAAGCCCAGTTTTGTCGTTTGAGCAACCGCCTCATAAGTCAACGTACCTGAACGCGAGATAATACCAATTTTACCCGGTTGGTGAATATGACCCGGCATAATCCCAATCTTACATTCACCCGGAGTAATAATACCCGGACAGTTTGGACCAATCAGACGCGTACCATTACCATTGGTTTCAAGATAACGCTTAGCTTTGAGCATGTCTAAAGTTGGCACACCTTCTGTGATGACCACAATCAGTCCAACACCTGAGTCCACTGCTTCAATAATTGAATCTAATACAAACGGAGCCGGCACATAAATCACAGTCGCATCTGCACCTGTACCTGCAACTGCATCTTTCATGGTGTTAAATACAGGTAAATCTAGATGAGTTGTGCCGCCTTTACCCGGTGTAACCCCACCAACGACTTTGGTTCCATAATCTAGCGCTTGTGCTGAGTGGAATGTACCATTTTTGCCTGTAAAACCTTGTACCAATACTTTGGTGTCTTTATTAATTAATACGCTCATATTGATACTCCTTACGCTTTTACTGCAGCAACAATTTTTTCTGCGGCATCCGATAAGCCATTTGCAGAAATAAGTTTTAAACCTGATTCATCAAGTAATTTGGCACCCAATTCAGCATTGTTCCCTTCTAAACGAACAACCACAGGTACGGTCACATTTACTTCTTGAACCGCTGCAATAATTGCTTCAGCAATCATGTCACAACGTACAATTCCACCGAAGATATTAATCAATACCCCTTGTACAGAGGTATCTGCCAGAATAATTTTAAACGCTTCAATCACACGGTCTTTGGTTGCACCACCACCGACATCAAGGAAGTTCGCAGGTTGGCCGCCATAGAGTTTAATAATATCCATGGTTGCCATTGCAAGGCCCGCGCCATTGACCATACAGCCAATGTTGCCTTCAAGCGCGACATAGTTGAGGTCAAATTCAGACGCTTTTAACTCTCGTTCATTTTCCTGTGACTTATCGCGCAGCGCAGCAATTTCTGGTAAACGATACAGCGCGTTTGAATCGATCCCCACTTTGGCATCGACACATAGGATGTCACCATTTTCACGCACAGATAGCGGGTTAATCTCAAATAAAGCAAAGTCATTCTCAATGAACGCCTGATACGCAGCAGACATCACTTTCACAAATTGATTCACTTGACCATCTTTAAGGTTCAACTTAAATGCAACTTCACGCGCTTGAAATGGCAATAAGCCAACCAAAGGATCGACTTCAACTTTAATAATTTTTTCAGGGGTTTCTTCAGCAACCTTTTCAATTTCGACGCCACCTTCGGTCGAAGCCATAAAGGTCACACGACGGCTTGAGCGGTCAACCACTGCACCTAAATACAGTTCACGCTCTACAGGATACACATCTTCCGCGACAAGTACGCTATTTACAGGTTGGCCATGGCTATCGGTTTGATAGGTAACAAGGTTGGTCCCGATGATGCTTTTTGCATATTCAGCAGCTTCCGTTGCTGACTTTACAACTTTTACGCCACCCGCCTTACCACGACCACCTGCATGCACTTGGGCTTTCATGACAGCAAATTTTCCGCCTATTTGTTCAAAGGCTTTTACTGCTTCGTCTGGAGTGGTGGCAAGTACGCCCTCTTGAACAGGCATACCATATTTTTTTAATAGCGCTTTAGCTTGATATTCATGTAAATTCATCGACTAACCTTTTTATTACTGCTTATTTACTTTTTGTTGCACCGAAACTGTTTACTATCACAGTAACCATTTTGGATTTTTAAAACTTCTTGTCTTTATTTTTAGATGATTCTTCATGAGAAGACAACACCTGAAACAAAAAAGAGCGACCGTAGTCGCTCTTTTCGTTGTCTTATTTGCGTTTACGCTGGATTGCGTGAATCGCTCGACCATCCACTGCAAGTGCAGCTTCATGAACCACTTCAGAGAATGTTGGGTGACCGAAAGTCATCAACTGTAGATCTTCAACCGAAGATACAAACTCAAGTGCAATCATACCTTGGTGTACGATATCAGACGCAGCAGGCCCAATCACGTGCATACCCAGTAAACGGTCAGTTTTTGCATCAGCAACAAACTTCACGAAACCAGCATTTTCACCCGCAGCCATTGCACGGCCGTTTGCAGCGAAACCAAATTGACCCGTTTTCACTTCGTGGCCTTTCTCGATCGCTTGCTGTTCTGTTAAACCGACCCACGCCGCTTCTGGGTGTGTGTAAATCACAGAAATGATCGTGTCATAGTTGACTTGAGCTGCATGACCGTGAATACGTTCAACAGCCATTACGCCTTCTTCCATTGCTTTATGTGCAAGCATTGGACCACGTACTAAGTCACCAATTGCATATACACCTTCAACAGAAGTTGCACACCAATCGTTCACTTCAACTAAACCACGTTCAGTGAGTTTAATACCTGAATCATCAGCCAATAAACCTTCTGCATAAGCACGACGACCAACACAAACAATTAATTTATCGAAAGTTTGAGTTTTTTCTTCGCCACCTTGCGTGTACTTAACGGTTACTTCACGACCGTTAACTTCAGTACC
This sequence comes from Acinetobacter sp. TYF_19, assembly GCF_043105125.1. NCBI lineage: Bacteria > Pseudomonadati > Pseudomonadota > Gammaproteobacteria > Moraxellales > Moraxellaceae > Acinetobacter > Acinetobacter sp. TYF_19. The sequence goes on from NZ_JBICLH010000041.1 coordinate 65,423, forward strand.
TGCAACTTTAGCGCCTACGCGAATGTCTAAACCTTGTTTAGTCAATAATTTTTGGTAATCTTTAGCCAATGCTTTATCAGCCATTGGTAAGAATGCATCCATTGCTTCAAATACAACAACTTCAGCACCTAAACGACGCCATACTGAACCAAGTTCTAAACCAATTACGCCAGCACCAATAACACCTAAACGCTTAGGAACTTCTTGGAATTCTAAAGCACCAGTTGAATCAACAATAATGTCTTGATCAACAGGAGCTACAGGAATATTTACAGGCACAGAACCAGATGCAAGAATCACATATTTTGGCTCTAAAATTTGAGTTTCACCTTCATGAGAAACAAACTCAACTTTTTTACCAGCAAGTAATTTACCAGTACCTTTTAACCATTCGATACCATTCCCTTTAAGAAGGCCGTCGATACCCATAGTAAGTTGGTCAACAATTTTGTCTTTACGTGCAAGGAGTTTAGACAAATCAAAGTTCACATCACCTGTGGTAATACCGTGATCAGCTAAGTGATGCACTGTATCTTCATAACGATGTGAAGAGTCAAGCAATGCTTTAGACGGAATACAACCCACGTTTAAGCACGTCCCACCTAATGATGGTTTGCCTTTGTGAATACGTTTTTCAATACAAGCAACCTTAAAACCAAGCTGCGCTGCACGAATTGCTGCTTCGTAACCACCTGGGCCACCGCCAATTACAACAAGATCAAATTGTTGAGACATTTTTATCTCCAAAAATGGGCTTAGAGGATCGCTCTAAGCCCATGTTTTATTCTTTAGAATTAAAGGTCAAGGATCAATTTAGCTGGTTCTTCTAACAATTCTTTGATTGTTACAAGGAAACCAACTGCTTCTTTACCATCGATTAGACGGTGGTCATAAGAAAGCGCTAAATACATCATCGGTAAGATTTCTACTTGACCGTTTACAGCCATTGGACGCTCTTGGATTTTATGCATACCCAAAATCGCAGTTTGTGGTGTATTCAAGATCGGAGTCGACAACAATGAACCGAAAGTACCACCGTTGGTGATTGTGAACGTACCGCCAGTCATGTCTTCGATGCCCAATTTGCCATCACGTGCTTTGTAAGCAAAGTCACGGATACCATTTTCAACTTCAGCATAGTTCATGCGGTCTGTATCACGAAGCACAGGTACAACTAGACCACGCTCAGAAGATACTGCTACACCAATGTCATAGTAACCGTGGTAAACAATGTCATCACCGTCAATTGAAGCGTTAACTGCTGGGTAGCGTTTAAGTGCTTCAGTTGCCGCTTTAACAAAGAAAGACATAAAGCCAAGACGCGCACCGTGACGCTTCTCAAATGCGTCTTTGTATTGTGCACGCATTTCCATGATTGGCTTCATGTTCACTTCGTTAAACGTTGTCAACATTGCAGTTTCTTGCGTTGCAGCAAGTAGACGCTCAGCAACACGCTTACGAAGACGTGTCATAGGAACACGCTTTTCAACACGCTCACCCACAGCAACACTTAATGGTGCTGCAGCTGGAGCTGCTGGTTTAGTTTGATGATTTGCCACATCTTCTTTCGTTATACGACCACCACGGCCTGTACCCGCAACATCAGCAGCTGGAATGCCAGACTCAGTCAATGCCTTACGTACAGCAGGCGCTTGATCAGCAACTTGAGCACGTTCAACGACTGGTGCAGCACCTGCTTCAGTTTGAACAACCGCTTGCTCTACTTTCGATTCAGATTGAACTGCTTCAGTTTGCGCAGCGCCAGATACAGCACCTTCTTCAAACTGTGCAATCACTTCATTTGAAAGAACAGTGTCACCCTCACCTTTAATGATCGATGCAATTGTACCGTCAGCAGGAGCAACAACTTCTAAAACAACTTTATCTGTTTCAATATCACAGATCACTTCATCACGTGATACTGCTTCACCTGGTTGTTTGTGCCAAGTTGCGATTGTTCCATCCGCAACTGACTCAGGGAATACCGGTGCTTTAATTTCGGTTGCCATTACTAAGAATCTCCTGTTATTCAGCTACGATCGCTAAAGCGTCATTTACGAGCTGAGCTTGTTGTTTTGCATGCAAATATGGTGAACCACAAGCCGGTGCAGCAGAAGCTTCACGACCTGCATAACTGATACGTACTGGTTTAGCCGACTTCATTACATCATCATATAGACGAGGAGCAATAAATAACCAAGCACCTTGGTTCTTCGGCTCTTCTTGCGTCCAAACGATGTCTTTCACATTTGGATATTGAGCAAGAACTTCAGCAATACGTTGTTCAGGGTATGGATACAATTGTTCAATACGAACGATTGCAGTGTTATTCAACTCTTGCTCACGACGTTTCTCAAGCAAGTCGTAGTAAACCTTACCACCACAAAGTACTAAACGTGTTACGTCTGCTTTGTTGATGTTGTCGATTTCATCAATCACAGTTTGGAATGTACCATTTGCAAGTTCACTTAAAGTAGACGTTGCAAGCTTGTGACGAAGTAAAGACTTCGGTGACATGATGATCATTGGCTTACGAATTGGGCGAATCGCTTGACGACGTAAAGCATGGAAAATCTGTGCAGGTGTAGTTGGTGTCATCACTTGCATGTTGTCTTCAGCACATAGCTGTAAGAAACGCTCTAAACGTGCAGATGAGTGCTCTGGCCCTTGACCCTCAAAACCATGAGGAAGAAGTAGCGTTAAACCACATACACGCTCCCACTTGGTTTCACCTGATGCGATGAACTGATCGATTACAACCTGTGCACAGTTTGCGAAGTCACCAAATTGCGCTTCCCAAATCACCAAGCTCTTAGGAAGCGTGGTTGCATAACCATACTCAAAACCTAACACCGCCATTTCTGACAATAATGAGTCATAAATTGCTGTACGTGGTTGATTTTCTTTAATGTGGCAAAGTGGGATGTACGTTGAACCATCCACTTGGTTATGCAACTTCGCATGACGGTGTGAGAATGTACCACGACCAACGTCTTCACCTGTTAAACGAACAAGGAAACCTTCATCCAAAAGTGATGCATAAGCTAAAGTTTCAGCAGCACCCCAGTTCAATGGCATTTCACCAGTTTGCATTTTCAGGCGATCATCAATCACTTTTGCAACCTGACGCTGCATTACGAAGCCCTCAGGAAGCTCACGCATTTTGCGACCAAGTTCTTTTAAGCGATCTTCAGAACATGTTGTATCCCATACGTCTGTATAGTCATGTCCTAAGTACGGTGCCCAATCTACAAACATTTTTGTATTTGGTTCAAGTACCAATGCATTGGCAACGTGCTTACCTGCTTCTAAATCAGCACGGTAGTCTTCAACCATTTGATCTGCTTTAGCACGGTCTAAGACGCTTTCTTGAACCAATTGGTCTGCATACAGCGCACGCGTTGTCGTTTTCTTGTTGATGACTTGATACATCATTGGCTGAGTTGCAGCTGGCTCGTCCGCTTCGTTGTGACCACGGCGGCGGTAACAGAACATGTCAATGACAACGTCTTTACGGAAAGTATGACGGAAATCATGTGCCAATTGCGCAACAAACAATACTGATTCAGGATCATCACCGTTCACATGGAAAATCGGCGCTTGGATCATTTTCGCGATGTCCGTACAGTATTCTGTAGAACGCGCATCACGTGGATCAGATGTTGTGAAACCAACTTGGTTATTCACCACAATGTGAACCGTACCACCCACTGTATAGCCACGTGTTTGTGACATTTGGAAGGTTTCTTGGTTAACACCTTGACCTGCAAATGCAGCATCACCGTGAACAATTACTGGCAATACATCATCACCACCAATGTCTTTACGACGCACTTGACGTGCACGTACTGAACCTTCAACCACAGGGCCGACGATTTCTAAGTGTGATGGGTTAAACGCCAATGCCAAGTGAACTTCGCCACCTGGAGTCATTACGTTTGAAGAGAAACCTTGGTGGTATTTAACGTCACCAGAACCTTTTTTATGTAAGCTCTTACCTTCGAACTCACCAAATAGGTCTGCTGGGTTTTTACCCATGATGTTTACAAGAAGGTTTAAACGACCACGGTGCGGCATACCAATGACCACTTCTTTACAACCTACAGAACCTGCACGTTGAATCAAAGCATCAACCATTGGAATGAAAGATTCACCACCTTCCACGCCGAAACGTTTTGCACCAACGTATTTATTGCCTAGGAACTTTTCTAGGCCTTCAGCCGCAGTTAAACGCTCTAATACGTGTTTTTTCTGTTCTGCAGTGAAATTGAATTGACCACGCGCACCTTCAAGGCGTTGTTGAATCCAACGTTTTTCTTTGGTATCAACAATGTGCATGTATTCTGCACCAATTGAAGCACAGTACGTTGCTTCCATGGCTTGAACCATTTCACCTAAAGTTGCTTCGTCTTTACCAATCAAAAGATTACCTGTATTGAATACAGTGTCAAAATCAGATTGGGTTAAGCCATGTGCAGCAAGGTCAAGATCTGGCACGATTTCACGTTTTGCCAAACCTAAAGGATCAAGCTTCGCTTTTTGGTGACCGCGGTTACGGTACGCTGCAATCAGTTGTAGTACGCCAATTTGACGACGTTCATGTTCTGTACTAACAGAACTTTGTACCACTGCTTGAACACGACTTGAATTACGACCTAGTAATAAGAATTGCTCACGTACATTGCTGTGTGGTTGATCACCTTTCGGGTATTTATCGAAGTATGCACGCCAGTCAGCTTCTACTGAGTCTGGTGCAGCCAAGTACTGCTCATAAAGTTCTTCAATATACGCTGCACTATCAGCGGAAAGTTCAGTGTCAAGACGCAATGCGTCAGCAACTTCTTGCATTTGTGGACCCATTTCCTATTGCAAAAACATTTCAGGATGCTTTTTAAGCGAACCCATGATTAGTAATGTCAAATTGGTAACATGACATTAGTCCCCATAAGGCGGATGCCATGAGGCGTTATCACTACATTAGAATTACCCAATGTGACAATGAATCATAACGCCCTCAGCGGCATCATCACTCATTCATACCCGGCCAAAACCGAGCAATTTTTTGCAAATCGACTTAGAAAAAATAAGGCATTGCATTATTTTTTCTAAAGCGACTAACTCTTCATTTATACTCGCTCTAATGCAGCTTAAATGTTGAATTAATGTACATATTTAGCGCGCATTTTTTAAATATAAATGTGCAAAAATTTTAACATACTCCCCATATTTCAATTGATTTTTTTGACACATACCTTTCATAAATTGGCGAAATACACATATCAAAATTTCATCTAATATATGGTGCTTTAAATAAAACCGAGTTTCAACGTAGACCAAAGTCTACTCCAAAAAACACATACGAAAAGAGAGCATCATCTTTCAATATGCCCTCCCCATCAACAACATCCATATTAACATCTTCATAACTTTTTTTGCAGACTCATACTTGCACTTATTTATGACATTTGTTTTAAATCGCCGCGCTTTTCACCAATCTGGTGCAATTTCCACAAAAGCCACTTATCACAAACAAAAATAGTGCCAACCCCACGCTTTCACTCAACTTTATTTTTTACAGCAAAAATCTAGCTGTCTTGTCCTGAAATAGATTGACAGTATTCCACTTCAAACCGAGTTAAGCAATTAGCTCGGTTTTAGTTTGTTCAGGCTTTGTTGCACAAAGATTTCATAACTATATGATTTTAAAAGTTTTGATTATTTTTTGATCCAAAATTAAATTTATTTAAATCAGATGCTTACATATTTATGCAACAAAGCCGTTTGTTCATACATCTGATTCGGGGTGTTCATATTTAAACTTAAATGTGGTCTATAGTAATTATAAATCATGATAGATTCCGTAATTAAGTGATCTAACTCCTTCATGGTTTGACATCGTGTAGTTAAAAACTCCTGCTTTAATATTCCATTAATCCGCTCTGCTAATGCATTTTGATATGAGAAACACTGTTTCGCAAGGTATCCATCTGTCATGGAAGGACATATCCCATAATGGCGCAATGCCGATTGATATAGCTCAGAGCAATACTGAGAGCCTCTGTCTGAATGATGAATCATCCTAGTCGCTCGATCCGTCACATGCTGCATCGCCATATGTAGAGCCTGCATAACATTCTCCGCACGCATATCATTCGATAACTTATAACCTTTAATCTGACGGGTATAAGCATCTGTCACCAATGATAAATAATGTACGCCTTCAGCACTCTCAACATAAGTAATATCACTAACAAAGACTTCGTTGGCTTGCACTGCTGAATAATCCTTTAATAAATTTGGATGCTTCTTCATCCAATGCTTGCTATCCGTAGTTTTTGTATAGCGACGCTTGGGGCGAATCAATAAATTATGCTCTTTCAATATTTTAAATAACTGATCCCGTCCACACTTTAAACCACGCTGCAACAATTTGCCTTTAATAAGCCAATACAACTTACGTGTTCCGATACTTGGCATGAGACAGCGATACTCCATAATCAACTCGAGTATTTGTTCGGTTACTTGTGCAGTCATTTGAGCACGTTTTTCTGCTTGATAATAAGCTTGTCGGGTGATTCCCAACAACTGACAATAACGTGAAACGCTTAGTCCTCTTTGGCTTTGCCAATCTTTGAAACGTGCTCGGTATACTTTTTTCCAAGATCAGTCCCACACTCTTTATCAATGTGATAAATCACATCCTGTATAAATTCAGTTTTGAGCTTTTCTGCGGCTAACTGTTTTTCTAATTGGCGGATTCGTTGTTGGGATGTTAATTGGCGTTTAGAAGAAGGCGGCATATTCGAAGTCCAGTCCTGTTGTCCGTGCTTGCGTAACCATACCAGCACAGTTGATCTTCCTTGAATACCATATTTTGCCTGAGCTTGTTTATAAGTAATTTGCCCTTTTTCTACTTCATGTACAACCATCATTTTAAAGGCAAAGCTATAATCACCTTGTGTACGTTTAACTCTTTGTTCTCGTTCATGTTCCATAAAATAAGCCTCTTAAAGGTGTAAACTTATTTCAGGACGGGACATGCTATAAAATAAAAAAGCACACCCTAAAGGTGTGCTTTTTCTAACTGAAGATCAGCCTACAGATTAACCCGCAGCATCTAAAAGCATGTTACGGATGTGACCGATTGCTTTAGTTGGGTTTAAACCTTTAGGACACACTGATACACAGTTCATGATGCCTTTACAACGGAATAGCGAGAATGGGTCGTCAAGACGAGCCAAACGCTCTTGAGTTGCTGTATCACGAGAGTCGATGATAAAACGGTATGCATTCAACAATGCTGAAGGACCCAAGAACTTGTCTGGGTTCCACCAGAATGATGGGCATGAAGTTGAACAACATGCACAAAGAATACATTCATATAAACCATCTAAGTGTTCACGCTCTTCAGGAGACTGTAAACGCTCTTTTGGTGGCGCAGGTTGGTTGTTGATCAAGAATGGGTGAATTTTGTTGTACTGATCGTAGAACTGATTCATATCCACAACTAAATCTTTAACTACAGGCAAACCAGGTAAAGGACGAACTGTGATCACTTCTGGTAAGTCGTTTAGGTTCCAAAGACATGCTAAACCATTTTTACCATTGATATTCACACCATCTGAACCACAAATACCTTCACGGCATGAACGACGGAATGTTAATGATTCGTCCTGTACTTTCAATGCAAGAAGTGCATCAAGCAACATACGGTGCTTATCAGTCAACTCTAACTTGAAAGTTTGCATGTACGGCGCTGCATCCTTATCAGGATCGTAGCGGTAGATATTAAATGTACGAGTACCTCTACTCATCTTACTTCTCCCAATTAGAATGTACGTGGTTTAGGTGGAATTGCAGCAACAGACAATGGTTTGTAACGTACTGGCTTGTACTCAAGACGGTTATCGCTAGAGAACCATAATGTGTGCTTCATCCACTCATCATCACGACGACCATATGGGTAAGCTGGATGATCTGGAGACTCTTCAAAGTCTACAACCGTATGGGCACCACGGCACTCTTTACGAGCTGCTGCTGAAATCAATGTTGCTTTAGCCACTTCATACAAGTTTTCAACTTCTAAAGCTTCTACACGCGCAGTGTTAAATACTTTAGATTTGTCTTTCAAGTGAATATTGCGTACACGCGGTTCAATGGCAAGAATCTGCTTCACACCTTCTTCAAGCAGTGCAGTTGTACGGAATACACCAGCATGATCTTGAACGATGTCACGGATTGCATCTGCAACTTCTTGGGCATTTTCACCAGTTGTTGAGTCATCTAACTTACGGATACGTGCAACAGTTTGCTCAAGTACAGTCGTAGGAAGCGGTTGGTATTCATCACCGTGATGTTTAGTCACGTAGTCAATGATGTGCTCACCCGCAGCTTTACCAAATACAACCAAGTCAAGTAATGAGTTGGTGCCTAAACGGTTTGCACCATGTACAGACACGCAAGAACATTCACCAATTGCATAGAAGCCTTTAACAGGTTTCGTAAAGTTACGATCGCCCGCATTAGTTGAATAGATATCGCTATCTTTATCATAATGTGCTGTAAATGCTTCAGTTTCAGAACCTTCAGGCACAACCACCTGACCATGGATATTCGTTGGAATACCACCCATTTGGTAGTGAATTGTTGGTACAACTGGAATTGGCTCTTTCGTGATATCCACGTTCGCGAATTTCTTACCAATCTCAAATACAGATGGAAGACGCTTCATGATCGTTTCAGCACCCAAGTGCGTCATATCAAGCAAGATATAGTCTTTCTTCGGACCACAACCACGACCTTCTTTAATTTCTTGGTCCATAGAACGTGATACGAAGTCACGTGGCGCCAAGTCTTTTAAAGTTGGTGCATAGCGTTCCATGAACGGCTCACCCGCATCGTTACGAAGGATTGCACCCTCACCACGACAACCTTCAGTTAACAATACGCCTGCACCAGCCACACCCGTTGGGTGGAACTGCCAGAATTCCATATCTTGCAATGGAATACCTGCACGAGCCGCCATACCAAGGCCATCACCCGTATTGATATAAGCATTGGTAGATGCACGGTAAACACGACCCGCACCACCTGTAGCAAATAATGTTGCTTTGGCTTGGAATACTGCAATTTTACCTGTTTCTTGGTCGATTGCTGTTACACCAAGAACATCACCTGCTTCGTTACGAATCAGGTCAAGCGCGATCCATTCAACAAAGAATTGAGTGCCCATTTTCACGTTGCTTTGATAAAGCGTGTGAAGAAGTGCGTGACCTGTACGGTCAGCAGCAGCACAGGCACGTGGCACTGCTTTTTCACCGTAGTTTGCAGAGTGACCACCAAATGGACGTTGGTAAATCGTACCGTCTGCGTTACGGTCAAATGGCATACCCAAGTGTTCTAACTCATAAACAACTTGTGGTGCTTCACGCGTCATAAACTCGATTGCGTCTTGGTCACCTAACCAGTCAGAACCCTTCACAGTGTCGTAAAAGTGGTAGTGCCAGTTGTCTTCTTGCATGTTACCAAGAGATGCACCAATACCACCCTGCGCTGCAACAGTGTGCGAACGAGTTGGGAATACTTTAGTTAAAACAGCAACTTTCAAACCAGCTTGAGCAAGTTGGTAAGACGCGCGCATACCAGAACCACCACCACCAACGATGACAGCATCGAAAGTTTCGTGTGGAATATTTGTGTAATCTTCTTTAGGGGTTATAGCGCCCATGATCTCTTCCTATCAATTCGCCCAAAAAATCTGGATTGCCCAGATCGCATATGCAAATACAGCAATAATTACTGCTGAAGTCAGTACAAGGCGTAAACCTGAAGCTGAAGGACCCATTTGGCGAGTAGTCACATAATCCGTGAATACTTGCCACATACCAATCCAAGCATGTGCAACAAGAGATAAGACGGCTAATAAAGATAAGATCTTCATTGGAGCTGTCATCATAAAGCCGTACCACTGTTCATGGCTAAAACCGCCATTGCATAGGATCCAACCTAGAACAACAACTGTATAAACCGCTAATACGACAGCACTTACACGTTGGATAAACCAATCGCGAGAACCTGAACCAGTTAAACCAGTAGCACTTTTCATTAGATAACAATCCATACAAATGCCGCAACGATACCAATTGCAGACAAGATCAATGAAATAGTAGCTGCGATGCGACCACTTTGTAGCTCTTCAGCAAAACCTAGGTCAGCAAGTAAGTGCTTAACGCCCGCAATAAAGTGGAAAATTAAGCCGGCTACAAATACCCATACGACAAAACGCACAATGAAGCTATTAAAAATAGCCTGAACTTGAGCAAATCCTTCAGGCGAAGACAATGACTTGTCTAAGATCCATAGAAGTACCGGTACGAGTAAAAATACGATGACACCTGATAGACGGTGTAAGATTGATGCAATAGCCACAGGGGATTTTAAGTTTACTTCTAAAACTTGACCCATGGACAAATTGACAGGTCTGTTGCTTTTCACAGCGGGCATCCTGTAAGTAAAAACTCCATCCGGAGTTTGTTGGAATTAATTCGAAGGAAAGCTGGCATTGTTCAGCAGCTACTTTAAAACTCTAAATTAAATAGCGTTTGAACTTAAAACGACACTGAATTATAAGACGTGAACTATCAAAATACAAACAATGCCCTTTGCCTTTTTGCATAAAAATTCTTTAAATAAGAATCATTAACACATAGATAAATACCTTGCGCTACAACACTTTAGCTTTAAATCTCAGCTATATGGTTGGTTTTTATAAAATAAACACCAAATTCAAGCGCTAAAATTTATACAAAAACGGTAAAATTCGACTTTAGACTAAAGATGCACAAAAAAGTCTTGTTTTTAAAACTGGCTAATTTCACTGCTTTATTTTAATCATTTTTTATTTATATATAAAATGTTCATTATTTTATTTTAATATAGTGGCATAAATATGCATGATGTTGGTGCAACAGATTAATCCCCTACAAGATTGAAATATCTCGTAATAAATTTTAATTAAAACAATTTTTTCACATCCGTATAAATAAAAAAAGTGACTTATATATCGTTTTCGAAATACCAAATAAGCTATTTTTTATACAATTAAATCATTTTTTTTGAGTCACTTATTGTTTTTAACAATGACTACGAAAGCAGCATTTTCTTTTTAAAATGATGCGTAAGTTACGAGAATCATAATAAATGTAAATATATGACGACTTGAATTCTGTTTCTTTTCAAGCGCTTTTTTCAATATAAAACTGCTTACAATTGCGCCAGCAACATTTTTTATTTATGCACTTGCTCCTTGAATTAACTTATTATAGTGTGTCGGTGCTGTGATTTTATGCAAATTTTAATGGATTAAATCTTAACTATAACTTCGGAAGTCATCATTTTATCCATAAGTATAATTGACAAAATTTCAGCACTCTCTACTCTTAGAGCAAATTTTTAATCCGTCTGATTCGTGCATTAAAAGATGAGTATTTCGAGTCAGATAAATCATTCACCAGGACAGGAGATCTATTGAATGTCTGAAGCAACTGGCAAAAAAGCCGTTTTACAGCTTGATGGCAAAGAAATTGAATTACCAATTTACAGCGGCACATTGGGCCCAGATGTAATCGACGTTAAGGATGTATTGGCCGCAGGTCACTTCACTTTTGATCCTGGTTTTATGGCTACTGCTGCATGCGAGTCTAAAATCACTTTCATCGACGGTAACAAAGGTGTGCTTTTACACCGTGGCTACCCAATCGACCAGTTAGCAACTAAAGCTGACTACTTAGAAACTTGCTACTTACTTCTCAATGGCGAGCTTCCAACAGCTGAACAAAAAGAAGTATTTGATGCTAAAGTTCGTAACCACACTATGGTTCACGATCAAGTTAGCCGCTTCTTCAATGGTTTCCGTCGCGATGCTCACCCTATGGCGATCATGGTTGGTGTAGTTGGTGCGCTTTCTGCGTTCTATCACAACAACTTAGACATCGAAAATGTTGATCACCGTGAAATTACAGCGATCCGCTTAATTGCTAAAGTACCTACTTTGGCTGCGTGGAGCTACAAGTACACTGTAGGTCAACCATTCGTTTACCCACGTAACGACTTAAGCTACGCTGAAAACTTCTTGTACATGATGTTTGCTACTCCAGCAGACCGTGATTACAAAGTAGATCCTATCCTTGCTAAAGCAATGGACCGCATCTTCACGCTTCACGCTGACCACGAACAAAATGCTTCTACGTCTACAGTACGTTTAGCTGGTTCTACTGGCGCAAACCCATATGCATGTATCGCTGCGGGTATTTCTGCACTTTGGGGCCCTGCTCACGGCGGCGCGAACGAAGCTGTTCTTAAGATGCTTGATGAAATCGGCACTGTAGAGAACGTTGCTGAGTTCATGGAAAAAGTGAAAACTAAAGAAGTTAAACTCATGGGCTTCGGTCACCGTGTGTACAAAAACTTCGATCCACGTGCGAAAGTAATGAAAGAAACTTGCGACGAAGTTCTTGGTGCGCTTGGCATCAACGATCCACAGCTTGCTCTTGCTATGGAACTTGAACGTATCGCGCTTTCTGATGAATACTTCATCAAACGTAACTTATACCCGAACGTAGACTTCTACTCAGGTATCATCCTTAAAGCGATTGGTATCCCGACGGAAATGTTTACAGTGATCTTCGCGCTTGCACGTACTGTTGGTTGGATCAGCCACTGGTTAGAAATGCACAGCGGTCCGTACAAGATCGGTCGCCCTCGTCAGCTTTACACTGGCGAAGTTCAACGCGACATAAACCGTTAATTCGGTCTGCGTTGAGAGACAAAAAACCACCCGCATGGGTGGTTTTTTTATATGATGAATTTTAAATCAATAATTCACAAGTGACACAGTTTAAGTATTAAAAGACCTGAACAGACTCAGGCTGTTTTTAATACTTAATGTGGCTACTTTAAGCTTCAACAACATCGTAGTATTTTAGCTCAAGCGCAGATAAACGTTGCTTTAACTCGGCCAAGGACCACGGCCAAGCCGCGAAGTTACGCCCATTTTGATCTAAATAATAGCTTGAACAGCCACCTCGGTTAAATACTGTGGTTTTCAAATGGGTTTGCACCTTGGCATTGTGATAACGTAGAACATCTCGCTTGACCATCATACGTTTAAAGCCTTGCTGCTTCATTTTTAGTAGACCATCTACAATGTACTGAATCTGCGCTTCAGCAATGCCAATAAATGAGTCATAAACCAAGATATTTGGCCCCAGTACCAAAAATGCATTCGGCACATTTTCCAAACTTGTACCCAAGTATGCTTCTGGAGAACTGCCCTTCCAATGGTCGGCCAATCGTTCACCTTGGGCATTCCATACGCGTTGGCCAATAGGAGGATGTGCCACTTCAAAACCAGTTCCCCAAACAATGACATCAACCTCAAATCGTTCCCCATTTGCCGTAATGACACTCTGCCCATCAATCTCGACCAAACCTTGTGGCAACAACGTGACATTGTCTTGTTGCAGTGCAGGATAATAATTGTTGGCAAATAAAAGTCGCTTACAGCCGATCGAAAAATTAGGTGTTACGGCTTTACGCAAGGAGTCATCATGTATTTGTAATTTTAATAATTGACGGCTTAAAAAATTAACTGGCTCAAGCAATGACGGATGACGAAGCCCAAAGTTGATCCCATTTAAAATACTGGAAACACTATTCCTCCAGCCTTGCTGAATCATCGGGAATTTGGCCACCAGCGACTTTACTGTAGCATTGAGCTGCATATCCGCTTTGGGCAAAACCCACGGCGCAGTACGCTGAAATACGATCAACTCTTTCGCCAACGGCTGAATTTGTGGAATAAACTGAATGGCAGATGCGCCAGTTCCAATGACTGCAACCCGCTTTCCCGTTAAGTCATAATCATGTTTCCAACGGGCTGAATGGAACATTTCTCCTTTAAATCCCTCTATCCCTTTAATCTTAGGTAAAGACGGTTCTGTAATCGGCCCTGTGCTGAAGATCACGGTTCGTGCTTGATATGTACCTTGAGAAGTTTCGAGTTGCCAAATATTCGCCTCATCATTCCACTTGGCACTGAGCAACTCATGCTGAAAGCGGATTTTGTCTTGCAATTCAAACTGCTTAACCACCCGTTCTAAGTAACTTAAAATTTCAGGTTGTTTCGCAAATAAATGGCTCCATTGATGACTAGGTGCAAAGGAAAAGGAATACAACGCCGAAGGTACATCACAGCCACAACCAGGGTAATTATTATCACGCCACGTACCGCCGACCCTATCCGCTTTTTCTAAAACCAGATAGTCCTGATAGCCGACTTGTTTCATTTTATAAGCCGCAGCAATCCCCGAAATCCCAGCACCTACAACAATGGTATCGTAAGTATGTGCGGCTTTAGGACTAAGCACAGCCTTTTTACGGGGCTGCTTAGGTTCAGCTTCCGTACTTTTTGGCGTGGCAGTTTGATCTTGCATTTGATCAGACGGCGCTTGCACATCTGCTTGTTCTATCTCTAATTGCGTTTCCATATTCATTTTTCTCTATTCTTATTTTGTGATTTGATTAAACAGTGGATACCCCAAACCTAAAAGCTTGACGTATAAGCTTGGCGATGCGCGTTTCATCCACCAAAACAATTTGGCATCAGGTTGTGGAATGGTATAAAGCTTGCCTGCATCTAAGCGATTTAATGTTTTCTTAACCACAGCATCACTGGTGGTAAACGCATGGTTCATCAGCAGTTTGTCAGCTAGTCCAGAATAGCGGCTCGGCAAGCGCCCATTCTTCATAATATTGGTCGGTACCAAGGTCGGGCACAGCACATTGACTGCAATGTTATAAGCATGAAGTTCTGAAGCTAGTGTTTCTGATAGTGCCAAAACACTACACTTGGTCACGTTATACGCTGTCATCTCAGGGGCTGCAGTATAGCTCGCAGCTGATGCCACATTGATAATGGCACCAAAACCTTGCTGTTTAAATTTAGGTACAAAGTAATGGCAACCATGAATTACCCCCCACAGGTTGACGTGCATACACCACTGCCAATCCTCCAGCGACACCTCATCAAACTTACCACCTAACCCAACTCCCGCATTATTGATGAGCAAAGTAACAGGATGTCCCAAAAGCTGTTCCGCTTGCTCCGCCAAAGTGTGTACAGATTCTTTTAATCCAACATCACAATGCACCGCATAGGCTGACGAAGATGTCATCGACTGAATCAAATCTACCGTCTCCTGTGCCGAGCTTAAATCAATATCTGCACAGATGACATCACCACCGCGCTTTGCCAGTTCCAGTGCAAAGCTACGACCAATTCCACTACCTGCACCCGTTACAACTGCGTAGGCCTTTTCACTTGGTTTATTTTTTTTACTCAACAGTCCCATGTCATAACCTCCTTTTATGATTTAAGTACTGGAGTAAATTCTTTGGTGAAATAGGGGGCTAACACTCCTGTTTCAGGATGTAGTAAACGTTCTTTGTAATAATCTAAAAATGCAGAAGTGTCATAGTCATTCGGGTGAAAACTTGGACGTAAATAATCAAAAATATGCATCCAACTGCTGCCATAAACACCTCGTTTCAGCCCAAACAAGAGGCCGAAACTGCGCGGCACATCCTTCCAATAACTAAGGCTCACCAAATTAGACGGTTTGCGATAAAACGGGACAAAAACTGACGCCACGGAAATTAGCAGCAAAATGGTGATAAGGGCTGGAAAAAAGCCTGCAATACGTAAGGCATAGTTATTGGAAAGTGATTGAAACACATCATACGCAATGTCTTTATGCTCAGATTCCTCTAGCATGTGCCACATCCAAATCGCCCGTTGCTTTTCATCTTGAGAATCGAAGAAAATTCTTCATGGTTCATCATGTATTCAGACAGCACTGCGGTAAAATGTTCAATGCCTGCCATCAAAGACAATTTCATCGGTTGAGGTAAACGGTTAAAACCGTAGTCAAAAACGATTTCGGCTAAATAACGAAAAATGCCAACGGGTAAATCAACCTGTTTAAAGGTATCGTTCAATTCTTCATGTAGCTTTGAATGCAGTGCCTCCTGTCCAATTAAAGACGTCACACGTTGTTTTAATACAGGGTCTTTGAGGAAATCACGGTGATAACGGGCGGTATCAATCACCAAGTCTTCACCATAGGTCAGAAAGATCGAGAGTGATGCAAAGTAAGCACTCGCCAGCTCCGCATTTAAGTAAAATTTGGGATCAATTTTCTCAGCTTCAAAGTCAAATTTCATATGCCGAATCGGAATAATCGCAGACTGTTTTTCAGCATCGAATACGGGTCCTGCAAAAATTTGGCTGGCTTTGCCTTTCAACGGAAGAGCGATACGCATAGGACATTCCTTCTTATTTTAGCTCATTTTTCAGGCTCAATCTCACGATTTTCACCATCTCTTTGCATTCAAAATAAGAGTCCGTTTCCCCTATGCCACTGGCATTTTTCTTCAAATAATTTGCAATTTATGACTTTAAAATCTGTTGTCTAACAATTACTCCACAGATTTATCTATCAGGGTCAGAACGAGGCTTTGTGTGCCACAAAGGGAATACACTGCTCATAGGCTGAGCACTCTTCGCCATAGTGTTTTTTGAGAAAGTAGTCTTGCACCATTTGCGCCTGTTGTTCGATACCATAGCTTAAAAACTGCTTGCCTTGTTTTAATGCATAACGGTATTGACGGTTAAAAAGCGCCTTACGCACTACAGCGAGTCCCTGCTGAATTTGCCAAACATGTGTTAGCTCATGAATCAACCAAGCTTGTTGATAAATGGATTGATCGGCAAAATTTTCGCACCAGTCTTTGATATTAAAATAGACATATCCATTCGGGCTAATCGCATAATGAGGCAGCACTGCCCGATGCGCGATAATTCGAACCGAATCCATGTTCAGACTGTTCCCAAAAATACTGCTGGCGAGCTTTTTCTCCGCTTCAGTCAAGGGCCGATTTTTAAGTTCAAACTTTTGCTGTATTTTTTGTAAAAGCGGTTGAAACCACACAATCACACTCCATAAAGACATTAGAATAATTTGTTCTTTTTAAGGACATTTACTGATTTTTTTTAGAATATCCCTTAAAAAAAATCGCATTTCGTATATAGTATTCGCACTTATTATTGATTAATACTTCTATTTGTTTATCGTCACTTACACCACGTAGAACTTATAGCTATAACAAACTCAATCGTCGTGTATATCCCTATAGGTATAGGATTTAGTTGGAAATGAAAAGTTTTAAAATTGCACTTGCACAGTTCTCTCCGCACATTGGCAACCTTGAAGCAAATGCCCAAAAAATGTTGGAGCAGGCCAATGAAGCAAAAAAACAAAATGCTGATTTAATTATTTTTCCAGAACTTTCGAGCATTGGTTACCCAGCAGAAGATTTACTTCTACGTCCAAGCCTAACCAAACGCACGCAACAAGTTTTTGAACAACTTAAAACAGTAAAAGATATTGTAATGGTCTTTGGTTTTGTCAATCAAACCGAAGATGGTCAACGCTACAACGCCGCTGCGGTCATGAAAGATGGACAAGTTTTGGGTGTGTATAACAAACAAAACTTGCCAAACTATAGCGTGTTTGATGAAAAGCGTTACTTCACCGAAGGGCATCAACACCTTGTTTTTGAATATCTGGGTCATAAGTTTGGTGTGTTGATTTGTGAAGATGTTTGGTCACTTTCAACAGTACAACAACTAGCACAGCTCAATGTAGAAACGGCTTTGGTCTTAAATGCTTCACCATATGAAGTCGGTAAGCCGCAGCATCGCGTTGAAACCATGTCTGCATTGGCGAAACAAATGAACCTCAACTTGGTTTATGCCAACCAAGTCGGCGGTCAAGACGACCTGATCTTTGATGGTACAAGCTTCGTGATTGCCAAAAATGGTTCGATTGTACTTCAAGCAGAAAGCTTTAAAGAGTCTCTGTATTTCGCTGAATACGAAGCAGAACAACAAGCCTTTAAGGCCAATGCCCTACCGCCTGCGTTAGACACTATGGCAGAGATTTATCAAAGCTTAGTGATGGCGACCCGTGACTATGTACAACGCTCAGGTTTCCCTGGAGTGATTTTGGGTTTATCAGGCGGGATCGACTCAGCTCTAACTCTTGCCATTGCAGCTGATGCGATTGGCGCCGACAAAGTCCAGGCCGTAATGATGCCATATACCTATACCGCTCAAATCAGTGTAGAAGATGCTGCTGAACAAGCGAAGAGTATGGGGGTGACTTTTGGGATTGCTGAAATCAACCCAATTGTGAACAGCTTTATGCAAACACTTTATCCGTTCTTTGGTAACAGCCCTGCGGATGCAACTGAAGAAAACTTACAAGCGCGTGCCCGTGGTACACTGCTGATGGGTTTATCCAACAAATTTGGTAATTTAGTCCTGTCTACAGGCAATAAATCAGAATTGGCGGTGGGCTACTGCACGCTCTATGGTGACATGGTGGGTGGTTTTGCGGTACTGAAAGATGTGTATAAAACCATTGTGTTTGAACTTGCGAAATACCGTAACAGCATTTCAGACAAGCCTGTGATTCCTGAGCGTGTGATTACTCGCCCACCTTCAGCAGAGCTACGTCCAGATCAAAAAGACCAAGACTCTTTACCACCATATGATGTACTGGATGCCATATTGTATGCCTATATCGAAGAAGATATGAGCCAAGATGACATCATTGCCAAAGGCTTTGATGCTGAAGTGGTTGCAAAAGTGATTCGTTTGGTCGATTTCAATGAATACAAACGTCGCCAAGGTGCAATTGGTCCGCGTATCAGCTCACGTGCATTTAGCCGTGAACGTCGCTACCCAATCATGAATGGCTGGAAAGCTGGCGTATAAGCACTTTCTCCAATAAAAAAGCCCAAACATGTGTTTGGGCTTTTTTATATCGACATATTCAAATCTATTTTTTACGCACAAAAAAAGAGACCAAGCTGAGAGCTTGGTCTTTTAAAATGGTGGCTATGACGAGACTTGAACTTGTGACCCCCGCATTATGAGTGCGGTGCTCTAACCAACTGAGCTACATAGCCGTAAACTGTGCGCGCATTATGCAAAGTTCAAAGACAAGCGTCAACCCTTTTTACACACAAATGGTTATTCCATAAACAAATACACTTTGAACTATCAATTTTTCAGCAAACTACTCTTTTTAAACTTATTTTTATACTGCAATCTATATTTAAGTTAGGCATATTTACGAGAAAGATAATGAAAAAGAGAGTCTGTTTTTTCTTCATCCTAAGCATTACAGCATTGAGCAGTTGTCAGCTGATTTCCCCCATGATCACCGACTATAACGGTGTACGGCGTGATGTAGCGACCTATATCAACTCCAACCTATTATTTAGCCTAAAAGATCGAGAGATATTGGTCAACTATGCCAAAGGACAACAAAAGATCCTGACCGCAGATCGCTTAAGCCCAACTGCACAGCAAAACTTAGCTTTAGAAAGAGCCGAAGGACGCTACTGTGCAAGTCAGCACATCTCTTTAAAAAAACTCAATTTAGTTGATCATCAAATCTTTACATTGCCCGAACATCAAGCCAATTGGCAACACATTCAAGACTTACAGATGCAGATTAATTTAACGCCTGAAAACCTTCACTGCGAGGGGAAGTTCTAAAAAGATCATAAATGTCCGCAGTCACAGCTTTGCTTTAAATATCGAAACAACGGCGCAGTGAACCACAAGGCCATTTCAGAAATGGCAAGTAAATAAAAACACTTTCAGACCTTTCTTTCCCACAAAAAAAAAGATCATGCTGAGAGCATGATCTATAAAAATGGTGGCTATGACGAGACTTGAACTTGTGACCCCCGCATTATGAGTGCGGTGCTCTAACCAACTGAGCTACATAGCCGTAAACTGTGCGCGCATTATGTGGTTTTCTCACTAGTACGTCAAGTACCTTGCGCGCTTAATTGATCAAAATTTGTTGAAGTGAGCCGATAAGCCGGGTTCTGTCGAGAACGATCATTCCTCTAGGCGTACAATCACTCATACGCTCAAGCGACCTACCCGGATCCAGCATGGGCCATGCCTAAAGGATCCCTATTTGGTCTTGCTTCCGGTGGGGTTTACCATGCCATGAACTGTTACCAGCCATGCGGTGCGCTCTTACCGCACCCTTTCACCCTTACCTTCGATTTCGATTGCTCGAAACCATAATGAAGGCGGTCTACTCTCTGCTGCACTTTCCGTCGGCTCACGCCGCCCAGGCGTTACCTGGCACCTTGCCCTTTGAAGCCCGGACTTTCCTCCCCTGCTTCAATCACGGAGATCTCCACAGCAGCGATCGTCTGGCTCACTTCGAGGCGCATAGTATCAAATCTTAGACTTAATTGCTTGCGCTTTTTTGAGCAATCAGCTTTTTATATTTATCCATGAGCTCATCCTCAGTTTCCGCATGATTAGGATCCAACGGAATACAGTCCACTGGACAGAACAATTGACACTGGGGTTTATCATAATGTCCGATACACTCTGTGCATAAGTCTGGATTGATTTCATAAATCAATTCCCCCATGAAAATGGCTTCATTGGGGCACACAGGTTCACAAACATCACAATTGATGCATTCATCGGTTATATATAAAGACACATTACCAACCTTGTTGATGTTTACGTTCAAAAGCAGCGACTACAGCTTGCGGTACAAACTTGGTCACATCACCTTTTAAACGTGCTATTTCACGAATCAACGTCGATGAAATAAATGAATACTGCTCTGACGGTGTTAAAAATACCGCCTCAAAGTGTGAATCAAGTTGACGGTTCATATTGGCTAACTGGAACTCGTATTCAAAGTCAGACACTGCACGCAATCCTCGCAGTACAGCCGTTGCTTTTTGTTCACGGAAGAAATTCACCAACAAACCATCAAAACCTACAAACTCAACATTATCAAGATGGCTTAATGATGCTTTGGCCAAGCTCACACGCTCTTCTAAACTAAAGAGAGGGTTTTTATGATGACCAATGGCAATGGCTACCACCACTTCATCAAACATACGTGATGCACGTGTAACCAAATCAATATGACCATTGGTAATTGGATCAAAAGTCCCCGGGTAAATGACGCGAGTTTTAGACATCCATTTTTACTCTGTTGATTTTGTAGAGCCACATTTTAGCAAAAACTTGTTTTATAGGTGAAGAAACTCCATAAATTTGAAAAAACTTCACCTTAACCCTGCTTTAAGGCACAATAGGTACATTGTTGGAAGTAATTGATTATGGCGAAAGCAACTGTAGTTAAAAAAAATACCAGCGGGACGATTGCACAGAATAAACGTGCACGTCACGACTATTTTATTGAAGAAAAATTTGAAGCTGGCCTGTCACTGCAAGGCTGGGAAGTAAAATCGTTACGTGCAGGTCGTATGACGCTGTCTGAGAGTTATATCACCTTTAAAAATGGTGAGGCTTTCCTGTTCGGTGCTCAGATTCAGCCTTTACTCAGTGCATCTACGCACATTGTTCCTGAAGCGACCCGTACCCGTAAATTATTGTTGAACCGTCGTGAACTCGATAAGTTACTCGGCGCAGTGAATCAAAAAGGTTATTCGTGTGTTCCGCTTGTTGCTTATTGGAAAGGACCACGTGCTAAATTAGAAATCGCTTTAGTGAAAGGCAAACAGCTGCATGACAAACGTGCCACGGAAAAAGACCGTGACTGGCAACGTGATAAAGCCCGTATTATGCATAAATAATAAAAACCTCCCATGTGGAGGTTTTTTATTATTAGAACTGTTAATAGTCAGCTTTTAGCTCAACCAAATATTTTCCAAACTTTCGAGCAGTTTCCAAGTCACCTTCGGGTGGGGTTATTTCAATACTAGCGTTGTCTGACTGAGTCATCAAACCTAAAAAGCTCGACATCCGATTAATATCGTGTTGGCTACGTCCCGTCGGCATAAACGGTAAACCAGCCCACAACATACCATGCTGCATAGCAAATAAATTAATCTGCTGTAATACCGCCAGTTTATCGCCACTTAAGCCACCACCATTGGTAAAGCCTGCAGCCAGTTTTCCTTGCCAAGCCCGTGCTAACCAACGCTTAGAGGAATCTTCCATAAACTGCTTAAGCGCTGCTGTAAGACTGCCCATATACGTTGGGCAACCCATCACAATAATATCGGCCTGATCTAACAAGTCCCACTGCACTGCAGCAACAGAAATTAAATGCACGTCAGCACCCGCCTGCTCTGCACCTTGTGCAATATACTGAGCGACTTTCGCCGTATGACCATAGGCGCTATGATAAACCACACACACATGAACAGGTGTAGCAGAAACAAGATCAGGTACAGACATGGAAACTTTTAAGACCAAAGAATTGAGTTAAGTTTAACACTTCCACTCGCTGAGTGGGGAGTAAGTACAAGGATTAAAACAGCCAAGCACTTCATCAAAAGCCAAACTATTGCATAAACACAAAGGTCGCCATACGCCCAGTTTTGGCATGACGTCGATAAGAAAAGTACTCATTCGACTGGCTAAAGGAACACTGATCACCGCCAGAAACCACTTCAACACCATGCTGTTTTAGAATAAATTTTGCGATCGCATATAAGTCAGCATAATACTTTCCAGCTTCCTTACCCGTTTGAAAAGCGGACTCAAGCTCAGCATACTTTGAACAAAAGGCTTCTTTTACTTCCGCCCCAATTTCAAAACAAGGTTGACTAATAGCTGCACCCAACCAAGCCCATGTCGGCTGAGTGTTCATGCTGGCAATGGTATTTTCAATAATGCCATGCGCCAACCCACGCCAACCTGCATGCAAATTGGCCACTTCAGTTCCATCTGCATTGCCTAAAACCACTGGCAAACAATCGGCTGTCATCATCATCAGGGCATGCTTCGGGCGCTGTGTTACCAAACCATCTCCTTCTTGAGCATCAAAGTCAATTTGCTCATTCACTACATGGCAAATGGTGCTATGGGTTTGCGTCATCCACGTGATTTTATCGACCCCATAGCCTGCAAACTCTTCGAGCAAGATCATGCGATGCTGTTGCACACGTGCAGCATCATCCTGTACATGCAAAGCCAAATTAAAGCCTTGTAATTCAGTTTGAGTGGTTTCTAAAGCACGATCATGATGTACACGGGTTTGCCCCACAAAAACACCTGCCGGAAGTCCTTGAACAAATTGCATATACTGTCCTTATGATGATTCATCTATAACTTAATAGGCTTTGTTTTCCGTACGAAGTACATCAACCAAGGTCGCCAAGTCTGCTGGCCACGGCGCTTTAAACAACATTTCTTCACCTGTACGTGGGTGTTTCAAACCGAGCTCTGCAGCATGTAAAGCTTGGCGTCTGAAACCACGTAAAGTCTCATCTAAAAGTTCTGTTGCACCTGCTGGCACGCGTACACGTGGCATATACACAGGATCACCAACTAAACCAAAACCAATATAACTAAAATGCACACGAATCTGATGCGTACGTCCAGTTTCAAGACGAGCTTGGATGCGGGTGAAATGTTGGAAGCGTTCTTTCACGTTGTAGTGTGTTACAGCATCTTTACCGCCCGGCAATACCGCCATTTTGACGCGATCGACAGGGTGACGTTTAATCGGTTCATCCACCGTGCCACCAGCAATCACATTGCCATACACAATTAGGTCATAAACACGATAAACCGTTTTTTTCGCCAATTGCTTACTGAGTGAAAATTGCGCTTCTAAATTTTTCGCAACGACCAATAAACCAGAAGTATCTTTATCAATACGATGCACCAAACCCGCGCGGGTCAGTTCTGCCGATTTTGGATAGTGATGCAATAATGCATTTACCAACGTACCCGATGAATTGCCCGCACCTGGGTGCACGACCATACCAACAGGTTTATTAACGACAATAATGTCATCATCTTCATAGACAATATCCAGCGGAATGTCTTCAGGCAGACTACGAGTTTGGGCTTCTAACTCAACTTCAAGGGTTAACAGTTCAAATCCTTCACATTTATATTTCGGTTTGACACTGTTACCATTTACCAACAAATGGCCTTCTTTTAGCCACTGTTTGAGTTTTTCACGCGAAAAGTCGCTCCAAATCGTTGCTGCAACTTGGTCTATACGTTGTCCGAGATAAGTTTCATCCAATTGAAATTGCAACGATAAACGTGTTGCAGTAGAGCTTGAAGTATGGTTATCTGCATCCTCAGAATCTTCAAGTAAATTGAAATCGGTTTCAGGGAAATTTGGATCGGAAGATTGTGCTTGAGCCATTTGATCATTCAAATAAAAGTGATTTAATAGCGCAATTGTAGCTCATTGCCCGTATTAACAGAGGAATTTTTATGTCGCTACCACATTATAAAATGACAATGCTTGCTCTAACGATTGGCATTGCATCTGCAATGGTAGGCTGTAGCAGCAATCCCAAGAAAGAAGTGGTAGATACCGGTCCACAATCGAGTGAACAGGTTTATATTCAAAAAGCAGAAAAAGCACTGCAAAGTGGTCAATATACCGACGCTGCAAAACACTTAGAAGCATTAGATACCTATTACCCTACAGGTGAATATGCGCAACAAGCTCAACTAGAGCTGCTCTATGTGAAGTTTCAGCAGAAAGATTATGAAGGTGCGATTGCACTGGCTGATCGTTTCATTCGTTTGAACCCTCAGCATCCAAACGTGGACTATGCCTACTATGTCCGTGGCGTAGCCAATATGGAACAAAACTATGATGGTTTGATTCGTTATACTTCGCTCAAGCAAGCACATCGCGATGTCAGCTATCTTAAAGTGGCGTATCAAAACTTCGTAGACTTTATTCGTCGTTACCCTTCAAGCACTTATGCGGTTGATGCCGCACAGCGCATGAAGTTTATCAGCAATGAGTTGGCTGAAAGCGAAATGAATGCGGCACGTTTTAATATCAAACGTAAAGCATGGGTCGCAGCACTAGAGCGTGCGCAATGGGTGATTGAACATTATCCACAAAGCCCTCAAGTGCCTGAAGCTTTAGCAACTGTTGCTTATTCGTATGACCAATTGGGCGACAAGCAAACTGCGCAACAATATACCGATGTATTGAAACTAAATTATCCAAATTTAGTGAAATCGAATGGTGAAGTGAACTTACGTGCTGCACGTAAAGAAGCAAGTTGGGTCAACCGTGCGACTTTAGGTGTGTTTGGTCGTGAAGAACAAAACAGTTCTGAAGAAAAAATCGAACAGCCGAAACAAACAACAGAGCGCAGCTTTACCAATCGTGTCAGCTTCGGTTTACTGGATCGTCCTGAAACACAGCAAAACATCACTACTGAAACCGAATAATTCTTCTGAAATATTCGCTATTTTAGAAAGGGCAAGTTATCATACTTGCCCTTTTGTTTTGTGCGATTTCCGCTTGATCAAAACGCCTAAAAGGTATACAAAACAATCTAGATTCGATGGTTTTTGCATTTTAAAACCTCCATCTCTGCTTCTTTTCACGGTTCAAAACATCAGCGACTGACGATTCGACATGGCTATTCCTCAACACACCATTGACCAAATTTTAGATCGGACCGACATTGTCGACCTGATTGGTCAACGTGTGAAACTTAAAAAGTCAGGTCGCACCTATTCAGGCTGTTGTCCGTTCCATCAAGAAAAATCACCATCTTTTCACGTGTATCGTGACAAACAGTATTTCCACTGTTTTGGTTGTCAGGCCAATGGTAATGCCATTCGTTTTTTAATGGACATCGACAGTCGTAGCTTTATTGATGTGATGAAGGATTTGTCGAGTCAAACAGGCATCGAACTTCCAAAAGACAACCGCGACTCGAAAAAACTGGTGTATAAGCGTGAAGCTAAACCTGTCCAAAAACCACAGGTCGATGTCGCAGAAGCCAAGAAAACTGAGCCAACTCTAGCACAACCTGAGTTTCAGATTGAGCATGATCCTTTTGCTGAATTTCAGTCCATGGACTACCAAGAAGGTTATGCTGATTTTGATACCTTCGAGGGCTTCAACACTGCCCCCGTTCAGGAAGGTAACTTATACGACCTGTTAGAAAATATTGCGCAATATTATGAGCAACAACTACCGCATAGTCGTGCTGCTCAGCAGTACTTTAAACAGCGTGGACTCAGCCGAGATACCATTGCATATTGGCGTTTAGGCTATGCACCTGAGGACTGGCAACACTTAGAAAAAGCCTTTCCGCAAGATATCGAAGGCTTAAAGCTACTCGGACTGATTCGTACCAGTGACAATGGTCGTGACTTTGACTTGTTACGGGATCGCGTCATATTTCCGATTCGTGATGCCAAAGGTCGTGTCGTGGGCTTCGGTGGTCGTGCTCTAAATGACGAAATTAAGCCCAAATACATCAACTCACCAGACTCTGAGGTATTTCATAAAAACCAATTGCTTTATGGTTTATATGAAGGCCGTAAACAAAAAGCCCAAGACTGGCTGATGGTCGAAGGCTATATGGATGTGATTGCACTACAGCAGTATGGGATTGCAGGTGCTGTGGCGACCCTAGGAACGGCCAGTAACACCGAACACTTAAATATTCTGTTTAAACAAAACAACCGTATTACCATTGCCTTTGATGGTGACGTGGCTGGACAAAAAGCGGCTCGCCGTACTTTAGAGATTGCGTTACCGTTACTCAATGATGGTCGTGAGCTGAAGTTCTTTGTGCTGCCAAATGATCATGACCCTGACTCACTGATTCGTCGCGAAGGTATTGAAAACTTTAATAAACTGCTCCAACAGGCCCCACTGTTGTCAGACTTTGTATTTGCACATCTGACGCAGAACCATGACATCAGCAGCCCTGAAGGTAAAAGTCAGGTCATGAGTGAGTTACGTCAACTTACGGACTTATTGCCAAAAACAGGCTCTTTCCGTTATTTGCTAAATCAATCCTTCAAAGAAAAACTCGGTTTTGGTCGTCGCTGGACACCTCAAGTCAGCAACGATGCCTCTTTGTCTTTTAATATTCGCACCAAAGACGAAGACTTCGCGCTCGCCGTTCTGATCCATCATCCGTTTTTGTATATTCACTTTGAAACTCTACGCGCCTATTTACCTGAAGATGAACTTTTAGCGCATGTGCTACAAGTCTTAGATGGTATCTTTGATGATTTACCTGATGACCAAGAACTGGCAACCTATTATGTTTTGGGTGCATGTAGCCGTTATGCCAACGCGATTGCCGATATTATGCAGCGCACCAATATTGAAGTTCTGACCAAAACACCTGAAATGGCCGACAAACTGGCCAGTGAATATGCTCTCTCGCTTGAAGAAAAATATTTGCGCCAAAAACTAAAAGCGCCTTTAAGCCTGCTCGAATCGCGCAATCTACGTCAAAAACTGAATGAATTGACCAAAAAAATAGGCTTAAGACTGATTACTTAAACCTATTACATTTTTATATTTAGATTTACTTTTTAGTTTTACGACGTTTAGCAAAAGTCTCATTTAAACACGTTTGCATTTGTTCAAAATGACTCGGATCTTCAGATTTGGCTGCTTCACGCAGCATAATCGAGGTCGGATGTAGCAACTTCTGCGTCAAACGATGCGCAAACTCTTGCATCACCCGTTCTGCCTTTTCCCCTTTCTCAATTCGTGCCAATGCCAGTTCTAATTCTTCTTGTCTTAACTGTTCACCTTGCTGACGGTAAGCATGGATGGTTTCACCTGCGAGATTGACCTTCTGCTGGGTCACTAACTCCGTTGCTAGTTGGTTAACCATCACCTCTGCTTCAACCGCCGCCTGACGACGCTGAGCAAGGTTTTCATCAATCACCGACTGCAAGTCATCCACGCCATATAAATAGACGCCATCTAAGCTTTCCACTTTCGGGTCTATATCACGCGGAACAGCCAAATCCACCATCAACATTTGTTGATAACGACGCTTTTTTAAGGCCGCTTTGACATCTGGATAATGAATCACTTGATGTAAACTTCCCGTACAACTGGAAATGACATCTGCACGTGCTAAGTTATTGGCCAACTGATCAAACTCAATGATTTCAACATCTACACGATGGGCTATTTCTTGAGCCAAAGTTTCAGCCCGTTCACGGGTACGGTTACAAATGAGGATTTTTGCGACTCCCATTTCAGCCAAATGCTTCGCCACTAAGCTATTCATTTCGCCCGCAGCGACCACCATGACCGTCAACTTTTCAGGCTTACTAAACACTTGTAATGCCAACTGAGCCACCGCGTAGCCCATCGATACGGCATGACTACCCACAGCCGTTTCAGAGCGTACGCGTTTCGCCGCATAGAAGGCATATTCAAAAATTCGGTTTAAATGAGGAGAAACAGTATGAGCCGTCTTCGCCAAAGATAGTGCAGATTTAACCTGTCCCAAAATTTGCGGTTCACCGAGCATGAGTGAATCTAAACCGCTTGCAACACGCATCAAGTGAGTGACAGCCTGCGCATTTTCATAACGGTATACATGATTCAACAATTGTTTAACATCTATGCCATTTGCTTGGGCGAGCCAGTTCAATACCATATCTGAGTTTTCAGACATGGCATACACTTCTGTTCTGTTACACGTAGACACCACCACCATTTCATTTAAGTCTTGGTTTTGGCCTTGTTGCTCAAGCAGTTGCGTTAACTTTTCAGGGTTAAAGGCAATTTGCTCACGCAATTCTACGGAGGCGGTTTGATGGTTGACACCCAATGCAAAGAAAGACATATCAGATCATCATTTCGCTAAATTTATGCTATTGTGCAATAACGGTGTCATAAAAAGCATTACTTGGATCAAGAAAAATTGCGTCAAACACATTGCCGACTGAGCGGCGCGAGAATTAAGCAATATTCTACCACATTCTTACTCGTCGGTAGCATGGCATCTAGTGCTCATCTTAGAGCAGCTGGAGATTTTTCGCTATCTAATTATGATGCAATTCAACAAAGTATGATTGCCGAATTTGCACTGGCTTACCAAGACAGCGCGACGGCCCTGCACAACTATACTGTGCTGGCGATTAAAAGTAATTCCACCACCATTAAACAGCGCGCTTTAAATATTGCCCTTGAGCAAAATGATTTGCATGCCGCACTCGACATTGCAACGCATTGGGTGGTGCAAGAGCCCACCGATGTTCCAGCCTTATTTTATTTGTCGCACATTGCACTCAAAGCACATGAATATGAACTTGCGGCTGAAACGCTCGATAAAATTCTCAATATTGATGCAAATGCCGATTTAGAGCAAATCCTTGCCGGAATTGCCCCTGAAGAACCTGAAGATCAAGAAATTCTCATTCAAGCGTTACGTTCGAGTAAGGAGCGGAACAATCCCTCTATTTTAGCTCTGATTGCAGGTTTAGAGGCTCAAAATGGCCAGCTTGAACAAGCCCTGACCACCATTAATAAAGCCCTAAAAAAGCGCGGAAAAGTCACAGGCTACATCCTGATGAAAGCCAACTTACTCAGCGCACTCGGTCAAGAGGAAGAAACCCGTAATTGGTATGCGAAATCGAGTCGTAAACACCGCGACAATGTCGATATCCGTTTAGCAGAAGCCAAATATCTGATTAAAATTAATGCGTCGAATGAGGCCTTAACCAAGCTTGAGAGCCTGATTAAAAAATGGCCTAACCAAGAAGAAGCCTTGTTTATTGCGGGGTTAACCAGTATTGATTTAAAGAAGTACGAAAAAGCTGAAAAATATCTGGTTGAACTACGTAATTCGGCTGAATATCAAAATGAAGCCTATTACTATCTAGCAGTGAATGCTGAACGAAAACAGCATTTTGAAACAGCCAAGGCCTACTACCGTCTAGTCGATGGTAGTCTGTATACCGTATCACGTCGTAGCCTCATCAGTATCTATACCCTGCAAAACAAACCCAATGATGCTTTACGCTTCCTAACCCAAGAACGCGTGAACTACCCACAACATGCAAGTTTTTTGTATCAGGCACAAGCCGATATTTTAAAGCGCATGAATAACAAAGCCGCAGCCATGCGACTGTTAGATGAGGCGATTAAAAACTTACCAGATGATCCTGAACTGATCTATTCTGAAGTGCTAATGTTGGATCCACATACGGATAAGGACAAACTTGAAAAGTTGCTGAATCAACTGTTAAGTATCGAGCCCAATAGCCCAACCTATCTCAATGCTTATGCATACACTTTAGCCTTGCAAAACAGACGCTTAGATGATGCACGTAGATTTGTTGAACATGCTTTAGAATATGCCCCTGAACAGGCCTCCATCTTAGATACCTTAGGCTTTATTTGTTACTTACAAAATGACTTTAGCACGTCAGCCAAAGTCTTAGAAAAAGCCTACCTCATCAGTGGTAGTGTCAATATTGGCGTGCGTTATGCGCGTTCAGTTTATATGCTCGGTGATCTGCAAAAATTCTCCACTGTGTTACAACAACTCAAACAAAAACACCCAAATGATCCTCAATTGGATCAACTTAATACTTTATTGTTACCCCAACAACTGAAAAAGAGCTCATAGTTTTATGCGTATTTTCTCAAATCTGAGCTTAAGCTTACTTGCTGCAAGTAGCTTGGCACTTACAGGCTGTCAACAATTTACCAAACCACAGCTTGACCCAAACACCATACAAACCGAATCTGATCAACACTTTAGCTTACAGGGTAAAATTGGGGTACGTACGCCTGAACAAACAGGCAGTGCTTTTTTTACATGGGTACAACAGCAACAAGAATTTGATATTGAACTCAGTGGAATTTTAGGCGTTGGTAAAACGCAAATTAGTGGTCGTCCAGGTGAAGTTAGCCTGAATAGTGCTAAAACTGGCCTCATCCAAGCTGAAACTCCTGAAGAACTTTTAAAAACAGCAACAGGGTGGCAAGCACCCATCACCCATTTAGTCAATTGGGTTCAAGCCAAACCCGCAACAGTTCAAGCACAAATCCAACGTGACAGTGCCAAACGAGCAGTACAGATCATTGAAGATGGTTGGAGCGTTGAGCTGAGCTATAACGAGCAAGCCCATATGCCAAATCGGTTGATTTTAAAACAAGCACTTGAAAATGGTGCAGAAAACCGTATTACAATGGTCATTCAAAACCGCTAGTTTGTTTCTTTATGATCCGTGTCCCTGCCCCATCAAAACTGAATTTGTTTTTACACATTACGGGTCGTCGTGAAAACGGCTACCATGAACTGCAAAGTATTTTCCAGTTGATCGATCTGTGTGATTGGTTGGAATTTGAGCCTCGTACGGATCAAGAGATTCATATTGAAGGCTTAAACAGTGTCGATTTGAGTCAAAATTTGATTTATAAAGCGACACAGATACTTAAGCCGTATGCACAAACAGCCACCGGTTTATCCATTCGTCTTGAAAAAAATATTCCGATGGGTGCAGGCTTAGGTGGCGGTTCATCGGATGCCGCGACGACATTAATCGTAGTCAATCAACTGTGGCAATGCGGGCTAAATACTGAGCAATTAGCAGACTTGGGTGTTCAGTTAGGCGCAGACGTTCCCATCTTTGTCCATGGTCGCAATGCATGGGCTGAAGGTATAGGTGAGCACTTAACATTCATAGACTTAGATCAAAAACAATACATTGTGCTAAAACCTGATTGTTTTATCAGCACTCAATTGCTTTTTTCACAAAAAACATTGACAAGAAACACGAAGAGCTCTAAATTTTGCGCCTATCAGTTAAAGCCATCTGATTTTGGAAATAATTTTGAGCCTTTGGCAAGAAGTTTATATCCAGAAGTAGATGAAGCGATGCAATATCTCGACCAGTTCGGTGTTGCAAAACTTACAGGTACAGGTGCTTGTGTTTTTGCTGAAGTAACAAGTGATATGAACATTGATGATGTTCTTGCAAATGCACCATGTAAAGCTTACTTGGTCAACAGCTTGAATGAATCACCAATAAGACATTTCCACGTTACCTGATAGGGGTATCGCCAAGTGGTAAGGCACCGGTTTTTGATATCGGCATCCGTTGGTTCGAATCCAGCTACCCCTGCCATTTTATTTCACCTGTAGATGACTGTACTAGGGGTATCGCCAAGTGGTAAGGCACCGGTTTTTGATATCGGCATCCGTTGGTTCGAATCCAGCTACCCCTGCCATTTTACAGTAATCAAATTTAGGGGTATCGCCAAGTGGTAAGGCACCGGTTTTTGATATCGGCATCCGTTGGTTCGAATCCAGCTACCCCTGCCATTTTCCAAAAAAGACAGAACAACACTTTGCTGCTCTACTGTTAATTTACCTTGACAGAATGACGCAAAAATATTAAAGTTCTGCCGCATTAGGGGTATCGCCAAGTGGTAAGGCACCGGTTTTTGATATCGGCATCCGTTGGTTCGAATCCAGCTACCCCTGCCATCTAATTCCTAAATTGCCAACCGCCAAGGGTGCTTCATGCCCAATCTTGTCGTTTTTAGTGGATCTGCACATCCACAATTCGCCCAAAAAGTCGTAAGCCACTTGCACATCCCTTTAGGTGCTGCATCTATTGGTCAATTTTCTGACGGTGAAATTGCTGTCGAAATTACTGAAAATGTTCGTGGTAAAGACGTATTTATCGTACAACCTACTTGTGCCCCAACGAATGATAACCTGATGGAAATCCTCGTTATGGCTGATGCTTTGCGTCGTGCAAGTGCTGGTCGTATTACCGCAGTGATTCCTTATTTCGGTTATGCGCGTCAAGACCGTCGTCCTCGTTCATCACGTGTTCCAATTACTGCAAAAGTTGTCGCAGATATGCTGACAACTGTAGGAATTGACCGTGTGGTAATGATCGACCTTCACGCTGACCAAATCCAAGGTTTCTTCGATATCCCTGTAGACAACATCTACGGTACACCAGCGCTTTTAGCTGACCTTCGTCAACAATCACATGATAACCTCATGGTGGTTTCTCCTGACGTTGGCGGTGTCGTTCGTGCCCGTGCTGTTGCTAAACAAATGGGCGATATTGACCTTGCTATCATCGACAAACGTCGTCAAAAGGCAAACGAATCACAAGTCATGCACTTGATTGGTGATGTTAAAGGCCGTGACTGCGTCATCGTAGATGACATGGTGGATACTGCTGGTACGTTATGTAAAGCTGCTGATGCATTGAAAACATTTGGTGCGCGCAAAGTGGTTGCTTATGCAACTCACCCTGTTTTATCAGGTAAGGCTATCGAAAACTTGAAAAATTCTGTGATTGATGAATTGGTTGTTACAGACACCATTCCTCTTTCTGAAGAAGCTCAAGCTCTTGGTAAGATTCGCCAAGTTTCAGTTGCGAGTATGGTTGCTGAAACAATTCGTCGTATTAACAACGAAGAATCTATTAGCGCAATGTTTGATTCTTATCTATAATATAGCGCTGAATTTTAAAAGCCCTGCTCTGTGCAGGGCTTTGTCTCACTAGGTCGGTCGCAGATCTAGTTTATTTAAAACTTAAATTAAGGATGTCTATCATGGCAAACTTCGTATTAAACGCTCAAGCGCGTGAAGCAGCTAACCAAGGGAAAGGTGCGAGCCGCCGCCTTCGTCATGCTGCTCAAGTTCCAGCAATCATCTACGGTGGTGCTGCTGAACCTGTAGCTGTTACTTTAGAACTTCGTGAGCTTGTTAAAGCTTTAGAAAGCAATGCTTTCTTCGAAGAAGTTGTTGAAATCAAAGTTGGCGACAAAGTTGAAAGCGTTAAAATCAAAGCGTTACAACGTCACCCAGCTAAAAACACACCTATGCACGCTGACTTCGTTCGCGCATAAGTGTTATTGGTGTAATTAGTGTCAAATATTTCACTGATTGTTGGTTTGGGCAACCCAGGTTCTGAGTATGCCCAAACCCGCCATAATGCAGGCTTTTGGTTTGTTGAACGCCTTGCAGAACAATATGGCATTACGCTAAAAAAAGACCCAAAATTCAATGGAATGAGTGGGCGTGGTAATATCGAAGGTCAAGACGTCCGTCTGTTATTACCCACAACCTTTATGAACCTTGTTGGTAAAAGTGTTGTTCCCTTCGCAAAATTCTACAATATTGCTCCAGAAGCAATACTGATTGCTCACGATGAACTGGATATGAACCCTGGTGTCATTCGCCTAAAAACAGGTGGTGGTCATGGCGGTCATAATGGTTTACGTGACATAGTTCCTCATATCGGTCCAAACTTCCATCGCTTACGCATTGGTATTGGTCACCCCGGTTCAAAAGAACGTGTTTCAGGACATGTCTTAAGCAAAGCACCAAGCAATGAACAAAATTTAATGGATGACGCAATCCATCACGCACTGGCTCGCACTAAAATGCTGGTGAATGGTGAGATTCAGCCTGCCATGAATCAAATCAATGCTTACAAACCAAACTGATAAGTCAAAAAAATGTTGAACCATGCTGCTTGCCATACTGTCATTTTAAAGGCAAAATGCGCTTGCCTGATTGCTTATCCAGCAAGTTCAGATTGATTCAACCATAAGATAACGATCTTAGGTCCACTCAGGAGACGCTAGCCATGCTATCTCGTTTATTAAAAGCAAAAATCCACCGTTGTGTTGTTACTCAAGCTGAACTCCATTATGAAGGTTCATGTGCAATCGATGGTCTTTTATTGGATTTAGCCGGTATCCGCGAATATGAAGAAATTCATATGTGGAACGTGACTAATGGTAAGCGTTTCAGTACCTATGCAATTCGTGGTGAAGAAGGTTCTGGCATCATTTCAGTCAATGGTGGTGCAGCACATCAGGCCGATGTAGGCGATTTAATGATTATTGCTACCTTTGGTGATTTTACAGAAGCTGAAGCAAATGCACATAAACCACGTTTAGTTTATGCAAATCCAGACAATACTGTAAGTCACATGGCAAACTGTATTCCAGTACAAGTGGCTTAAGCCCAATAGATTAAAAAAATCCGCTGCGTGCGGATTTTTTTATGAGCAGAATAATGCAATTGGATCAATTCTGAGTAGCACGAAACCCGCTCAACCAATCTCGTTTGCTCTCACAGCCTAAATCTTGTAGCTGATCACCTTTCAATGCCGTGAGTATCGCATTGCCCTGCTCATCGACTTTAAACTCAGCATATTCTGCCTGCTGATAACAATCCGCTAAACCTTCTGCAAACAAAAAACTTCTCGATGCAGGATAAAGGCCGTTATAACGATTATTCGGGTTTTGTAAAATCAGTCGAGCTGTACGAACATTTTTCGGCAACTCAAAATAGCTATGTATCACGCGCCTCTGTGAATCGAGTTCAACATAAGTGAGCACCGAAGATTTGTTCTTAATCACTTCATCAAAATAATGACCTGAAAAAATCTGGTCTTCTTGATTGATGTTGGCTTGGTTAGTACTTTCTGGACTCAAATGCTGAGGCGCAAAATAAAGTTGATAATTCAGCGCCATATAATCCCCCTGAATAATCGAACGCGGGTCTACAGGTTGCAAACGGACATACATGGTTTGACTATGGTTTAAGTGCCATTCATTTTTAAAAATTAAGCCTAAAAATACCGCGATGCAGAGTAATGCCAAAGCAAGAGGAATCATTTTCTTCATATACCGAACTCCTCTTTTTGCTTAAATAGCATCAAGCTCAATGTCAGCAAGAGCAACATCAGACCTGACAAGAACATGCTTAAACTTTTAATCAGAAAGGTCACATCAAGGGAATAATATAAAAAACCTAAAATTACAGCGAAAGTTGCCAGCGCAAATCCATAGATCACTTTATCTTGTGTTTTTAATGCCCATGAAATGATGGCCAAACAAATAAAAATATCGAAATAACCATAAAAAAACAGCCCTACTGCAAAAGCAGTCAAAATAAAATGCGCAAATAAATGAAACTGCTTTTGAATATGTAAAAAGACAAAAAGTACAAACCATAAAATCGGTAAGCCAAAAGCCAATATAGGAATGTGCTCAATTTTCGCTAATTCATATTTTCCAAATAAAGTATAAAAGCCCATGGAAAATAGAATAATCCCAAGTGCAGAAAGTAATAAACTGCGTTGATATTCAGTTGGCTGTATGAATTTTATAGCCAAAATTCCCAGATAAAAAACATAATTCCAAAGTGCTAGATAAACAAAATTTTCAACAATATTACGCCAACTGAGATGTGCATTAATATCCCAAATACACGCCACACCTGCTGCATATAAACCCAAAATTTGAACAAAAACAAAGAACCAATGTGTACGCATAAAATAGGCGAGTGCAAGCATCACTAATTGTAAAAATAGAATAGGTATAATTTGATTCACCAAATCAACGGTGTAAAAAATCACCGCAATTTGTCCTGCAACCCAGAGACAGTAAGCAAATTGTCTTAAAAACAAACTTTGTTTGGCTTTTAACAGATAAGCCGCCAAAGCCACAAAGACAACACCCATAATCAAAGAGAAATTCCCCCAAAAGGTCAGCATCAACGTAGCAAAGACGATGCCCGCAATCCAAGCTCCCACAGCAAGGGGAATAGCATTGAACCGACTATGTGGAATAAATTTAATCAACATGTAAGTGATGAAAGCAAACCACGCAAAAATAATCAGTGCGATAAAAAATAATTCAAAAATTTCATTCTGACCAAACCACTCCGTCACCGCCTTCACAATGATCAAGGTAAAGCTAATGCCTAAGCCAACGGCTGAAAGTGCGCTACATAGCTGATCTTTATTTTGATAATAGTAAGCCAGTGAAATGCCCAACAAGAGAAAAGACACTGTGAAATAAAGAATGCTTTTATCCGCATAGAGATACATCGCCATATGCCAAACAGAGAGAATGGCAAACCATAGTAAGAATAAATAACGAAGTTTCGAATAATATTTATTGCAGAAATAGAATTGAATCAGTGCAAATACATGAATACTGATTAAAAAGAGATCTGGATATTGATCTCCCCAAAAGGTTTGTATAAAAAACAGAAACAGCGCCAATTGGCTGATAATACATAAAAGGAAAAATACACCGATATTCGGACGATATAACCACGGTAAAAGCAGCACAGACCAAAGTAGAAATAATAAATAGCTGTCAGCACCCGTTTGATAAATTTGACCAATCACAGCCAGACTTAAACCAATCATCAAACCACAGATACTATGTAAACACTGCACTAGAAAATCATGTTTTGTCAGCCACAAACTGCAAACCGCACTGAGGAATAATAACAACTGGGGAATAGCCAGCTGAATATTGTGTGGCAACATAAACCAATTGGCGGCAACCAAATACAACATACTGACCGCAATGAGTGTAAAACCAAAAACTTGAAGATGCTTTATGAAGGATTCACCATTCCAAGGATATTCAGACTCACGAATTTTAATCACTCCGCCCTCTCTTATTTTTATCTTGATCATTTCAAACCATTCAACCTATAGAAAAACTTCTTATTCATGTTTTATGATTCTTCTAAAGTATTCATTTTTGAACATTAAACTTATACTAAATGAAATCATGCGCAGAGAGTGTTGGTCTTTAGCAAAGCTATAGCAAAAATTGTTCTATGTATAAAACTGATCATTCTAAAACTTCCCCTGTTTTTCTAAATATTTAGCACTATAATAGAGTTACATCGCTTCAGGGCGGGGTGTAATTCCCCACCGGTGGTAAGTTCAGTTGAATGACTCAGACTGAATCAGCCCACGAGCCAGCCAAGCAGAAATCATCTATTTGGCTCGCAGATTTGGTTCAATTCCAAAGCCGACGGTATAGTCCGGATGAAAGAAGACGACGTGACCAATAGAATCTCAGGTACAAACCTGTGAGGATTTATTGCTACGCCAATTTTTCAAAGTCCTGAAATGTTCAACCGTACTTCAATTTTACGCGAGCGTTTCAATGTCTAGTTTGATTCAACCCGAAATTTTCTTTTCAGCCCTTTCTCCAGCTGAGCAACGTATCCAGCAAGCTTTAGAAGATATCCGCCAAGGCAAACCTGTTTTGGTGATGGATGACTTTGACCGTGAAAACGAAGCCGACCTCATTGTGGCTGCCGAAACTCTCACCGTCGAAACGATGGCACGCATGATTCGTGATGGTTCTGGCATTGTCTGTTTATGTCTGACCGATGAATTGGCCGATCACTTAGACCTTGTGCCTATGGTGTCAGATAACTCAAGTCAGTTTAAAACAGCATTCACTGTGACCATTGAAGCTTCAACTGGCGTAACCACAGGTGTGTCTGCGCAAGATCGCACCACCACAGTCAAAGCAGCAATTAAAGATGGGGCTGTTGCCAGCGACTTAAACCGCCCTGGTCATGTATTCCCGCTTCGTGCACGCCAGGGCGGTGTGCTCACCCGTCGCGGTCATACCGAAGGGACCATCGATTTAGCACGTTTAGCAGGCTTAAAACCAGCAGGTGTCTTGTGTGAACTGACCAATGCCGATGGAACTATGGCCTCTGGTATTCAAGTGTTGGCATATGCGCAAACGCATCAATTGACTGTGATCACCATTGAAGAATTGGTGCAATATCGCATTAAACACGGAGTCTAATTTTTAGGCTCCCCATCAAAAAGCCTCTATGTTGGAGGCTTTTTTTATGCAATACCATCAGCATCAAACAAACACAGTATAAATACCATAGAGCGCAATGCTGACCAATATCGCACCACAAACGCCTAACAACTTATTATACAAAGCGGACTGCGAAAGTTTATTAAAACCCAAATAAACCAAAGACAACGTGCTGAAGTCTAGAATAATCCAGAGAATGGTCAATAGTACAAGGCTGATATCGACATCACTGGTTACCCCAATGAACTGTGGAAAAAATGAGGCAAAGAAAATAATATCCTTCGGATTCGAAATACCCACTAAGAAACCTTGCTTAAAGCCCCCCTGCACCGGCTTTAGTTGCACAGGCGATGTTTCTGTTTCTTGTGCAATGGCTTCTTTTAAAATTTGAAAACCAAGATAGGCAATATATACACAGCCTAAAATCTTGATCGCATTTAACCAATGCTCTGCAATGTTTAAAAAGCCTTTTAAGATGAGTACAGACAATATAATAAGAACCAAAGAGGCTAAATTCGTCCCAAAAATGGTTTTTAAGGCTTGTTTATACCCACCTTTTAGACCTGCACTGGCAACCAACAACATCACTGGGCCAGGTGTTGCAATCATAACCACCACAGCCGTACAGTACAACACCAGCTCAAATACATTCACCATCGGAAAAACCCTTTCCCCCAGTCACTCTCGCAAATAACTTAGGTATGCGGAGTATTCTTTTTCTATATCAAACCAAGAGGACTTATTCGTCCTCTTCCATATGGATGAGATGTTGCCGAATTGCGTCAGCACGCAAAAAAGCCAAATCATAACTGGCTGTAGCAAGTGCAAGAACACGGCGCTCAAACTCTTGCCAAATCGATTTCACTTGCTGCGCTTGAATGCCTAAACCACTTTCTTCGGTAAAGTTCTTATTTTTTTCACATACTTTTAACGCATGATAAAGCTTTCGCCCTTTTGATGCATCGGGACGCAAACGAACGCGTTTAGATAAAACAAAAGCTTCGACCTGCTGCACATCAGCAAAAGGCAACATTGGCACTAAAATTTGATCGAGTTGCGCATCTAAGCGTTGCCAAACTGAACGATGCTGCTCCGAAGTGTAGGTATTCCACTGAATCACTTCATGATTAAAACGACGACAACCACGACACACAGAATCACCAAATACCGTTGAACAACGCCCTGCACATGGGGTCAAAGAGGCAATTCGACGATCTGTACTCAAAACATACTCCTGTTAATAAACGCACCAAAACAAAACGGATTTTGTCTTTGGCAACTGAATATACACGCTCACCTACCACTTGAGAAGCCATTTAAAATGTTTACTTATCTCGCATCTTGATTCAATTCCATGTAAAATGTGCGCCTTAAAATTATCTATCAAAATACATTGGAGTACTCCATGAACGCTACTGTAGAACAGCTTGCACCTGTAGAACAGCAAGCGACGACTGGTTGGGTTGTTGCCGCACTTTATCAATTCAAAGAAGTTCAAGATCCTGCTGATCTTCAACAACGTCTTTTAGACTTGGTAAAAACCATCAACCTATGTGGTACTCTGATTGTAGCGGGCGAAGGCATTAATGGTACAGTTGCAGGCGACCGTGACGCGATCGATATAATTCATCAATTCCTTCTGAATGAAGGTTTTAACGAAATGGAATACAAAGAGTCTGATAGTGCAGACAAACCATTTCGTAAAATGAAGATTAAACTTAAAAAAGAAATCGTGACTTTAGGCGTTGAAGTAAAACCACGTGATTTAGTCGGTCACTACCTTGATCCGAAAGAATGGAATGACCTGATTGCTCGTGATGACGTCATTTTGATTGATACACGTAATGACTATGAATACAAAGCTGGAACATTTAAGGGTGCTATTGACCCGAAAACAGAAAGTTTCCGAGAATTTCCAGAATACGTTAAACAAAACCTTGAACAGCACAAAGATAAAAAAATTGCGATGTTCTGTACAGGTGGTATCCGCTGTGAAAAATCGACCTCCCTTCTTCTTCAAGAAGGTTTCAACGAGGTTTATCACTTAAAAGGCGGCATCTTAAAATACTTAGAAGAAACCCCTGCTGAACAAAGCATGTGGGAAGGCGAATGTTTCGTTTTTGATGGTCGTACTGCTGTCACTCATGGTGTTGAAGAAGGCCTTAACATTAAGTGTCATGCTTGTGGTTGGCCACTTCTTCCTGCTGAAGCAGAAGAACCTAGCTATGAACATGGTGTGTCATGCAAATACTGTATCGACAACACCACAGAAAAACAAAAAGAAGGCTTCCGTATGCGCCAGTCACAAATTGCTGCGGCTAAACGTAAACGCCTTTAAAATCATTCAGATGATTTAAGTCAAGAATAAGCCCTCATTTGAGGGCTTATTCTTTTATGCAGTTCGCATTTTTTAAAAATATTTAACAATT
Organism: Acinetobacter sp. TYF_19; assembly: GCF_043105125.1. NCBI lineage: Bacteria > Pseudomonadati > Pseudomonadota > Gammaproteobacteria > Moraxellales > Moraxellaceae > Acinetobacter > Acinetobacter sp. TYF_19. The sequence goes on from NZ_JBICLH010000041.1 coordinate 106,422, forward strand.
TTGTCACAACATTGAACTCAATCTGAGTCATACTGTATAAATAATAAGCTAAAGCGGTGCCCTGAAGGTCTCCACATAACAATAAAAATGACATGCCTAAACGACGAAAATAGGATGATTGCCATGCATAAAATAATCATGCCACGCCATCGCACACTGATTCGCAATGCCGCAGCAAGCCGTATCGAACAATATCACAATACCAGCTTCAACCAAATCAAAGCCAAGCTTGAACAACGCACGCATTTATTTATCGTAGTTTTGGGCATGTTGATTGGTTCAAGTATTGCCCTCGGCATTGGTTACCATTTAAGTTCAAATCTCTTAAATTATACGCTGCTTAGTTTAATCCCGATTGCGTTGGCCTATAGCTTACGTAAAGTCTATATTCACACCCTGACCCATACCCGTTTCGATGAATAGAAAACAATACATTTCAATTCTTTACCCACATGCGATAAGTCCTTAAGATAACTTATCGCATTTATTTTTATGGTCTATATGAACCTCACTGCATGGATCATCTCTGTCATGGAACAACTGGGTTATTGGGGAATAGCCTTACTGATGTTTCTTGATAATGTTTTTCCGCCTATTCCTTCTGAAATTATCATGCCTTCTGCAGGTTATGCCGCCTCACAAGGCGAGTTGGTTTTAGTTGGGGTCATTATTGCAGGATGTATTGGTTCACTCTTTGCCGCAGCAGTGCTGTATTGGATCGGCTATCAATTTAAACAAGAGCATATTTTCAGATGGGTCGACCGCTATGGTAAATATCTATTTATCAAATCCGCCGATGTGAAAAAATCCTTAGATTGGTTTGAGCAGTATGGTCACCGTATTGTATTTTTTGGTCGTATGATTCCTGCAGTGCGTTCACTGATTAGCATCCCTGCGGGGATGAGCCGTATGCCCTTTTGGAAGTTCATGTTTTATAGTGGACTCGGTACAATTATCTGGACAACATTTTTAGCAACAGTCGGCTATTACTTTGGTGAAAACCAAGCACTGATGCATCAAATTTTTAGCAAAGTCGGTTATGTCATTATTGCCATTGTCGCTGTGATTATCCTTTGGTTTTTATATCGCAGAAATTTAGGTAAAACACGCGGCTAATTTATTTATTTTGGGGAAATACATGAAACACTATTTACTGCATTTTGCGGCGGTATATAGCATTGCTTTGGTGCTGTTAATCACCGTACTGGTCTTTGGTTTAAACCTTAGCGGTTTAGTCTTAATTCCGACCTTAGTGGCTTGTGCACTGATTAGTGTCGGACACTTTGTGAAGAAGGAACAGCGTGTTCCAAATAATCATGAAAAAATTCAACTGGTTTGGGGTTCAAGTGCAGTCGCAATTATCGTCGGTAGTTTCTTTGTGCTGTTTTTAGTACTGATGAATCCCAATGCTGAAGCGATTATGAAATCCGTCGATAATGCCGGCATTGAACTCACCGCTGTCGTTATGCTGTGTATGGTCGCGATTCATGGTGCTATTTTTCATATTGCCTATGGTTGGTACGCAGACTATTGTTTTAAAAAGTTGCCATAAAAAAAGCACCTCGTTTGAGGTGTTTTTTTTATGCTTGATAGATAACAATCAAATGCCGCACGTCATTAGTGCTTTTGAGCGGAAAGTGCCATTAACTTTGTTTGGCTGGCTCTCATTTCTTCAATCAACCAACCTTTAAAAATGACTTTATGCTGATCATCCTCAAAAGGAGATGCGGAAAGTAGATAATAACCGGAGCCGTCTTGCACAATCGGGGTAAGCATATCTAACATTTGAAAATCGAGCTCTTTTTCAACCATATAGGCTGACACCACTGTTGCCCCCAACCCTGCTAAAGATGCCTCTATACACAAATAAAAATGTTCCAATGCTACTTTTTGAAAGTGCTTAAACTGCGTTTTATATGCATCCTTAAATTGTGTCCAAATTTTAGGTCTCGAACTGGAAATATACAGCTGAGACATCGGGGCTAAATGATTATGACGCGACACACAAACCATATACTCATCCGCCATTTTTTCGATATAAATGGCCTTGCTCCAGTCAAAATCATTGCGCCTTAGGGCCAAGTCGATGTTTTGTACTTTAAAATCCGCTTCTTCACCACCTGTTAACAAACTGATATCAATCTCAAGATAACGCAGCTTAAATTGAACCAAGCGCGGAATCAGCCATTTCATGGCATGGTCGGTTCACAGGATAAGATTAAGCTCTTCTTCTCATTCTTCTTTTCTCTTGTTATCTGCACGAGGCACTGGTCAATCTAAGGAAACACCTGCTCACAACAATCAAACAGTTTTAGGCCATCACCCGTCAGCTGTAACTTTTTGCCGTCACGAATATATAAACAACGCCCCAGTGCCTCTTCCAAATTTTTTAACTCCTTACTGACCGCCCCTTGAGTCAAAAAAGTTTTTCAGCAGCGATGGTGACACTGTCATAATGGGCGACATAATAAAAAAACTTAAGAGAATTCAGCGATAAGCGCTCAATCATTCCAAAAACTCATCAATAGCAATAATTAAAATCCATTTTCGCTATAGCAAATATATGAAAAATATATAAATCCTTTAATTCAATCCGAAAAAGGATCAATGAGTGAATGAAATTATAGCAATTGCAGTTATCACCCTACTTGCAGTCATCAGTCCCGATGCTGACTTCGCTTTGGTCAGCCGAAATAGATATCTATATGGGCGTAAACAAGGAATCTATACCGCATATGGTATTGCTTGTGCTGTATGGATCCACATTAGCTATAGTGTACTGGGGCTCAGCTTCTTAAAGCACTACATTCCAAAACTATTGCATATCATTCAATATATTGGCGCACTGTACCTGATGTATATCGGGTACAAAACATTTACCCAACAGCAAATTAGTGACCATGCCACTCATACCTTGCTGCGCCCACGGCAAGCATTTATACAAGGTTTTCTGGGCAACAGTTTGAATCCCAAAACTACACTATTTGTGATGAGCATCTTTGCACAGTTACTGCGAGGCAATCATGGTCTAACGCATTTAATCGGTTATGGCATGTTTATCTCGGTTAGTCATCTGCTATGGTTTTTGCTCATTTCACTATTCTGTTCAACCCCAGTGATCCGAAATAAAATTTTACGCAAACAAGTGAGTATTAACCGTGTCATCGGTACCATACTCGCAACTTTAGGACTTTGCTTATTTCTCACAAATTAAGCATGAGTGGTACCTGCGTTTAAACACTAAAATTTGGGCATAAAAAAACGTCCTCTATGGACGTTTTTTTATTTGCTTGCTAATGCCTGCATCGCTGATGCCACAACGCAAGAACAATTATGCTGGCGTATGATACATGAGATAAAGTTCGTTTAAGTTCTCTGGAATTTCTTCTGCAAGCTCATCCATTAACTGACCGTTACGACGGAAAGTTTCCATTTGCGGATCTTCTTCATCAATCCCACTAAATACCATAATTGGTAAAGTAAGATCGACCAGTTGCTCTTCAAACTCAGGCGTAAACCATGCATCTTCATTGAGGAACATTGCATCGACAAAACCAACGCTCCAATCCCCTAAACTTGACTCAACATCTGCCTCTTCAATTTCAAAAGGAAATTCAATCCCTTCTTCATTGGCAAGGTTTTGACGAATAGACTCAAGCCAAGCTTTCACTTGCGCGATGATCTCGGCAGGCACTTTCTTTTGATTATTATCAAAAAGTTCATCCAACCATTTTGCAAAAGTAGGACCAACTGCAATTGCACACAAGAAACCATGAGTCGCTGCAAAATCTAGACCATACTCATTTTGGTCACCATCTAGATATTCACTCAATAAGTCTAAATCTAAAGCACTCATTTCAAATCCAAATTCAGAAACTGATTAGGGCATTAGCATAGCATTTTCAGACACGATGCTACATCTGATTTTAGTCTTCTTCGTCGTCAAAATCGTCGTCATCGTCGATGTCGTAATCAAAATCTTTAAGCTCACGTTCCAAACGGCGCTGTGCAAGAAGGTCATCAATCAGGCGACGTTTTTCTAATGATTCTTTCGCACTAATTTTACTTGATGACTCATCAAAATTAACATCATCATCAGCGTAGTTATCATCTAGTTCAAAATCTGTAGAAGACACTAAAACTACCTCATAGTGAAAAAATGTGAAGGGTCTTAGCCGCTATTTATATGGGTTACAGAACCTTGTCAAGTTTTATTTGCATTTAGAGCAATTAATTTGATTTTTAGTCTTTATTTCTAACCAATTTTTATGGCATGATATAATCCACCCTGCGTCTTTGTAGTTTACGACTTTAAATGGTCACATAAAATCCAAATTGTTCAGATTTCAAATTTGGGTTTTAAACTTGAGCACGCTAGGGATGAACTTGAAAACAACAAATTCACCCCCATCTAAATCACTGAATTTATATTTTTAATATTTTATCGGGCAGCTTTTGGCTGACTATCCCTGATGGAATACGCAGTTATTTACAAATAAGTTTATGAAGCGAATTGTGCCCAGATGCACAGTTTTCCACTGCCACAGATTCAACGAAGAGTAAGCAAAGATGAGCGATATGACTTCCCCTACTTCACAAGTAGCGGCTCTGATTAGCCGAGGCAAAGAGCAAGGTTACCTAACTTACGCTGAGGTTAACGATCATCTCCCAGACTCGATCACTGAAAGCGAACAGATTGAAGACATCATTCAAATGCTTCAAGACGTCGGTATTCCTGTACACGAACGTGCACCTGAATCTGATGATGCAATGTTTGAGGGTGGTAATGAAGCTGCCGATGAAGTTGCTGAAGAAGAAGCCGCTGCTGTTCTTGCCTCTGTAGAAAATGAGCCTGGTCGTACCACTGACCCTGTCCGCATGTATATGCGTGAAATGGGTACTGTTGAACTGTTGACGCGCGAAGGCGAAATCAGTATTGCAAAACGTATTGAAGAAGGGATTCGTGACGTTCTTCACTCGATTGCTTACTGGCCAAATGCGGTTGAAGTGGTATTACAAGAATACAAAGATTATGAAGCAGGCGAACGTCGCCTTGCGGACATCCTTTCAGGTTATTTAGACCCTGAAACTGATGAAGCGATTCCAGAAGTCCTTGAAGAAGAGTCTGAAATTGATGAAGAAGACTCTTCAACCAAGTCTACCAAAGATGTGAAATTGGATGATGACGAGGAAGAAGAAGAGTCTGAAAGTGATGATGATTCTGAAGGTGAATCTGGCCCAGATCCTGAAATTGCCAAAGCGCGTTTTGACGAACTGACTGCGGCTTGGAAAAACACCCAAACCATCATCGAGAAACATGGTCGTTCAAGCAAAGAAGCAGAAGACGCTTTAGAGTCACTTGCAACTGTGTTTATGATGTTCAAATTTACACCACGTTTATTTGACATCATTTCGGAAATGATCCGCGGTACTCATGAACAAATCCGTACCTCTGAACGTGAAGTAATGCGCTATGCAGTACGTCGTGGTCGTATGGATCGGACTCAATTCCGTACCTCTTTCCCAGGTCAAGAGTCAAACTTTGCTTGGTTAGATGAACAAATTGCTAAAGCGTCGCCAGACCAAAAAGGTTATCTTGAAAAAGTACGCCCTGACGTTTTAGCGTTCCAACAAAAAATTGCAGACATTGAAAAAGATTTGGGCCTTGATGTTAAAGGCATCAAAGAGATTTCAAAACGTATGGCTGTAGGTGAGGCGAAAGCACGCCGCGCGAAAAAAGAAATGGTTGAAGCAAACTTACGTTTGGTCATTTCGATTGCGAAAAAATACACCAACCGTGGCTTACAATTCTTGGACTTGATCCAAGAAGGTAACATTGGTTTGATGAAAGCTGTAGATAAGTTTGAATACCGTCGTGGTTATAAGTTCTCGACTTATGCAACGTGGTGGATTCGTCAGGCCATTACTCGTTCGATTGCCGACCAAGCGCGTACTATTCGTATTCCAGTACACATGATCGAAACCATTAATAAGATCAACCGTGTATCACGCCAACTTCTGCAAGAAATGGGCCGTGAACCAACACCTGAAGAACTCGGTGAACGTTTGGAAATGGATGAAGTTAAAGTACGTAAAGTGCTGAAAATCGCCAAAGAACCAATTTCGATGGAAACACCGATTGGCGATGATGAAGATTCGCATTTGGGTGACTTCATTGAAGACAGCAACATCACTTCTCCTGTCGATGCTGCAACGTCTGAAGGCTTAAAAGAAGCAACACGTGAAGTGCTTGAAAACTTGACTGAACGTGAAGCGAAAGTTTTGAAAATGCGTTTTGGTATCGACATGCCAACGGACCATACTTTGGAAGAAGTAGGTAAACAGTTTGACGTGACGCGCGAACGTATTCGTCAGATTGAAGCGAAAGCACTGCGTAAATTACGTCACCCTTCTCGTTCTGAACATTTACGTTCATTCCTAGAAAACGACTAATTCATACCGATACATTGGAGACTTGAAATTTAATCACGAGTCTCCATTATGTATTTAAGAGCAACACCTAACGCCTGCAGTTTCGCAGGCGTTTGAAATAAGGGGGACTGACGCTCATGACTATGTTAGACCGTACACCATCACGTGAATTACAAGAACATCTTTGGGTATTCCCGATGGACTACCCAATCAAACTCATAGGCTTTGCCAGCACTGAGTTACATGTTGCAGTGGTTGAAATTTTAGTCAAACATTTCCCTGATTTTGATGGTGAATCGATCCAAGTCCAACCATCACGCACAGGTAAATACCATTCTTTAACTGCCCAATTGCGTTTTGAAGAATTAGAACAAGTTCATCAACTGTATGCAGACCTTGCGGCTTGTCCGTTAATTAAAACGGCGCTGTAATGCAAATGATGTATCAATGAGACACGCTTACGAGCGTGTTTTTTTGTGCCTAAATTTTTGATCTATTGAATTCAGCTTATTCACTGAAGAAATCCCCCTACGCTCTAGATCTTTTCTTTATAATTTCAGACATACTTTTTGTTTTATAAGGATGCAAGTGCCGTGTCAGATGCCGTTCTCAAACCACAACTGATTATTCGTCAGTTTGATAATTTAACTTCTTATGCTGACCGCTTTGTTGAAATGAAAACATTGACTGAACAACGGGATGCAGACACACCCGATGAACTTTGGATTTTGCAACATCATGATGTTCTCACTCAAGGTCAAGCTGGAAAACCTGAACATATCCTCATGAGCAGTAACATTCCTGTGGTACAAACGGATCGCGGAGGCCAAGTCACTTGGCATGGTCCCGGGCAGTTGGTTGCCTATTTTATGTTTGACCTCAACCGACTTGGTTGGAACGTCCGTACCTTGGTATCTTATGCTGAAAACCTAATGATTGAGTTACTCAAAAAATATGAGATTGAAGCCTATGCCAAACCTGATGCACCTGGCGTATATGTCGATGGACGCAAGATTGGCTCATTGGGTTTTAAAATTCGTAAAGGCCGCAGTTATCATGGTTTATCCTTAAATATTGACTGTGACTTATTTGGGTTTCACACCATTAATCCATGCGGCTATGCGGGCTTAGAAATGGTGCGTATCTCAGACCTCAAATCAAACTACCCTCGTTTTGAAAACTTATGTGCTGACATTATTGAAACTTTACAGCACAACGGTTACTTTAAAGAAGTTCAAGTACAGCATATATAAAGGCTTTGCTTTTCATGGAAAAATAAATTAGAGTATTTACTCTAAACTAATAATTATTTTTAGAAAGGACAACAGCGAGTGATTAACGTAAATTCAGTGAAACCCGCTCTGCAATTGACCTATGTCAAACTTATGATGGATGTGATTGGCCGAGGATTGGTCATGGCCAGCCAAGTCGATAGTGAAATTCAACAAGAAGTTGCCAGATTTCCAGCCAATTTCACCTTATCGATGAATGTCTTTCCAAACGGCCCGGCTTTTTTAGCCAAAGTGACCGAAAACCATCAACTCGAACTACTTACTCCAGGAAGTTTAAAGGCAGATTTAACCATCACTTTTAAACATCTAAGTCATGCCTTTTTGGTGTTTTCCTTTCAAGAAAGTACAGCACAAGCATTTGCGCATGACCGCATGATTGCAGATGGCGATATTTCCTATGCAATTCGCCTCGTTCGCTGTCTAAATAAAATGGAATCGTTGATTTTACCGAAAATGGTCGCTGAACTTGCCGTCAAAGAATACCCAACTGAATTGGGTTTAAAAGAAAAACTCACAGGCGCTGCAAATATTTATCTCAAAGTAGCCCAATCATATTTAAAACGGAGTGCATAACATGGCGAAGCCTTATTACGAATTTTTCTGTCCTGTAAAAGTGATCGCTGGTCATGCTGCTTTAGAACACATTCCATTTGAACTGGCAACATTAGGGGCAACCCGACCTTTAATCATTACCGACAAAGGTGTTCGTGCCAACAATTTACTTGCACCCATTGAAGCAGCATTTGAGTCTACCGATGCGGTAATTGGTGCAATTTTTGATGATGTTCCACCCGATTCAAGCTTAGAGACAGTACGTAAAGCGGCCAATTTATATCGTGAACATCAGTGCGATGCGATTATTGCTGTCGGTGGCGGATCGGTGATTGACACCTCGAAAGCCACCAATATTTTGGTATCTGAAGGTGGTGATGACTTACTCAAATACTCTGGGGCACACAACCTACCTAAACCACTCAAACCCTTTTTTGTGATTCCAACCACATCAGGTACAGGGTCTGAAGTTACCATGGTTGCCGTGGTGTCTGATCCAGAGAAAAATGTCAAACTGCCATTCGCATCGTACTATCTAATGCCGCATGCTGCGATTCTCGATCCACGCATGACCCAAACCCTGCCACCGCACTTAACTGCGATGACCGCAATGGATGCCATGACCCATGCCGTCGAAGCCTATACATGCATGGCACACAATCCGATTTCAGATGCCTATGCTACGGCAGCAATTAAAAAAGTCAGCAATCATTTGTTTAATGTGCTGGATAATCCAAGTGATGCCAACGGCCGCTTAGAATTGGCTCAAGCTTCGACCATGGCTGGCATTGCATTTTCAAACTCGATGGTGGGCCTTGTACACTCACTTGGACATGCCTTAGGTGCAGTTGCACACTTGCCGCATGGACTATGCATGAACCTGTTTCTCCCTTATGTGCTTGAATTTAACAAGGAAGTGAATGGAGAAAAGATTGCAGAGCTCCTGTTACCACTTGCAGGGCCAGACATTTATGCGCAGACTCCTGCCCACTTACGTGCAGACAAAGCCATCAGCACATTACTCACCATGCGTGATCGCTTATTTACCCTAACCAAGTTACCCCGTACCTTGAGTGAAACAGGAAAAGTGACCTTAGAACAACTCAATGAGGTGGCAGAAAAAGCCCTCAACGATGGTTCAATCATTTACAACCCGAAAGAAGCCAGCTTAAAAGATTTAAAAGCAATTTTAGAAAAAGCTTGGTAATTCATAAAAAATCAGCCAATATAGCGACAATCTTAGCCTGATGCTTTTTTAAACATCGGGCTTTTATTTGCCATAAGGAATAATGCTTTCCTTATACCTATTGGCATAAAAACTGCTAAAAAATCTGAAAAAGTTACTGACAAAAGCGGCCAAATTAATGTAGATTGGCGCACTTTTGAAATTAAACACAGGGGGGATCGTTCGTCTCAAACGATCCTTATTAAACATGACTGATCCTTGATCAACGATTAAGAGGATAACGCCGTTGACTAATATTTCTGGGACTCAATCGGCAGCTAAACTGCAAAAAACGCTAGGTCTCTGGCACATCATTATTATTGGTTTAGCTTATATTCAACCAATGACATTATTTGATACTTTCGGTTTAGTATCAGAAGAAAGTCATTATCATGTGCCAACGTCATATATCATTGCTTTAATTGCAATTTTATTCACGTCGATCAGTTATGGTCACATGATTCGTCGCTACCCTTCCTCGGGTTCAGCCTATACCTATGCGCAAAAATCCATCCATCCGAATGTCGGATTTATGGTCGGTTGGTCATCATGGTTAGACTATTTATTGTCTCCAATGGTCAACATCATTCTTGCCGTGATTTACCTTGAAGCCTTATTCCCTGATGTAAACCATTGGGTCTGGGTGGTAGGTTTAACTGCATTTATGACCGCGGTCAACTTACGTGGTGCACGCTTCGTTGCAAACTTTAATGGTTTGATCGTTTTTGTCCAATTAGGTGTGATTGCTTACTTCACGTGGATGGTTTACAGCTTGCTTGCTGGTGGTGTCAACGCAGATGGTACTTTGGTCAATGCAAAATATCAGTTATGGAGTTTAGAGCCATTCTGGAATGAGCTTACTTCACTGGGTGCCCTGATTACAGGTGCAACTTTGCTGTGCTTCTCATTCACAGGTTTTGACTCGCTCAGCTCGCTGGCAGAAGAAACAAAAGATACCGAGAAAACACTACCTAAAGCGATTTTCTTAACGGCACTCTTGGCTGGTGTGATTTTTATTATCAGCACCTACTTCATGCAGATTTACTTCCCGAACGATCCAAAGACTTACTTTGAAGATGTTGCTGCAACACAGCCTGACATTTTACAAGCCGTCGGTGGCGTTGCGTTTAAAACGGTGGTGTTGTACTTCGCAATTGTGACTGTTATGGCATCGGGTATTTCGGCACATGCAGGCGTTTCACGCTTAATGTATGTGATGGGCCGCGATGGCGTAATTAACAAGAAGATTTTTGGCCATATTAGTCCGAAAAGCTTTACACCGTCTTATAACATTCTCATTGTAGGTGCTGTAGCATTAACAGCTGGCTTCATGGACTTAGACATCGTTATTTCGATGATCAGCTTCGGTGCATTAACTGCATTTACCTTTGTAAACTTATCGGTGATTTCAAGATATGCACTGCGTGATGGCCGCACAAAGAATATTAAAGATATCTTTAGCTTTGTGATAATTCCAATGTGTGGATTCCTCAGTATCTTTGCCATGTGGCTAGAAATTGAAGAAACCGCGTTGAAATTCGGTTTATGGTGGGCAATGTTTGGTATTTTATACTTAGGTTATAAAACCAAAGGCTTTAAGCAACCTGCACCACAACATAATGAATTTGACGATCCGCTCTAATCTTTCATTCAAAAAGAAAAAGACGCCAAGTGCGTCTTTTTCTTTTTTAAACTAGAGCTAAAAAACTAGCCCTTAAATTGTTTAGTCATTTTAGCAATACGTTGTGCATAGGCTTTTGTGGTTTCGAGATCACCGGCTGGGATTTCATCCGTACTTGCATCCGATGGTGATTGAACCAACAAACCTACAGAACCACCCAAATTATTTACATCTTGACGGGTTGCCGCTTTACTATTGGCAGGCAATAAGCCCAAGCTTACCCAAATACCGCCATGCTGCGATGCAAGTGTTTGCAGTTGAATTAAGGTCACTTGCTTATCACCATTTAAGCTTGCACTATATTGGTAAAGCCACCGAAAATTTTATCTTGCCATGCACGAGTAAACCATTTTTTTGAAGATGCATCGGCAAACTTTTTAAATTGCCACGGCGCAGTGCCCATATAAGTTGGTGCACCTAATACAATTGCATCAGATTGATCCAGTGTCAGCCAATCTTGCTCTGGAATGTCTCCATTTGGGTCAATCTCCACCAAATTTGCACCAATTTCTTGCGCAAAAGTTTGTGCAATCACTTTGGTATGTCCATAGCCTGAATAAAAAACCACTGAAATATTCGACATTTTAGTTTCCTCTTTTGAATTGGTTGATTGGCATCGCTGCGTCAATCATGATGCTGCGCCACGTAAACCATTAAAAATAAACAGTATGAAATATCTTAAACACTTGCCTGATCGGGCTTAAGTTTCACATAACTTGCAACTTCATCGCTTAGGCCCTGTTTCAACTGCTGGGTCTTTTCACCGACCAAAACTTCGTAAGCATTTTGCTCGATGCCTTGAAAGATTTCTTGAGTCACTGTTTCTGGCGCAATCTTAGTAATGGGTAATGAACGAGTCAGATCGGTGTCAATAAAACCCACATGCACCCCCATGACCTGAATATTAAATCGAGACAACCACTGACGACTTGAGTTGGTATAGGACCATGCTGCCGCTTTAGAAATGGCATAACTGGTCAAAAAAGTGCTTGGCTCCCAAGATACATCTGAGAGAATATTGACCACATAAGCCTGTTGGTTCTTTTGTAAGATCGGAGCAAAAATTTGCGTCACCCGCATCAAGCCCAATAAATTAGTTTCCAAAATCTTTTGCGTAGTCGTAATGATATTGGCTTGACAGGATGCTCATTCAAAAGCGCAATGCCCGCATTATTCACAAGAATCGTGGTATCTGCGCATTGTTCTGCTGCCTGCTGAATAGATGCTTCGTCATTTACATCCAGTTGAATCGGGGTAAGCCCCTTTTCCTGAAAACTCCCAATCTGGCGCATACCCGCATAGATCTTTTTAGCGCCCTGACGACGTGCCTCCCGAGCGATGGCAAGTCCTAAGCCACGATTCGCACCCGTAATAAAAACAACAGCCTCAGAAACTTTCATTATGTGATCCATCCAATTGCCAGTATTTTGCGAAAGCGTAGTCTGATGACAGCGCTGCATTAAGTCTGTATTCATGATATACTTATGAAACCTAGTATCAATTAGTTACCACTTGGTAACTGGTCAAATACAAGGTATGAAAAGCAAAAAAGACAGCTTGAGGATCTTTGTAAAATGAATAAGCCAATGAAATTTAATATTTTTCATCCAGATTGTCCTGCTCGTCTTTTTTTTGAAAAATTTGCAGACAAGTGGATTTTATTGATTGTGTATACGCTGGATCAAGAGTCTCAACACTTTAATGAGCTCAAGAAAAATGTTTTAGGTATTTCACCTAAAGTGCTGTCACAAAAATTAAAGATCTTAGAGCGCGATGGTTTTTTGACGCGAACCATTCATGAAGACAACGTGATTCGAGTGGAATATGCGTTAACCGAGATTGGCAAAGACTTTGCTCAAAATGCCTATCAAATGAAAGATTGGGTCGAAGCCAATATGCTTAAAGTTTTAAAATCCAGAGCTGGATTCGATCAAAAGCTAGAAAAAACAGAGCCCGCTTAAGCGGGCTCTGTCACAGTAATTTGATTAGGCTAAAGGCTTAAAACCCTGCTGACGCCATGCTTCATACACAATCACAGCTGTCGCATTGGATAAGTTCAAACTGCGCGAGTTTTCAGCCATTGGCAAACGAATCCAATGCTCTTTTGGAAATAACATACGAACCTGTTCAGGCAGACCACGCGTCTCAGGTCCCATGAGTAAAGCCACGGGACGATTCAAATCCGAAGTATGCGGCGTTTCCGTTCCTTTGGTGGTTAAAGGATAAATCGCATTTATATCGACACCTTTTAGGGCTAAATTTGCTAAACACTCATCGAATGTTTCCCAAGTTTGCATGCGCGCCCACTCATGGTAGTCCAAACCTGCACGTTTGAGTTTTTTATCATCCAGTTCAAAGCCGAGAGGCTTAACCAAATGCAGCTGCGCTCCAGTATTGGCACATAAACGAATGATATTGCCTGTGTTTGCAGGAATTTCGGGCTCGTATAAAACAACATGGATCACAGCTTTTCTCTACTCTTTCAATATGGCAATAATTAATCTTGCCACTGTAATTGTTCACGCAAGCTTACTACATCACCAATGATGGTCAATGTAGGCGCTTGAATATGATTTTCTTCAACTTTTGATGCGATATCCGCTAAGGTCCCGACCAGCACTTTTTGTTCTGGCGTAGTACCTTTCGAGATCAAAGCAACAGGCATGTCTGGGCGCTGGCCATGCTCAATTAACTTTTCACAAATTTTCTCTAAACCAACTAAGCCCATGTACAGCACAAGCGTTTGATTCTGATAAACCAACTCATCCCATGGTAACTCAGGCGAACCTTCTTTTAAATGGCCCGTAAGGAAACGCACACTTTGCGCATAATCGCGATGTGTCAACGGAATGCCTGCATAAGCCGAACAACCCGAAGCTGCCGTAATTCCTGGCACTACTTGAAATGGTACACCTGCTGCAAAAAGCTCTTGAATTTCTTCACCACCACGACCAAAGATGAAAGGATCACCACCTTTTAAACGGCAAACACGTTGACCTTTTGAGGCATATTCCACCAGTAAGGCATTAATGCCTTCTTGCGGAACAGCATGGTTAGAACGGGCTTTACCCACATAAATTTTTGTTGCATCTCGGCGACAGAGTTCCATAATCGCAGGGGAAACCAAACGATCATAAATCACCACATCGGCTTGTTGCATCAAACGCAGTGCTTTAAGGGTCAGCAACTCAGGATCACCTGGACCTGCACCAACCAAATACACTTCACCTTTCGGGGTTTTCCACTCTGCCAGTGCTTGCTCGATTAAACTATCTGCTTCTGTCAGATTGTCATGAAAAACTTGTTCTTTCAGTGGACTTGCATATAGATCTTCCCAGAAAACACGGCGCTCGTCAGGATTGGAAATCTTCGCTTTCACCGCTGCACGCCATTTTCCTGAAAATTCAGCCAGCTTACCCATCCCATGTGGAATACTGGTTTCAAGCTGGGTTCGAATTTGGCGAGATAACACGGGGGATGTACCATTGCTGGCCACTGAAATCACCAAAGGCGAACGATCGACAATGGCAGGAACCATAAAACGACAATGTGGTGGATCATCAACACTGTTGACCAGTATTTTCAGCGCTTCACAGTCCTCAAAGACTTGAGTATTCACCGCATAATCATCTGTTGCAGCAATCACTAAACGATAGTCATTGAGTTGGATCTGCGCAGGATATAGCGCTTGGATATATTGCCCTTGGCTTTCTTCAACCAGTTGCAATAAATTTTCATCAATATCAGGAGCAATGATATGAATCACTGCCCCTGCTTTATGTAACAACACTGCCTTACGGTAAGCAATATGCCCTCCGCCGACAATCAGACAAGGTTGCTGTTGCAACTTTAAAGAGATTGGAAAAATATCCACACACGACCTCAATGAGTTTTATCTGACTGTCTTAAAGCAATTATTGTGCACAAAACTGTGCAGTACATCGACTTTATTAGTCAATGTACTCAGCACCGCCCATATATGGACGAAGCACGGTTGGGATTTCAATCGAACCATCAGCACGTTGGTAGTTTTCCATGACCGCAAGTAAAGTACGGCCCACAGCCAAACCTGAACCATTCAGCGTATGTACAAATTCAGTTTTCTTTTGGTCTGCACGGTAACGTGCTTTCATACGACGTGCTTGGAAGTCACCCATGTTTGAACATGAAGAAATTTCGCGGTACGTATTTTGACTTGGTACCCAGACTTCAAGATCGTAAGTTTTAGTTGCACCGAAGCCCATATCACCACCACAAAGAATGATCTTACGGTACGGTAAACCAAGTGCTTTCAAGATCCCTTCAGCATGACCTGTAAGCTCTTCAAGCGCTTGCATTGAGTCTTCTGGTTTAACAATTTGCACCATTTCAACTTTGTCGAATTGGTGTTGACGAATCAAGCCACGCGTATCACGACCATATGAACCTGCTTCACTACGGAAACATGGCGTATGTGCTGCATATTTCAGTGGTAAACGGTCTGCATCAATAATTTCATCACGCACGAAGTTGGTTACAGGAACTTCCGCAGTTGGAATGAGGTAATACTCTTTTTCACCTTGTAATTTGAATAAATCTTCTTCAAATTTAGGTAATTGGCCTGTACCACGGAGTGAGTCAGCATTGACTAAATATGGCACATAAGCTTCGGTATAACCATTTTCCAAAGTATGTGTATTCAACATGAACTGTGTAATCGCACGTTGTAAACGAGCAAGTGGTCCTTTGAGCACGCTGAAACGAGAACCTGTCAATTTGGTCGCTGTTTCAAACTCAAGACCACCCATCCACTCACCAAGGTCAGTATGGTCTTTAATTTCGAAGTCAAACGTACGCGGCGTACCCCATGTGAGGATTTCCACGTTATCACTTTCGTCTTTTCCTTCAGGAACAGACTCATCTGGCAAGTTTGGAATGCTAAGTGATTTTGCTTCAAGTTCAGCTTGTAATTCAGACAAAGCGACTTCTGCGGCTTTGATTTCATCACCAATCGCTGACATGCGCGTCATAATTTCAGATGCATCACCACCAGCTTTTTTAATTTGGCCAACTTGTTTTGCACCCGAATTACGTTCAGCCTGAAGAGATTCAGTTTTGGATTGAATCTCTTTACGGCGAGCTTCTAGTGATGCCCATTCTTCAACATTCAGTTGTACACCACGTTTTGCTAAGGCTAAATTTACAGCCTCAATATTATTTCTGAGTAATTTCGGGTCGATCATAGCCAATCTTTTGCAAAGAAAAAAACTGGCTATAGTGTAAGCGCTTCAAGCCGAAAAATACAGTCACGCGATCACTAGCTGTGGCTTATTACAGCAATTTTCATGGCTTTTCTTTGCTCGATTTTTCTCGTTCAGCTGCATAATCGACAAAACTCGGCAAATATTCCGCCTTAATTAAGCCGTTGGCTTGTTGATACGGTAAAACCAATTCAGACATCCCTTCTGCATAAGACGCTAATTCATATAAGGGATAGACAAACACCACACCTTTGGCACTCATATAATAATTATCGGTCAGCTTCAATTGCTCGCGTGAAATATTATGATCGGACAGCCACATACTATTGGCACTATATAATGCATCTAATAATTGCGATTCAGTCTTGTCTACCACGATATCACTCAGCGCAACCCGTTTTTTCGTTGCCAAATCTAAGGTGATGTATTCGTTGTGATACATGCCATGTGCGGCACGCGCTGGGTAGTGATAATTCATCAAGACAAAATCAGCATATTTTCCACGCTGCGCCACATAACGGACATCAGACAAAGTTTCACTGAGCATGTTTTCATCGATCTGTGGCTTTGCTTGCTTCGAGCTTTCAAACGCCACAGGATTGGCTTTTTTCATCCGCTCATCAAAATATTGATTGATCCATGGAACATTCGTTTCCACGCTGTACAGCTGGTATTGGGTACATCCTTCCTCATCACAAGCAATAGAACGCGCCAATTGTAATGGTCGAACTTTTGCCTCAATCAGTGGCAAAGTCTGTGTGACTTGAGTTGGTTTAGCTGTCTCTTCATTTTTTGCAGCGTTACTGTCATTTTGTGGCTGACATGCGCTGAGCAATCCAGCACACAACATCATTGCGAAGACAGATCCCATTTTATTGTTATGAAGTAATATCATGATTTACCCGCAGTTAAGTATTCAATAGCACAGACTATACAAAGCACAGCCATTACTTCCCACCACGTTATGTAACTGAACTTGATCTAATAAAAAACCACCCGAAGGTGGTTTTGAACAACAGACTCATATTATTGGTCAATAATGTCTGTGCCTTTAGGCGGAGTAAAGTTAAAGGTTGAAGCTGGAATATTGGTATTTACCTTGGTGTTATTAAAACGCACATAGGTTGTTTGTCCCAAAGAATCTTCTAAGATCATTAGCGTTGGTGCATTTTTCGCACCAAAACTGATCGTTAAGCTTTGAAATGCACCATCATCGCTTTTTGGGTACAAGGTATAGTAGGTTTTGCTCTGATTTGGTTGCGTAATACGATATGACTTACGAATCTGTTCCGTATTCCCTGACAATAATAGTGCAGGTGTATTCGCCACCTGTTCATCTAAAGTTTGACGAACCGCTTGCTGTAAGTCTGGATCATAAATCCATACCGTTTTACCCGAAGTTACAATGGTTTGTTTCGCAGGGCTTGTGGTTTCCCAATAGAATTTCCCTGGACGCTCAACTTTCATCACTCCTTTAAAAGTCTGATTCATGTGCTGGGCAGATAAACCTTGTTTCTTCGGCGCTTTAGATGAATTTGTGACTTTGGTGGTTTGCTCAAAGTTAGAACTGATACTTTGAATACCACTCAACTGTTTCACTAAACTCGTCGTGGCTTGTTGCTCCGATGCTGCAACCGGAGCTGCAAATACTGTACTGCTCATAACAGGGCCAAGTGTTACTACACCCACTGTCATTGCATATAAAGTCTTACGAAGCATTTTCATAATCTCACCTTTTATAATTTGCGCAGTCGCAATTTGTTAGATGAGCTATCTTAAATCAAATTTTATGGCTAATAATTGAGAATATAAGAAGATTTGTATATTTATTGGTGCTTAATGTTGTGAAATATCCATCATGATGAAGATAAGATGTGTCCTTTATATATAAAAAAGCCTCTGAATGTGCAGAGGCTTTTCTAACTGAGGTTAAGAATTATCACTGTCATTTCCATTGCCAACCAATTGCTGCACCTGCACCGAAATCACCTTCACTATTGGTTGTCACAGCTACTTTGTATACATATTTGTTACTTTCAGTCGCACCGCTGAGACCAAAAGCATAACCTTGCTCACCTTCCCATGTACCCACACC
Organism: Acinetobacter sp. TYF_19; assembly: GCF_043105125.1. Taxonomy (NCBI): domain Bacteria; kingdom Pseudomonadati; phylum Pseudomonadota; class Gammaproteobacteria; order Moraxellales; family Moraxellaceae; genus Acinetobacter; species Acinetobacter sp. TYF_19. The sequence goes on from NZ_JBICLH010000041.1 coordinate 124,939, forward strand.
GGCACTAAACATATTGTAGCCAGCATCTGTCGGTTGCGGTAAAGATGCTATCGCAATACTTGATGCAACTGCTGCATAGGTTCGATCTTCGAGTTTTCGCATGTCTCGGTTCAAGGCATTTACACGACTATCGGTATAAGCATTTGCTTGATTGAGGGTTTGTTGCCCAACTTGGTTCACATAAGTTTTTGCTTCATTCAGGATGTAGGTGTCAGCAGCATCCATCACTTCTTTAGAGATCCCATTGGTACCGTTTGTACCTTTAAGACTTCCTAACCATTGAGTAATGCTGCCCTCAAAGCCATTACCAACTGCAACATCATAAGCACTAAAACCTGTTGCACCAGTCATCCCTGTATTACCCATATCGCCTTTTAAGCTCGCGAGCCATTCAGTGATGCTACCGTCAAAACCATTAACTTGCGCAACTTGATAAGCATTATATCCTGTCGCTCCAGTTTCACCTCGCACACCTTGAAGCCCTGTTCACCTTGTGCTCCAGTATCACCTTTTACGCCTTGGATACCTTGCTCACCCTGTAAACCTTGAAGACCCTGTTCACCTTGTGCTCCAGTGGCACCCTGAAGACTCTCTATCCAAGCTGTTTCATTTTCGAGATCAGGATTATAACTCATTGTATTGACCGCAATTTCATATGCACTCAATCCATCCTCACCATCAGCCCCTGCAGGTCCTGCGGGTCCTGGGATTCCACTTTCGGGACAACTACCTGTATCTTGATTAGAGTTACACGAACCTGCAAAAACATTTGTATTCGCTGTCATTAAAATCGCACTTAAAACAAGCACATTCATAGCAAACCTTTGTAGACAATGGTTTGGCTTAATTGTTTGTAGAATCATTACAGCAGAAACTGCAGTACTAATATGAGTATGTTCTTGTTTTAAGTTCTGACCAGAGACTTTCATTATCTGGCTGTCTGGATTACCCAAGACATTTGTATCTATTTTATTCATATCCGTCTGCCTTTCTTTTAATTTTGTTTCTTTATTACACTCCTATTTTTGTGATTTACATCGCTATTTATTGGTATTTAGTGCTTTATATCAAAATACAAAAACACAAGAAAAATAAGCTAACAATATAAATAGACGAAAAAAAACCCACAAAACTGTGGGTTTTCTTACTATTAAAACTTACGCTTCAACAGTTACGTAGCGACGGCCAAACTGACCTTTCACTTCGAATTTTACTACGCCGTCAGCGGTTGCAAACAAAGTATGGTCACGGCCCATACCAACGTTTTGACCTGCGTGGAATTCTGTACCACGTTGACGAACGATGATGTTACCAGCAGTCACAGATTGACCACCGTAGATTTTAACACCAAGCATTTTAGGGTTCGAATCACGACCGTTCTTAGTCGAACCACCGGCTTTTTTAGTTGCCATGTCTCATTACTCCTCGTGATTAGCCTGAAATAGCTGTAATTTTCAACTCAGTGAACCATTGACGGTGACCTTGTTGTTTACGGTAGTGTTTACGACGACGCATTTTTACAATACGGATTTTGTCGTGACGACCATGGCTAACTACTTCAGCAGTTACAGTAGCGCCAGCAACAACTGGAGCACCGATTTGAATGCTGTCACCATTTACTAGCATTAATACGTCATCAAACGTAATAGTTGCGCCAGTTTCAGCTTTCAACAATTCAACTTTAAGGGTTTCACCCTCTACAACACGGTGCTGTTTACCACCGCTTTGGATTACTGCGTACATAATGTACTCCAAACATGCCCGTGTCGTCGTGCCGATAAAGGAAGATATCGATCTTAATACGAACGCCACTGGGGTTAATCAAGGGCAAGGATTTTAAGTGATATTGACTCAAACAACAAGAGATTTGCCGAACTTATTAGACTAAATTAACGATTATTTAATAATCGAGAAAAACTCAATCAACAAATTACAGTTCAACTCTGGCTTGACTTTGCTTACAATGAAATAGATTTTTAAAATCAATCCGCTATAGTATAGATGAATTGATTTTTAAAATGTAAATAAGCCTACAAATGCAGTACGCTTATACATTGGGGAAATAAGGAACTGTCTTTCGTAAAATATAGCCTCGCACGCTAGCGAGTCCTATTTATGATTGAAATGAATCATTTAGACATGTATCCCTATTTACACAATACTGGTAATGCTGATTTTTATCACTTTATATAGATGAGGCCGCTCTTCAAATGACCATCGACTTTAAGCAAGATATTCTCGCCCCTGTAGCTCAAGACTTTGCCACGATGGACACATTTATTAATGAAGGCATTACCTCTAAAGTGGCATTGGTCATGGCGGTGAGTAAACATGTGGTTGAAGCAGGTGGAAAACGCATGCGTCCCATTATGTGCTTATTGGCTGCCAAAGCCTGCGGTGCAGAAGATTTGGAACGCCAGCGTAAACTTGCTGCCATCATTGAAATGCTGCATACCGCAACCTTAGTCCATGATGATGTGGTCGATGAATCAGGCTTACGTCGTGGTCGCCCAACGGCCAATGCAACTTGGAACAATCAGACCGCAGTACTGGTGGGTGACTTTCTAATTTCACGTGCCTTTGATTTGTTGGTAGATCTCGGTGATATGACCTTACTCAAAGATTTTTCTACAGGGACTTGTGAAATTGCCGAAGGTGAAGTACTACAACTTCAAGCACAGCACCAGCCTGAAACCACAGAACAAACGTATTTAGATATTATTCACGGTAAAACGTCACGTTTATTTGAACTGGCAACTGAAGGGGCTGCCATTCTTTCTGGGACACCGCAGTACCGTGAACCACTACGTTTATTTGCAGGCCACTTTGGCAATGCCTTTCAAATCATTGATGATATTTTAGATTACACCTCAGATGCTGAAACATTAGGTAAAAATATTGGCGATGATTTAATGGAAGGTAAACCGACTTTGCCGTTAATCTCAGCATTGAAAAATACAACGGGTGAAGAACATGACATTGTTCGTCGAAGTATTGCGACAGGCGGAACGGCAGATCTTGATCAAGTCATTGCTATCGTAAACAGTTCTGGTGCACTAGATTACTGTCGACAACGGGCGCATGAAGAAACCGAAGCCGCACTTCAAGCATTACAGGCTTTACCTGACAGCCAATATCGTCAAGCACTGGTCAATTTAGCCCAACTGGCTTTATATCGAATTCAATAACAAATGATGCTTTAAAATGTTTTTAACTTGCCTATGCATATAAAATTTAATGATCTGTTTTCTCAAATGCAGCAACAGCTTGAGCAACCTCAAGCTGTTTTAAATGATCAACTTTTAATTGAGTTGGTGGAGCGTATTCGTCCAATAGATGCGTATCAAACCGATGAAATCCACCAAAAATTTCAAGCGCTCATTCAAGCATTACTCATCACTCCCGATGCCGCATCAACCTTACAAAGCTTTGTACTGCGGCTTATTTCCCAATATAAACAAACCAGTCTTTATGCCGATACAGGTATCTTGTCTTTAGATGGGTTTTGGAACCAATTGTCACAGCGTTTAGGGGCACATTTTCTCCCGCTGATTAATGACGAAACTCAACTGCAAAATTTAGTCCGTCGCGTTTTTCCCAACCGAAGTGACAAATATTGGCTCGATAACATCCGAGACAGTGACTGGCTACAACTGCTGAACCTGCTCAATCACGGGCATGCCAATCAAAAAGAAAAAGTCAAAATTCGCAGTGAAGTGATTAAAGCCATTACGGTGTTGTCTTATCGGATTAGTGGTATTGGTTTATATCCAGAGTTTATTAATGCGCATCCTGAACTGACCGAATATGAATCGCCTTTTTTAGTGCAGAACCGCGAAATTATCGAGTTCATTCAACAGTATAAAAAGGCACATCAAGAGGCAGAAACCTCCAGTGTGGTTGCCCCACCCGACGCCTCTCAAGCACTGGTCATGATTGAACAGTGTCGTGATGTGGTATTAAAAATTCGCCGTGCGACCAAACGCATTGGGGTCAGTGTCAGTTTAACCTATCTGATTTCCTTACTTGAGCAATGCTTAGACCGTGTCGAACTGTTGCTCAATTTAATTGTAGAAGAAGGCGAAGCACACTATGAAGCGGTGAGTCTGCTCTTAGTCGACATTACCGCTGCAATTTATAGTGAACGGAGTGTGCGCTCTTTACTGACGACCAATAGTGAATTGATTGCTTTACAGGTGACTGAAAATGCCAGTAAAACCGGGGAACACTATGTAAGTACAGACAAACAAGGCTTTTTAGCCATGTATAAGTCCGCAGCGGGTGCAGGTGTCATCATTGCTACCATGGCCACCCTGAAAATCTTGTCTGCACGGATGATCATGGCGCCGCTCATGCAAGCCTTTGTTTACAGCATGAACTACTCATTGGGGTTTATGCTAATTCATGTGTTGCACTTTACCGTGGCAACAAAGCAACCAGCAATGACAGCGGCGGCACTCGCGGCAACCGTACAACAGCGCAAAGGTTCAAAAACAGCGCAAATTGCTGAATTAGCAGCGCTGATTATTAATATTATTCGCACCCAATTTATTGCTATTTTGGGCAATATCTCAATTGCCATCCCTGTTGCCGCCTTTATTACATGGGCATGGGCAACGGGCATGCATGAACCACTACTCAACCATGCAAAAGCGGCGAAAGTCTTACATGACTTAAACCCTTTTACCTCTTTGGCCATCCCACATGCCGCGATTGCGGGTGTCTGTTTGTTTTTATCAGGACTTTTAGCAGGCTATTTTGACAATATGGCGGTTTATCGCAAAGTCGGTCCACGCTTAAAAGCACACCCTCGTCTCAAAACAATTATGGGACAAGAACGGCTCGATAAATTTGCAGGCTATATAGAACGTAACTTAGGTGCGCTGGCGGGTAATTTTCTATTCGGTATTATGCTAGGAAGTATGGGAACCATTGGTTATATTTTGGGTTTACCCCTAGATATTCGCCATATTGCCTTTGCTTCAGCAAACTTCATTCAAGGCCTGATGAATATTAATGGTAGTCCTGAGATTGGCTTGATTATTGTATCTTTCCTCGGGGTACTCGCTATTGGTCTGACGAACTTATTTGTCAGTTTTACTCTCACGATTATTGTGGCTTTACGTGCACGTCGGGTACGTTTTGAACAGTGGAAACCGTTAGCAAAATTGGTTTTAACCCATTTTCTAACGCGACCAAGTGACTTCTTTTGGCCACCCAAAGTACCTCTTGAAGTTGATGAAAGTTCGAACAATACAAAACACCATACAAAATGATTTTGTACCGATTTTGAGCTCTTGTTACACTGTGAACAAAATTTTATACATGATTAATCAACACTTGAATTAAAGTGTACTGATGAGTACACTTTAACCCAGTAAATAACCGCGCTTAAATCGGTTGAAATGACACGAGTTCCAGCATGCCTTACTTGTTGCTTTTTATCGGTATTATTTTATTTATAATCAGTGCATTAGCTCTAAGCATTCAACCACTCACAGCTTTAGATCTGGCGATGGTCGAATATTTCAGCACATTAAGAACTGAGCATATAGATAAACTTGCAATACTTTTATCGGCACTCGGTGGCATGCCGTTTGTATTATTTCTAACCACTCTATGGTGTTTCCATCGTGCATGGTATAAAAAGTATAGAGATGTTGTTTTTATTGGTTTAGGCGTTGTTGGAAGTATTGCTTCTGCTTGGCTACTTAAATTTCTAATTTCAAGACCACGCCCACCAGAAATGTTTCACCTAGTGACGAGCTATGGTGCTTCCTTTCCGAGTGCGCACAGTATGTATGCTGCCACTTTGGCGTGTCTTGCCATTTTCTTAAGTCGACCATTTTCTGCACATCGTCATGTTGTATGCATTGCTCTTTTATGGATGCTGATGATGGGAATTTCAAGAGTCTATCTTGGAGTACATTTCCCATCCGACGTTCTCGCAGGTTGGAGCATTAGTATTATCTGGATTTCACTGCTTTACATCTTGTGTGGCAGATATACCCAATTAAATACACATTATTTTTAGATAAGAATCTAATCGAGGTGGAACAATGATGACGGCAAAGCTTTGGGCCCCAGCCCTTACCGCTTGCGCATTAGCAACGAGTATTGCACTTGTTGGTTGTAGCAAAGATCCAAAGGATGCGCAGCAAGCTGGCGCTTCTCAACAAATGCCACCTACTGAAGTCGGTGTCATTGTTGCACAACCGCAAAATGTAGAACAATCTGTAGAGTTATCTGGCAGAACCACGGCATTTGAAATCTCTGAAGTTCGCCCACAAACGAGTGGGATCATTCTAAAACGTTTGTTTGCGGAAGGCAGTTATGTACGTGAAGGTCAGGCACTTTATGAACTTGATTCTCGTACCAACCGCGCAACATTTGATAATGCCAAAGCAGCATTATTACAACAAGAAGCGAATTTAAGCACACTCAGAACCAAACTAAATCGTTATCAGCAACTGGTTTCAAGCAACGCTGTTGCGAAACAAGACTATGACGACTTAGTGGGTCAAGTGAATGTCGCTGAAGCACAAGTGGCAGCAGCACGTGCACAAGTTAAAAATGCTGAAGTAGACTTAGGTTACTCAACCATCCGCTCTCCAATTTCAGGTCAAACCAACCGCTCTACAGTTACTGCGGGTGCTTTGGTGACTGCAAACCAAACAGAACCATTGGTGACGATTCAACGTTTAGACCCGATCTATGTTGATATCAACCAATCAAGCTCTGAACTTCTTCGTTTACGTCAACAATTGAGTAAAGGTAGCTTAGACAGCAGTAACAACACGCGTGTGAAGCTGAAACTTGAAGATGGCAGTGACTATCCAATCGAAGGCCGCTTAGCTTTCTCTGATGCTAGTGTCAATCCAGATACAGGGACTGTGACGATTCGTGCGGTGTTCCCGAACCCGAATCACTTGCTGCTTCCAGGTATGTTTGCCAATGCACAAATCGTTCAAGGCGTAATCCCGAATGCGATGTTAGTGCCGCAAATTGCAGTGACTCGCACACCAACAGGTCAAGCGATGGCAATGATTGTGAATGACAAAGGCGTAGTAGAGCCTCGTCAAATCACCACAGTTGGTATTCAAGGCCAAGACTGGATTGTGACTGAAGGCCTTAAAACAGGTGAAAAAGTTATTGTTGACGGAATAGCAAAAGTTAAAGCTGAACAGAAAGTTGTTGCGAAACCGTATCAACCTAAAGCAGCAGCACCTCAAGCTCCAACAACGGATGCTAAAAAGACAGAAGCTGGTGCAAAAACTGAACAAAAAGCTACTTCAAATACATAAGGGGTAGACGAATATGGCTCAATTTTTCATTCATCGCCCTATTTTTGCTTGGGTGATTGCACTGGTGGTTATGTTGGCGGGGGTTCTTTCGCTAACTACAATGCCTGTTGCTCAATATCCAACAATTGCACCACCAGTGGTGACAATTGCTGCAACTTATCCAGGTGCTTCTGCACAGACTGTTGAAAACACAGTCACTCAGATCATTGAACAACAAATGAATGGTCTGGATGGTCTACGTTATATCTCTTCAAACAGTGCGGGTAACGGTCAAGCATCTATTAACTTAAACTTTGAACAAGGCATCGATCCTGATATTGCTCAAGTTCAAGTACAGAACAAACTACAATCGGCAACGGCACTTTTACCTGAAGATGTACAACGTCAAGGTGTAAAAGTCACCAAGTCTGGCGCAAGTTTTATGCAAGTACTTGCATTTTACTCTCCAGATGGAAGTCTTTCTGGGGCGGACATTAATGACTATGTAAACTCAAACATCTCTGAACCGCTGAGCCGTGTTGCAGGTGTTGGTGAACTTCAAGTCTTTGGTGGTCAATATGCGATGCGTATTTGGCTAGATCCAGCGAAAATGAACAGTTTGCAAGTGACACCAAGTGACATTGCTGCTGCAATTCGTGCTCAAAACGCTCAAGTGGCTGTAGGTCAGTTAGGCGGTGCACCTTCTGTACAAGGTCAAGTGCTGAATGCGACTGTCAATGCGCAAAGTATGTTGCAAACACCTGAACAATTTAAGAATATATTTCTAAAAAATACATCTTCTGGTGCTCAAGTCCGTTTGAGTGATGTTGCGCGTGTTGAACTCGGGTCAGATAACTATCAGTTCGACTCTAAATTTAATGGTAAGGCTGCTGGCGGTGTTGCGATTAAACTGGCAACTGGTGCAAATGCACTAGATACAGCAGCGGCTGTAGAAAAGCGCCTCAGTGAACTTCGTAAAAACTACCCAAATGGTTTAAAAGATCAACTGGCTTATGACACCACACCGTTTATTGAACTTTCGATTAAGAGTGTTGTTAAAACCTTAATTGAAGCGATCATTTTGGTCTTTATTGTGATGTTCCTGTTCTTACAGAATTGGCGTGCCACAATTATTCCAACATTGGCTGTTCCAGTGGTTGTATTGGGCACATTTGCTGTCATTAACATCTTCGGTTTCTCAATCAACACGCTCACCATGTTTGCGATGGTCTTAGCGATTGGTTTATTGGTTGATGACGCAATTGTCGTGGTGGAAAACGTAGAACGGGTAATGCAAGAAGAACACCTCGACCCTGTAGCTGCGACCGAAAAATCAATGCAACAGATTTCTGGTGCCTTGGTCGGTATTACCAGTGTATTAACTGCGGTATTTGTACCGATGGCATTCTTTGCAGGCACAACGGGTGTTATTTACCGTCAGTTCTCGATTACGCTAGTTACCGCAATGATTTTGTCACTGATCGTGGCATTAACATTCACTCCTGCCCTGTGTGCAACCTTGTTAAAACAACACGATCCGAATAAAGCAGAAAGTAATAATATTTTTGCGCGTTTCTTCCGTTGGTTTAACAGCAGCTTTGAAAAGCTATCCGTAAAATACCAAGGTGGTGTCAACCGTATGACCCATCATAAAGTATTTTCTGGTGTGGTTTATTTACTGGTGATTGCAGGCTTAGTTGGCCTATATAAAGCTTTACCATCCTCATTCTTGCCTGACGAAGACCAAGGCGTCGTCATGACTTTAGTTCAGCTTCCACCAAGTGCAAGCCTTGAACGTACCGATAAAGTCATCACCACAATGACAGACTATTTCATGAATAAAGAAAAAGAACATGTAGAGTCTATCTTTACTGTTTCTGGTTTCTCATTCACAGGTGTTGGTCAAAACGCAGGTCTTGCCTTTATCAAGCTGAAGGACTGGAGTGAGCGTACGACACCTGAGTCGCAAATTGGTGCCATCATCCAACGTGGTATGGCATTGAATATGATTGTGAAAGACGCATCTTACATCATGCCATTACAGTTACCTGCAATGCCTGAATTAGGTGTATCTGCTGGTTTTGACATCCAATTAAAAGATGCGAGTGGTCAAGGTCATGAAAAACTGATTGCTGCACGTAATGCGATTTTAGGTATGGCAGCACAGGATAAACGCCTTACAGGTGTGCGTCCAAATGGTCAAGAAGATACACCTCAGTATCAAATTAGTATTGACCAAGCACAAGCAGGCGCAATGGGTGTCAGTATTGCGGATATCAATACAACCATGAGCATGGCTTGGGGTGGTTCATATATTAATGACTTCGTAGACCGTGGTCGTGTGAAAAAAGTCTATGTGCAAGGCGAAGCAAATGCACGTATGATGCCTGAAGACTTGAACAAGTGGTATGTACGTAATAGCAGCGGCACAATGGTTCCATTCTCAGCATTTGCAACAGGCGAATGGACTTATGGTTCACCACGTCTAGAGCGTTATAACGGTGTATCTTCTGTAAACATTCAAGGTACTCCAGCACCGGGCGTAAGTTCAGGTGATGCAATGCTCGCGATGGAAGAAATTATTGGTAAGTTACCATCTATGGGCTTACAAGGTTTCGACTATGAATGGACAGGCTTATCTTTAGAAGAACGTGATTCGGGCAATCAAACAGCTCCGCTGCTTGTTCTTTCAATGCTTATCGTCTTCTTATGTCTTGCCGCATTGTATGAAAGTTGGTCTATCCCTGTTTCAGTATTACTAGTTGTACCACTCGGTATTCTTGGTGCATTTGCACTGACATGGTTAGGTATGATCATTAAGGGCGATCCAAACTTATCGTTCAACATCTACTTCCAAGTTGCGATTGTTGCCGTGATTGGTCTTTCTGCGAAAAATGCGATCTTGATCGTAGAGTTTGCAAAAGAGTTGCAAGAACAAGGTGAAGACTTGTTTGATGCAACCCTTCATGCTGCAAAAATGCGTTTACGCCCAATTATCATGACCACCCTTGCATTCGGTTTTGGTGTCCTTCCGCTTGCCCTTTCAACAGGTGCTGGTGCAGGTAGCCAACATTCAGTAGGCTTTGGTGTCCTTGGTGGTGTAATTAGTTCTACACTGTTGGGTATTTTCTTCATTCCAGTATTCTTTGTTTGGATTCGTAGTATTTTCAAATACAAACCTAAGAAACAAAATAATCAGGAGCAAACATCGTGATGCAAAAAGTATGGTCTATTTCAGGTCGTAGCATTGCGGTATCTGCACTTGCGCTTGCTTTGACTGCATGTCAAAGCATGCGTGGTCCAGAACCCGTCGCTCAAGCGGATATCCCAACAGGATATATTGGTTCAACGACAGGTCCATCTGTTGCAGAACAAGGCTATAAAGACTTTTTTGCTGATCAGCGTTTAGTCCAAGTCATTGAGTTAGCACTAGCCAATAACCGTGACCTCCGTACGGCGACTTTAAATATTCAACGTGCTCAGCAAGCGTATCAAATTAGCGAAAACAACCAACTACCAACCATTGGTGCAAGTGGTAGTGTGCTTCGCCAAGATACACTCAGCTCGAATAAGCCAATCACAACGTATAATGTTGCCCTTGGCGTAACTGCGTATGAGTTAGACTTTTGGGGTCGTGTTCGTAGCTTAAAAGACAATGCTTTAGACAGCTATTTGGCGACTCAAAGTGCACGTGATGCAACACAAATTTCGTTGATTGGTCAGGTTGCTCAAGCATGGCTGAGCTATTCGTTTGCTAATGCCAATTTAAAACTGGCAGACCAAACCTTAAAAGCGCAGCTTGAGTCTTACAATCTAAACAAAAAACGTTTTGATGTCGGTATCGACAGCGAAGTCCCTGTACGTCAAGCGCAAATTTCGGTTGAAACTGCGCGTAATGACGTTGCGAACTACAAGACTCAACTTGCACAAGCACAGAACTTACTCAACCTGTTGGTGGGTCAGCCTGTTCCTGCAAACTTATTGTCTCCTCAACCGGTGAAACGCATTACCCAAAGTACGGCGTTGACAGCAGGCTTGCCGAGCGACTTGTTAAATAACCGTCCTGATGTCCGCGCTGCGGAATATCAATTGTCTGCTGCGGGTGCCAACATTGGTGCGGCAAAAGCACAGTTGTACCCAACTATCAGCTTAACGGGTACGGCAGGTTATGCATCGACAGATTTAAGCGATTTGTTTAAATCAGGTGCCTTTGTATGGTCACTTGGCCCAAGCTTGGATATTCCAATCTTTGACTGGGGCACACGTCGTGCCAATGTGAAGATTTCAGAAACTGACCAAAAAATTGCGTTGTCAGATTATGAAAAAACCATTCAAACCGCTTTCCGTGAAGTGAATGATGCCTTGGCAGTACGTGAAAATATTGGTGACCGTCTAGCAGCGCAACGTCGTCTGGTAGATGCAACCAACACCACCTATAAGCTTTCAACGGCACGCTTCCGTGCAGGTATCGATAACTACCTGACTGTACTTGATGCACAGCGTACATCGTACTCAGCGGAACAAGGGTTGTTATTGCTTGAACAAGCAAACTTGAACAACCAAGTTGAAGTGTATAAAACCCTCGGTGGCGGAGTAAAAGCCAATACGTCTGATCAAGTGGTGAAACAACCTTCATCTTCAGATGTGAAATACAACAAAACAGCAAACTAAGGTTTGCAACATCAAAAGCTCACTTCGGTGGGCTTTTTTATTGCTTTTTGCTGGGCTTTTTCCTATCTTCAAAGATAATCAAATCATTTGAATATTGAACATTATGCTTTTAAGTAACCTTGAGTCTGTTCCTGGACATCGCATTTCTCAACAACTGGATGTGGTCTATGGCAGTACGGTTCGAAGTAAACATGTCGGGCGCGACTTTTTGGCAGGGTTAAAAAATATTGTCGGTGGTGAACTCACTGCCTATACCGAGCTTTTAGAAGAATCCCGCCAAGAAGCCATGAATCGTATGATTGCAAAAGCACAAGGCTTAGGGGCCAATGCCATTGTAGGTATTCGTTTTTCAACCTCAAATATTGCCCAAGGTGCATCTGAGTTATTTGTTTATGGTACTGCAGTCCATGTCACACCGTTAGACAACCATCTTCCCGATCCATTTCCAACACAGGCCTAAGCCATGGAAAGTTTAATTTTCCAACTGCTGATCTTTGCGGTGCTCTTTAGCATCGGTTTTGGCTTTGGTCGCTATAATGAACGCAAACATTTAGCGGAGCTTGAACACAACGAGAAGCGTCTTGCTTACATTACTGTGGGTAATTTACGCAAAGTAAGCTTCGAGCAGTCTGGGCACATGATCAGTAGCAATGTTGTGATTTCTCACGATTATTTCAAATATGTACTGGCGACCGTGCAAAACTTTTTGGGTGGTAGACTCACCAGCTATGAAAGTGTTGTCGATCGCGCCCGTCGTGAAGCCATCGTCCGACTCAAACTTGAAGCGGAAAAGCACGGCGCAACGCATATTGCTTGTATGCGACTGGCGACCACAGAAATGGGCATGCAAGGCGGTATGGTCGAAGTCTTTGCTTATGGGACTGCCATTCAAAATCCTTAAACAACGACTATTGACCAATCATACATTCACTAAACTCAAACAGCATGAGCGTTAAAAATAGCTCATGCTCGCTCACCTTCTATCGTACATTCGGATGGCAGATTGCTCACTAGAGCAAAATTCTCTACACTGAACACAATAAAAATGGACATTACCTACACTGTAAATAGGTCACAGATAATGAAATCTTTAGCACTAAAAATAAGTATGGCTGTACTCAGCATGATTCCACTTGTAGCCAAAGCTGAATTAATTGTACTGGCATCCCCCTCAAAGTAATGATACGTACTATGCAAAAATGATTGATGATATTTTTGATTTTCACGTCGATTATGCAAAAAAAAATTATTAAAAATGGAGACAATGTCGTTGTACTAACGGACAAACACCTCTACCCCGACTATGTCAAAGCCTTGGGCAAAAAGCATGTGGCAATCGCACCGATGCATGACATTTGGATGCGCGACTTTACCAGCGCCAATCCTGCTCAACCCGTCATTTTCCGCTACACTGCCGCAGGACAAGGTGGCGCTAAAAAAGGTCAGGCCATTTCAGATGAAGTACAAGACGTGTTTAAATACTATAGTCAAAAAGCAGGCTTACAGTTTACGCAAAGCAAACTATTGAATGATGGCGGAAACTGGGTTGAAAATGGTTATGGCAATCTCGTCCTTAGCACCAAATTTCTAGCGGATAACAAGCTCACCGAAAGCGAAGCCCGCAAAAAATTAATGGCTTTAACAGGTGCAAAGCAGATTGCGTTCATTGAAGCCGATGAACAAGGGGGCTTGGAACATGCCGATGGCGTGGTCAGCTTTGTTGACCAAAACACCTTGGTGATTAACGCTTACCCATCCCGACTATGCCAAGCAACTCAAAGCAGATTTAAAGCGCGGCATTCCCAATGTTAAAATTCGTGAAATCATCACCCCTTATGATGGCAGCGAAATCTACGATGAAAAATTTGGTTCTGCATGTGGTTTATCCACCAACATGCTGGTCACGCCTGAACGGATTTACTTCCCGCAATTTGGGATTAAAGAAGATGCTGTCGCTTTACAGCAAATTCGTAGTGTAACCAAACGTACTGTTGTTCCAGTACAGTCTTCTAATGTCTGTCATATGGGCGGCGGTGTGCGTTGTATGTCTTGGCAAGTTCGTGGGAAAAATGCGGAATTGTTTTTAAACTATTTATATAAAATCAGTAAGTAGTACAGTGCGACTCCCCTATCAATACATAGGGGGATGAGATATGTGAACATCATGATCCCAAAAAGCAGGTGGAAGTGACTTTCCTCCTGCCTTTTTCAATTTACTTCACTTTCATCTTACGAATCATTTTATACAACGTTGTAGGCGATAAACGAGACACCAGAACCCCCATTTTCTCCTTGCGTCCACCGACTACGATGTATTCTTCACCTTTGAGCAAAGCACTCACCACCGTTTGCGCAAAAATATCGGGTTCTAAACCATTTTCAATCGCTTCGTCTTGATGACCCTGTGGTTTACCCGCGCCATTTAAAGCATTAAACGAGACATTGGTTTTAACAAAGCCTGGGAAAATCACCGATACATCTACGCCCTCATTGGCCACTTCGGCACGCAGGCTATTTGCCCACATATGAATGGCAGCCTTGGCTGCTGAATAGCTGGCACGGTACTGCGTCCCCAACAACCCCGCAACACTCGAAACAAAAGCAATACGGCCAGATTTTTGCGCTAAAAATGTCGGCAGAACGGTTTTGGTTAAAAACACTTGTGAGAAATAATCCACTTCCATAATCGCACGTTCAGTCTGCATGCTGGTATCAGCAATCAAGGCACGTTGGCTTAAACCCGCATTATTAATCAGCCAATCAATTCGACCTTTTTTCTGTAGCACTTGCTCATAGGCATGACGAACTTGAGCTTCATCGGTAATGTCGGCACAAATGGAAATGTGTTGATCTGGATTGAGCAGCCCGACACGGACTTTTTCGAGTTCATCAAACCGTCTTGCCGTGAGTATCACCTCTGCCCCTTGTAAAGCACACTCTTTGGCTAGTGCTTCACCTAACCCAGAAGATGCCCCCGTAATCCACACCACCTTAGCCTCTAAACTGTTTAACTGTGCCATGTCCTTATTGCCTCATACCGAAGTTTTATTTGCAGATTGATCATTTAAAAAAGTCAGGAAATGATCGAAATATTGACTCATCATCTGCGCATCATAGATACGCCCTAACTTATCAAAACGTTTATAGCCCAACTGGGTCGTTAAGTTAATCACCCCATTTAGTGTTTTATCGACCACCAGATTAAATTTAAGCATTTTTTTCGGTTCACGGACCAGACTGGTCACCCCTTGATCGACAATTTGCGTAAACACCTTCAAAGCTGGAGCAACATAACTGTTATTGCCTTTCTCCATCTGTTCCGCACAACCCAAAAGTTCAGTGACTAAGGTTTTTTCGACTGGGTAGCTTAAAAAATGTGTGCTCTCGGTGTCATACATCATTTGCTCTAGATAATTCACCATTGGAATTAGACGGTCATTTGAAAAAAAAGACACGGACCACGGCATGTACTTACGCATAGTGTCCACAATGTGCTGAATAATTTTCTCAGACTCCCCATCGCCTGAGGTAGACAAGCGTGCAAGATCGCCAAAGACTTGATCAATCACTTCACATGAAATATCCGCTAAAACCTCACCCAAAGGTTTGGCAAGACTTTGGCTTTCGCCGGCATTAAGCTGTTGATGAATGTGAGCAAAGCGTTGGTGAGTTTCAGGTTTTAATTTTAATGATATTTGATAAGTCATAGTGCCCCCCCTTTTTTTGATTTTTACTGCGAACAAAGCGCACTCTAGGTTTAGACACATCATAAAGCGCTCTGCATCATGTCGCAATTGCTAGATCAACGCATTTGCTTTACATGCCCCCATTTGCGATTTCTTTGCTACAATAGATGCAATTTTTTATCTACTTTTGAACTGTTTGAACTATGACTGATTCAGCGCAAAATATCGCTACAACTTACGATCCGACCGAGATCGAGAAAAAATGGTACCAAACTTGGGAAGAGCGTGGCTATTTCAAGCCCTCTGAAAAAGGTGAGTCATTTTGTATCATGATTCCGCCACCAAACGTCACCGGTAGCTTGCACATGGGTCATGGTTTTAACAATGCCATTATGGATGCCTTAACACGCTACAACCGTATGTCAGGTAAAAACACCTTATGGCAACCTGGTACAGACCATGCGGGTATTGCCACGCAAATGGTGGTTGAACGTCAGTTGGGTGCTCAAGGTGTGAGCCGTCATGACTTAGGTCGTGAAAAATTCATCGAAAAAATCTGGGAATGGAAAGAGCAATCAGGCGATACCATCACCCGTCAGATCCGTCGTTTAGGTTCTTCAGTGGACTGGTCGCGCGAACGCTTCACTATGGATGAAGGTTTATCCAATGCAGTAAAAGAAGTGTTCGTTAAACTGCACGAAGATGGCTTGATCTACCGTGGCAAACGTCTGGTGAACTGGGATCCAAAATTACAAACTGCGCTTTCTGACCTCGAAGTTGAATCGGATAAGGAAGAAGCAGGTTCATTATGGCACTTCAAATATTTCTTTGAAGATAAAAACTTACGTACCCATGATGGCAAAGACCATATTGTTGTCGCGACCACACGTCCTGAAACATTGTTAGGTGATACCGCTGTTGCAGTCGCACTGGATGATGAACGCTATACACATCTTGTTGGTCAAAACATCATCTTGCCAATTACAGGCCGTGCTGTTCCAATCGTGAAAGATGAATATGTTGATAAAGAATTCGGTACAGGCTGTGTGAAAATCACCCCTGCACATGACTTTAACGACTATGAAGTTGGTAAGCGTTGTGAATTACCAATCATCAATATCTTCAACAAAAATGCTGAAGTATTGGTTGAGTTTGAATACATCGTGAAAGCGGGCGAGCAAATTTCTAAAACCATCCCTGCTCCTGTGGACTATATTGGTTTAGAGCGTTTTGAAGCACGTAAAAAGCTGGTTGAACAAGCTGAAACTGAAGGTTGGTTAGACCAAATTCAACCGTACACATTGAAACCACCTCGTGGTGACCGTTCTGGCGTGATCGTTGAGCCATTATTGACCGATCAATGGTATGTAAAAATTGCACCATTGGCGCAACCAGCAATTGAAGCGGTTCAAGACGGTCGCATCAAGTTTGTCCCTGAGCAGTACAGCAACATGTACATGGCATGGATGAACAACATTCAAGACTGGTGTATCTCTCGCCAACTTTGGTGGGGTCACCGTATCCCTGCTTGGTACGATGCTGAAGGCAACATCTATGTCGGTCGTGACGAAGCTGAAGTCCGTGCGAAAAATAACATCCCTGCTGATGTTACGCTTAGCCAAGACGAAGACGTACTCGATACATGGTTCTCTTCTGCGCTGTGGACCTTCTCAACTCTTGGTTGGACGGGCGATGCCAAAAAAGATGCGGAAAACTATTTCCTCAATACTTTCCACCCAACCGATGTCTTAGTCACTGGTTTTGACATCATCTTCTTCTGGGTTGCTCGTATGATCATGTTTACGATGCACTTCATGAAGAATGAAGATGGTACGCCACAAGTACCGTTTAAAACGGTCTATGTTCACGGTCTAGTTCGTGATGGTGAAGGTCAAAAAATGTCGAAGTCTAAGGGCAACGTGCTTGACCCTCTTGACTTGATTGACGGTGTAGACCTTGAGACGTTGGTACAAAAACGTACTACAGGTCTGATGAACCCGAAACAAGCGGCGAAGATTGAAAAATCGACCCGTAAAGAATTCCCAGAAGGCATTCAAGCCTATGGTACAGATGCAGTGCGTTTCACCTTCTGTGCGCTTGCCAACACAGGCCGTGACATTAAGTTCGATATGAAGCGTGTTGAAGGCTACCGTAACTTTGCCAACAAGATCTGGAACGCAACCCGTTTCGTGATGATGAACTGTGAAGAGCAAGTGATTGGTACTGAAGTTCGTCAAGACCTTTGGGAATTGCCTGAACAGTGGATCGTGAGCCGTCTGCAAAAAGCAGAAGCTGCGGTACAACAAGCCTTTGCAACTTACCGTTTAGACTTGGCTGCACAAGCGATTTACGAGTTCATTTGGAATGAATACTGTGACTGGTATGTCGAACTGACGAAACCTGTTCTGAATGATGAAAACGTATCGGTTGAACGTAAAGCTGAAGTTCGTCGTGTACTTCTTGCGGTGATGGAAGCATCTTTACGTCTTGCACATCCGCTTATGCCGTATTTGACGGAAGAAATTTGGCAGACGCTTGCACCGAAGCTTGGTATTTCTGGCGAAACCATCATGCTGGCGCAATACCCTGTTGCCAACCCTGAGCGTGTAAACGAACAGGCTGAAGCAGATATGCAATGGCTTCAAGGTTTGATTGGTGCGGTACGTAACATCCGTGGTGAAATGGGCTTAGGTAATGCACGTTTATTACCTGTACTTTTACAGAACACAACGGAAGCAGAAAAAGCACAAATTTCTCGTATTGAACCCTTGTTTAAAGCATTGGCGAAAGTTGAGAGCATCACCTTCTTGGCGAATGGTGAACAACCACCATTGTCTTCTTCAAGCGTAGTCGGTCATGTGTCTGTATTCGTTCCAATGAAGGGTTTAATTGACCCGAAAGCGGAATTGGGTCGTCTACAAAAAGACTTAGACAAAGTGCAAAAACAGCACGACCAAATTGCAACTAAACTTGCAAATGAAGGTTTTGTGGCGAAAGCGCCTGCGGCTGTGGTTGAAGGCGAGAAAGTAAAACTTGCTGAGTTTGCGGATCAGTTAGCGAAGATTAAAGCGAATATGGAGCAGATTGCGGCGCTTTAATGTATTGTTAGTTTGATCTAAAACCCCCTCTCTTGAGGGGGTTTTTATTTAAAAATTAAAAACTTAATTTAAT
>NZ_JBICLH010000042.1:0-1559 GCF_043105125.1 Acinetobacter sp. TYF_19
CGTAGAGAAATCGAGTCTTAATAGGGCGTTTAGTTGCTGGGTGTAGACCCGAAACCGGGTGATCTATCCATGAGCAGGTTGAAGGTTGGGTAACACTAACTGGAGGACCGAACCCACTGTCGTTGAAAAGCCAGGGGATGACTTGTGGATAGGGGTGAAAGGCTAATCAAACTCGGTGATAGCTGGTTCTCCCCGAAAGCTATTTAGGTAGCGCCTCGGACGAATACCATTGGGGGTAGAGCACTGTTTCGGCTAGGGGGTCATCCCGACTTACCAAACCGATGCAAACTCCGAATACCAATGAGTACTATCCGGGAGACAGACTGCGGGTGCTAACGTCCGTAGTCAAGAGGAAAACAATCCAGACCGCCAGCTAAGGCCCCAAAATTATAGTTAAGTGGGAAACGATGTGGGAAGGCATAGACAGCTAGGAGGTTGGCTTAGAAGCAGCCACCCTTTAAAGAAAGCGTAATAGCTCACTAGTCGAGTCGGCCTGCGCGGAAGATGTAACGGGGCTAAAACTATATGCCGAAGCTGCGGATTTGCAATTTATTGCAAGTGGTAGGGGAGCGTTCTGTAAGCCGATGAAGGTGTATTGAGAAGTATGCTGGAGGTATCAGAAGTGCGAATGCTGACGTGAGTAACGACAATGCGAGTGAAAAACTCGCACGCTGAAAGACCAAGGGTTCCAGTCCAACGTTAATCGGGGCTGGGTGAGTCGACCCCTAAGGCGAGGCCGAGAGGCGTAGTCGATGGGAAATTGGTTAATATTCCAATACTTCTATGTAATGCGATGAGAGGACGGAGAAGGTTAAGTCAGCCTGGCGTTGGTTGTCCAGGTGGAAGGTTGTAGGCATGTATCTTAGGCAAATCCGGGGTACTCTATGCTGAGAACTGATAGCAAGCTGTACTTGTACAGTGAAGTGGCTGATACCATGCTTCCAGGAAAAGTCTCTAAGCTTCAGTTACATAGGAATCGTACCCGAAACCGACACAGGTGGTCAGGTCGAGTAGACCAAAGCGCTTGAGAGAACTCTGCTGAAGGAACTAGGCAAAATGGTACCGTAACTTCGGGAGAAGGTACGCTGCCGACGGTGATAGGATTTACTCCTTGAGCTATTGGCAGCCACAGAAACCAGGCCCCTGCAACTGTTTATTAAAAACATAGCACTCTGCAAACACGAAAGTGGACGTATAGGGTGTGATGCCTGCCCGGTGCTGGAAGGTTAATTGATGGGGTTAGCGTAAGCGAAGCTCTTGATCGAAGCCCCAGTAAACGGCGGCCGTAACTATAACGGTCCTAAGGTAGCGAAATTCCTTGTCGGGTAAGTTCCGACCTGCACGAATGGCATAATGATGGGGGCGCTGTCTCCAGCAGAGACTCAGTGAAATCGAATTCGCCGTGAAGATGCGGTGTACCCGCGGCTAGACGGAAAGACCCCGTGAACCTTTACTGCAGCTTGACATTGAACTTTGATCTTACTTGTGTAGGATAGGTGGGAGGCTTTGAAACCGAGACGCTAGTTTCGGTGGAGCCAATCTTGAAATACCACCCTGGT